>DATKXO010000100.1:0-13105 GCA_035528995.1 Phycisphaerae bacterium | reverse complement strand
CTCGGACAGCTCGCTGGGTCGCTGGGAGATGACCATGGCGGAGACGCCGTATTTGCGCCCCTCCTTGGCCACGCGTTCGACGGCGACCCTGGCGAAGGAGTGGGTGGACTGCTGCCTGGGGATGTAGTTGTGGGCCTCCTCATAGACCAGCAGCAGCGGATGGCGTTTGTGGGCCGGGGTCCAGAAGTTCAGGTCGAAGAGCAGGCGGGTGATCACGGCCACGGTGACGTCGACCACGTCGAAGGGGATGCCGGACAGGTCGATGATGGTGAGGTTGCTCCTGGGCTCGGTCCTGCCGGTGGTCAGCCGGATGAGGTGCTGCATGACCTGGGACATCTGCCCGGCGGTGCCCTCGGCGGAGAGCTGGTCGCGGAAGAAGGGCGTGGAGGCGGCGTGTTCGATGGGGCGCAGGAGGAACTCGTAGCGACGGTCGAGCATTCGGGTGTCGATCTGGTCGATGAGGCCGACGAGCTTGCCAAAGTAGAGCGGGTGGGGCACCTCGCCCTGGGGGTTGCCCTTGTTGAATTCGCAACGTTGCTGACGCAGGATCCTCTGCTGCTCGTCGGGGGCGAGCGAGCGGAGGGCGAGCTTCTGAAAGGCGAGGTGCTCACTGTTGAGCACGTAGCGGGCCTCGTTGAGGTTCTCGGCGTAGGCCTTGAGCTTCTCGAGGGAGAAATAGACCGGGGTGTCCAGGGTCAGCTCGCGTGCCAGGCCCAGCTCCTGAGCGGCGTCGCGCTTGAACTCCAGCAGTGCAGTGCGGAGGAAGGATATCTGGGCGGAGACGTGGAGGGGGTTGGACTGGTCGACCAGGAGGGTTTCGATCTCCTCGTAGCGGAGCAGCCAGTAGGGCAGGACCAGGTCCTCGCTGCCCAGGTAAGTGACGTTGGCGTCGGTCTGTCCGCACTCGTCGGAGAAGGCGGCCCGGTACTCGCCGTGCATGTCGAAGAGGACGACCTGGGCCTGGGGCAGATCGACGACTTCCTGCAGGATCTTGGCGGTGGTGCAGCTCTTGCCGGACCCGCTGTTGCCGACGATGGCGACGTGCTTGTTGAAGAACTCGCTGCCCAGCACCTTGACCTCGAAGTCGGGGTTCATGGCGAACTTGCCGAGCGGGAAGCTCTTGACGTGCTTGCTGCCGGCCACCAGTTGGTCGAAGCTGCCGAAGATGGTCTCGAAGTCCTTCTGGACGGCAACCCAGACGTCGTCGCCGACGACGGGCGACTCGTTGACCCCGCGGGTGAACTTACCGGCCCTGATCTCCCCGAGGAGCTGGACGCTGACGATGACCTCGGGCTCGACGTCGGGCGAGCCGTTGGCCTGTCGCCCCGAAGCGGTGACGAAGCCGACCAGGCTCTGGTTGCTGAGGGGGATGGTGACGTAGGAGCCGAGTTGACCGACGCGGTAGTCGCGACCGTCGTGCTCGATCTCGAGATCTCGCACGGTGAGGAGGACGTCCACCCGACCGGCCTCGACGCGAACGACGTTTCCGATCTTGAGCGAGTGCATATCGAAATTGTCCCGTTGTCGGACGGACAGGGCAGAACCCGACCGTCGGACAGCCCTGCGAATGAGTATCGGGTACCCGGTTAGTGGTCCCGAGCTAGAAACGGCGGCCGGGGTCGAATCGGCTGCAACGCTGCGTGGCGGGCCGCTTTCCGGACGTTGAACAGAGAACCGGTAGTGAAGGGGGGTCATCGCGGGGCGGGGTGCGGGCGGTGGCGGGGCGGTGGCACGCTATCGGACGTGGCCCAGGCCGGTGGAGGCCGTGGGAACCGCCAGGCGCCAGGCACCAGGGACCGGGCGGCAGACAGGAGGGCGTCACCCGCCTTGCGCCGGGAGTGAGGCGCAGCGAAAAGGGGGCTTGGTGCGGCGGTGGCTCAGGGTCCGGGTCAGCCGCCGATACAGAGGTTCTGGAAGTCCCGGAAGTCTGCCAGATCCACGTCGGCATCGGCGTTCAGGTCGAAGGCGTCGAGGCAACGCTGCACGGTGGTCTGCGTGGGGCCGGGGAGGACGCCGGGGCCGGTCAGGCAGTCGAAGAACAGCAGGTAGTCGTCCAGGTCCACGTCCTGGTCATCATCGCCGTCGCCGGGCACGTGGCTGGGATCGCAAGCCTGGTCGAAGGTGTGCGTACCCGGGGTGGTGTTGTTGAGGAGCAACAGCTCGGGGGACTCTCCGTCGAGGCTGCCCGGGCCGCCGAAGAACCATTCGCCCGGGGTGAAGTATGGCCCGCAGCCGCAGTTGACGGCGGAGAGGCGATAGGCGTAGCCGTCCCCGTAGGCCCAGGCGCCGCCGTCGACACCGAACTCGCCATAGATGTCCAGCAGGTTCGATCCGTCGGCGGTGTCGGTGAGAATGTAGCGGTCGTTGCCGTCTCCGAAGGTCGCGTCGGTGTAGACGTCGGCCTGGAAGCCGTAAGTGACCGGAAAGGCCCCCGTACAGACGCCGGCGTGGTTCGAGTTGACCACGTACGACGCGCCGGCCGGTATGGTCACGCCGGATAGATCGGCGTCCACGACGACGTCGCTGCTGCCGTCCATCTGGACGATCACACCGCCTTCGATGAAGGCGAAGTCGGTCAGGCCGGTGTTGGTGATCTCGATCCACTTGGGGCACCCGCCGCTGAGGCATCCGTCCACGATCTCGGTGATGATCACGCAGGCGGATTCATAGGGCAGGCAGGGGTTGGGATCACAGTCGGTGTCGTCGCCCTGGTACGCGCCAAACATGCCGGCGCAGTCGTCCCGGGAAAGGACGGTGCAGCTCTGACCGACGCAGCAGGCCCCTTCGGGGAAGCAGGATTGGGCGGCGGACAGGTCGGTCTCCGTGAAGTCGTCGGGCAGGCCATTGCCGGCGGACAGGCCCACGATGGCGTCGGAGGCCTCCATGCCCAACCAGGTGATGTGGATCTGGCCGTTGACGAACATCTCGACCTGGAAGGTGTTGCGGTTGGAGGTTCCGTATTCGGGGACCTTCTCATAGGTGACCGCAACGCGATCGAAGAACTGCTTCCAGGAGACGCCCTCGCCGGAGGCGACAGTGAAATCGTCGAAGAAGGCAGCGATGCGCGGGATGCTGAAGTGGCTGTCCAAGGTCTCGTTATAGGTGTTGTCGCCCTGGGTGAAGGTGATGTACCCGTTGTCGCAGACGTAGAAGGTGGTGTAGGTGACGCCGTAGAGCTTCACGAATGCGGGGGCTCCCAGCGTAACGGTGCCCCAGGAATCCTCAGTGATGGTGAGCGGTTGTCCTCCGGCCGGATCGGTGGGCAGACGGGTGACCGGCCAGCCGCACATGTGGTAGAAGCTACCGGAGCCGTCGGGGATGAAGGCGAGCGTGAAGGCATCGAGGTCGAAGGAGTCCGCCCCGCCGGTGAACTGCTCGGTGAAGTAGTCGGTCTGGGCGAGGGTGGTGAAGCTGAAGGGCGAGGAGAATCCGGAAACGCCGCAGCCGTTGACCGCCTGGAGGTGCCAGAAATACTCGGTCAATGAATCCAGTGGTGTGGTCACCTGATGGGAGGTCTCCGGCACGGTGGCGCTGTAGACCACGCTGGCAAAGCCGGAGTCGAGTGCCAGTTCGAGGTCGTACTCGGCGGCTTCGGTCAAGGGTTGCCAGGTCAGGGTGGGGTAGCGGCCCACGTCGGTGGCCCCGTTCGTGGGGCTGACCAGGGTCACGGTTCCGGGCAGGTCGGTGGCGATATGCAGGCTGACCTGCACGGTCCGCTGGTCGGGCGGGGCGTTGCCGGTGACCAGAATGTCGTACTGCCCGGGGGCCGCGCCGGTGAGGTTGGCGACGGTCATGATGGAGGTGAAGGGCGGCTGCTGAGCGTTGACGTCGAAATCCACGGTGGCCCCCGCGGGCTGGCCGCTGGCCTGAAGGGTAATCGTGTCGCCGAACCCTCCGGTCTGGCCGACGACGATCGTGTAGGAGGCCTGTTCATCGGGGGGGCAGCAGATGCTCTGCGAGTCCGGTGTGGCGCTGAGCGAGAAGTCCACCGGCTGGGGCAGGCGCAGAGCCGGGTCGCCCAGCAGGACGAACTCCTCGAAGATGTTGCGGGTGTGCTCATGGGTTGGGCCGTAGTCGGGGTCGGCCAGCAGCCGATAGCAGGCCGCCTTCCAGGCTGGCCCGACCCTCCAGATGCCGTCCTCGAAGAGGGACTGGAAGAAGTACTGTTCCATTCTGCGTGACGATTCCCAATCGTCGACGCTGGACCACCAGATGTAGTTGGAAGCGGAGAGATAGGCGGCGGCCCCCGCGTTCTCCTTTCGGAGCCAGGTCTCGCCGAAGCACTCGGCGTAGTCGAAGTGACTGGTGTTGCAGGACCAGCCCATGACCAGGCCATACAGCCCGTTGTTGGTCAGGGCGTTGACGTTGGACTGCTCGAAAGAGGGTCCCCACCAGCCGCTCGAGCTGCTGTGCCCCATGTAGACGGTGAACAGGCTGCCGGCGTTCACCGCGTCGGCGATGTCCTGCGTGCCGCCGCCCTGATTCGCGTAGATCTTGGAGCAGGTGTATCCGGCTGGCGTCAGGTAGGAGTTGATCATGGCGTCGTGGATCTGGTTTGCCTGGGCGAGCGAATCGCTGGTGGCCAGGAAGGCCGCCCGCTTGACGTAGGTCGGGTCGATGAAGTCACCGGCCTCGACGAGCAGGCTCTTGTTGACGACGTTCTGCAGCTCGGTCAGCGTGCTGACGGAAAACCGTCCGATGGGGACTTCCGGATACCAGTCGTCCCCGGCGTCCATGCAGGCGTAGGGCAGGTCGGTGGTGGCGTTGCGGGTTCCTCCCCCGACCCAATGGGGGATGGTGGCGGAGGTGGAGGTGGCGCCCGAGGTGTCACCGACGATGAGGATGTAGTCCGGAGCGTCGGCAGTGCCCCAGAGGCTCTGGATGTAGGCCTTGATGGTGGTTCGGCTGGTGCCGGCGGGCACGGCATAGCTCATGACGTTGAAGCCCTGTGCGGTCTTCGCGCCGGCGAACTGGGTCATCGGCGGCGTGCCGGCGTAGTCCGGTGGCACCACGATGAGATAGTTCTTCTGCGGCGGCTGGGCCAGGCGCAGGGAGGGATCGCCCTGGAGGTTGAACGCCTCGGAGAAGTCGCGGACCACCGGTTCGCTGGCGCCGTAAAACGCCAGCAGGTGCCCGAGGGCGCCGTGGCAGGCGGGGCCGAGTTCGCGGTTCCCGTCCTCGTAGATGGACCGGAAGAGGAACTTGTAGAGATTGCCCCAATCGGGCCACCAGAAGGGCTCCAGGGATACGCTGGTGCTGTAGGCGGCAACGGCGCCCTTGTCGGGAACGCGAAGCCACTGCTCCAGCCAGCCCGGCTCAAAGGCGGTGCGCCAGTACTGGCCGGTGCTGCAACCGAAGGCCGCCACGAAGGGGTATGAGCCCGTATTGGTCAGGTTGTCGAGTTCGGTAAAGGTGAACGGCGGCCCGTTGGTCCACGCTTGATAACCGCCGTGGCCGAATAAGGAAGCGAGGAAGCAACCCGAGTTGAAGGCGTCAGTCGCGTCCTGGGTGCCCGCCCCGTAGGTTTCCATGTAGACCTTGTTGGACTGGATGTCGCGCGGAGTGATGTAGGTATCAACGATCCAGTTGTGCAGGGCCTCGGCGTTCGCATTGGGATCCGTCCCGGCCAGGAAGACGGCGCGTTCGGCAAAGCTGGGATCGTCGAAGACACCCGCCTCGACGTAGATGGTCTTGTCGACGATGTTCTGCAACTCGTCTACGGTGGCGACCGCCCAGCGGCCGATGGGAACATCGGGATACCAGTCGTCTCCGGCGTCCATGCAGGCGTAGTACAGGTCGGTGGGGGCCGCCTTGACCCCGTAGCCCGACCAGATGGGGATGGAGATCGGATCCGAGGTGTCGGCCCGGTCCTGGGCGTCGCCGACGAGCAGGATGTAGGCGGGCGCGTCGGGCGTTCCCCACAGGTCCCGGATGTAGGTCCTGATGTCGTACTTGGTCGTGCCCGGGAAGACGCTGTGGATCGTCACGGTGAAGCCCTGCGCGGTCTTATCGGCGGCGAACTGAGTCAGCGGCGTGCTGGCGGCGAAATTCTGGGCGGCGACGATCAGGAAGTTGCCGGGCTCCCGAGTGGTGCGAGGCAGCGCCGGCGGATTCAGCAGGACGCCCTTCAGGTAGTCCAGGCGTCCCAGATCAGCGTTGGTACGATTCTGTCCCTGGATGCTGATGTCGACCTCAATCCGTGGCCAGACGGTCAAGGCACCGCGAACCGGGTTGTAGGCCACGGGGCGGACTTCGAGCAGATAAAGCTGCCAGCCGCGCGTGAGGCCCGCGGGCACGACTTCGGCGCGCCCGGCCGGGGCAAAATCATCCGCGGCGTAGGCGTCGGGCTCGAACGCGAAGACCGGTGGCTCGGGATCGCCGTCCGTTACCGGGGGGAGGGCGTGAACCGGCATGACGGGGTTGTCCAGTCCGACGTTCCGCAGGTCGATCAGCGAGGTCGCGCCCGGGCTGACGTTCAGATCGATAGTGGAACCTTGGGGCGCGACGAACAACCGACGGACGACCGGCAGCGCGGGCTCGCCCACCTGGCCGAATCTGGGAGCCTCCGGCCAAGTGACGACCAAGAATTCACCGCCGGCGGTGTCTTCCAGAGCGAGCTCGACGCCGGGGACCTCGACCACGACCCGCAGGCCGTTGTCGTCGAAGCGTTCGACGACGGCCCGGGCGCCGCGGGGCGCCGCGTTCCCGACGGTAGCGGCGTTTTGGTCGCCACCCACCGGGACCCAGGTACCGGCCGTCGCAATCGAAGCCCATACTCCGAGCGACCCCAGCACGACCGCCGTCCATCTCCAGGCTCGAAAGCTTGATTCTGCTGCCAGCATTGGAAACCTCCTGTCCCTCACGAAAACGGCATCAGCCCGATAACCACGTTTCCCGGGCCGATGCCCCCGCCGCCCCGGGTCGAGCAGGAACGTGCGATGCACCGGACCCTGTGCGCCCGCAGGATTGGGGCATGGCGACCGCGGAGGGTAGCTACCTTCCCATCTGAAGATGCTGGACTCCGCGACCGCTGCATGCTTTACCCTGCGAATGCCATCCTGTACTGGTCCCTTCAGGCGAGTCGCCGACTTGGACTTGGGCGAGCCACCCTCCTTCAACCGTGGGGCCGATTTCCCAGTATCCATGATAACGAACCGCGTTGTCTGACGCACGCGCTTTCAGGGCAGCGAACCTTAGAAGACAAAGTGTGAGCGGACTGCCGCGACTCTGTCACGCTGGCCGGGCGGCTGCAATGCGCGTCAGGTAGCGGGCACGACGGGTCGGGCCCGGGCGCGAGTTCGGGGCGTGTGGCTCGCTGGGGCCTGGAGCAGGCGTTGGACCACGGCGGAGGCTCGCCCGTGTCCGGGTGAGGAACAAGGCCGATCGCCGACCGGAGTGAGGGGCCGGCCGCCGGTTCCAAGAGAACGGGCTGAGGCCGCGAACCACCCGCACACGGCATCAGCCCATCTATCCGCTCGGGTACCGCCCGCTCGCTGCGGGCCTGGTACCTGCCTCCTTCATTCCCCCGCCTCGGGTGGCATCTTAAACATACCTCATGTTTCGGTATTGTCAAAGACGATCCCGGCGCAGGGATCGCAAGGGCTTCCCCTATAGTGCTTTAAGGTCATGCCGTCTTGGCCCGTGACACCGCCCCTACAGGCCCGCCAGGAAGTCGCGCCAGGGGGTGGCGGGCATCGTCTCGGTGGTGGCGTGGCCGTGGCACCGGATGATCATGGCCGCCCGCTCCACGTCGGAGGGGTTGTCGGCCTCGACCAGATCCACCACGTCGAAGCTTCCCATCAGGGCGTAGCTGTCCTTCCAGCGGATGTTGGGACACTGCTCCTTGATCTTGCGGGCGACGGTTTCCGCGAGCTGGCGGAGTTCGGCCGGCTCCTTGACGGCGTGAGCGCAGAGCTTGCTGAGAATGAGGTAGGTGGCCATTGGTCAGCTCCTTGACTTGACAGGGTGACATGCGTGGTCCGGGCAGCCGCCCTTGGCGGGCAGGCGGCCTGGGCCGTCATTGTGCACTGCAGATCAACGGAGGAGGAGGGATTCGAACCCCCGGTACGGTCACCCGTACAACGGTTTTCAAGACCGTCGCCTTAAGCCACTCGGCCACTCCTCCCTGGGACGGAGACCTGTTGCGGTGTTCACTGCCCGGGTCGGGCCGTGGTGTGGAGCCGAATCGCGGGGCCGCGAACATTCTCGCACGGGCTCATGATACGCCGGTCGCCCACAAGTTCAACGATCCGCCCGTGTCAGGCGTGGCGACAAGCGGGCGCAGGTCTTCCTGGAATCCGGGTCGCTCGTCCGGCGGGCCGGGTCCGGCTCCAGCCCGGCTCAATCGGCGCCACATGCGCTCGTGGGATTGGAGGGCGACGGCCTGTTCGGCCTTGATGACCTCGTCGGCGCCCAACTGTGAAGCCCTCAGCCCGGCGGAAGTGTAGGTGGTTCGGGCAATGATGTAGATGCCGGGTCGGAGTCGCCGGGCCAGGGCGGTGGCCCGGAGGACGGCCGGCTCGGCGGGAATGGTCAGGGCCGGAATGGAGGCCGACTCGATGCCGGCGGCGGTGTGGGCGGTGTCCACGAGAATGCGCGGGTTTCTGAAGTGCGGCGGATTTGACGGAATCCATGCGCGTGCTTCAAGCGGTCAGCACGACGGGACATCTTACGGATCGTGAACCGTCGGCCCTCATCAATGAGGTGCCGACGGTTCACCCACATACGATCAAGCCGCAGGTCGCAGCTCACGCGTCAACATGAGCTCACCCGGGGGGAAGTCAAGTGATACGGGCTTATCCGGCTCCGCGCCGTACAAGTCGAACGCGAGCCGCTTCCACCAGCCGAGCGATCGTCGCCAGCGATCGATGGCCGCGCGCAGCTTCTGCACATAGGGATTCTGCTCCTGGGCGAGCTCCTGGAGGATCGCCAGGCAGCCCGCGACGTTCTTCACCAGCAGCAGGGCCGTGGCGTAGTTCGTCTTGAACACCGTCGGCAGGTCCGCCTTGAGGCACGCGCTGCACGTACTGAGACAGATGCCGCGATAGAACTCGACCGCCTTGGCGGCCTCGCCGGCCCGCAGGAGCGCGACGCCGTAGACGTTACTCATTTCCGGCGAGCTCGTTCCGAACCTCCTGACAAGCTCGATGGCTTCCTTCGGCTTGCCGGCGTCCAGCAATGTCTGAACCAGGGCCAGCGCGTCGCTGACCTTATCGGGGTTTCGGTGCATGGTAGGCACCTCCTTCGCGCCAGTCGTCGTCACGAGACATGTGCCCTGACGAACGGTGGGCGCGTTACAGTTTTCAAACACCGGCGCGATGCGCCGTGCCAAGACTCCAAACACCAGGAAATCGGTGAAGAAACCGGGCGAGTGCGTACGGCCTGATTAGATCAAGAACCTGCAGAGGAAAGCGCGGCTCGGGTGATTCGCGTGCGCCAACTGAAGCGCGTCCACACCCCCTGAGGAATCCAGTCTGGGGGCGCCGATAGGGGCGCGGACGGCGACCGGCGGCGCCGGTCCATTCAACCCGATGCGTTCACCCTTCGCAATCGGCTTGCGATCGGCGAGTACGGTGGTGATGACGGCAGCACTGTCGCTCGCGGCGAGGACCGCTGGCGTTGCTCCCATGGGCGCGTCGTCCCCGTTGCGCGCTTCGATCGAGAACGCCGACCACGGCAACGCCGCTACGAGCGACAGGAAACGTGCACATGTTGAGTAACGATAGGCCATCATCTTCGCGCCTCGATCATCTATTATATCCCGCCGCCCGGTCGGCAGTTGCCCCCCCGCATGGTCGACGCCCTGCGCCTAGCGAGTGCAAAAAAGGCTCTCCGGCAGAATCTGTGGGTGTCCCCAATACGCTCAAGCCTCGGGGAGCCCGTCCGCAGGCCGCTTGCGTCCCACCCTATCGACCGTCGCCCGCTCGCTTCGCTGGTTTGGGCGAGCGACGGCCGACAGGATCCCGAGCTACAGGCTGAGAGGCCGCTCAGATGGCGGTGAAGACAGGGTCATCAAACTCGATGTCGGTCTCCACCCACCTGACGCAGACACAAATCGGCCCGCAAGGCCTCAAGAATCGCGTTTCGGCCTGCTGGGGCGCTCTTACGTACCCACAGATTTTGCTGAGGAGGCATAAAAAAGCCGAGCCCATACGCAACTGTCCCGGAAACTTGGTGTATACTGTCATCGAATCAGAGGAGCGGTGGGTGTCTGCCCGTGGCGCGTAGACCCGGCTGCTTTTCACACCCCTCCCGATTTTCTCCCCTGGGATCGGTTGCACTGCAACGTTGATCCTAACTCGTTTGTCCAACGACAGATAACGTGCACCTGTCCCACGCTGCCGACGCATCGCGGTCTCGGCCGCGTAAGCGGGTGCATTCCGGCTGAACCGCCATGCGGATGGTTGAGCAGACAGGCCGTGTTTACTGTAACTCTAGCACTGACAGGAGTTTATCGACCTCAGTGCGATTCCGCGTGCGGGAGCAGTGGGTAATCTTGGGCGGAGGGCACGACGTTGCCTCTGACACGGTTCACCTCGTTGGGGCCTTTGAGCAGTTAACGCCGCCGCGAATCGGACAAGCGTGCCGTCCACGGTGGGCGGTCGCGGAAATGGTCGAAGCAGACGGCGATACTGGTTTGGAGATCGAAAGATGTTCGCGAACTCTCTGGTACGGCGGTGGCTGCCCGTTGCCACGATGGTCGTGCTGGCGGGCTGGACGGGACTGGGCCTGGCACAGGAGAAGAAACCCGACCTGCCGAAACCCAAGGACGTTGTTGATGTCGCCAAGGACACCGACGACTTGAAGACGTTCTGCAAGCTGGTCGAGTCAGCCGGGCTGGTCGACACGCTGAAGGGCAAAGGGCCGTACACGGTCTTCGCCCCCACGGACGAGGCGTTCAAGAAGCTGGGCAAGGAACTTGACGACCTGCAGAAGCCCGAGAACAAAGCCGAGCTGCAGAGGATTCTCAAGCACCACGTGCTCGACGGCCAAAAGACGGCGGCGGTCATCAAGACCATGAAGGCCGCCAAGACGTTGGCCGGCGAGAACGTCAGGATCACGGTCAAGGACGATGTCGTGATGGTGGATGCGGCCAAGGTGACCAACGCCGACACCAAAGCCAGCAACGGGCTGATCCACATCGTCGACACCGTGCTGATGCCCAAGGGCGAACCCGAGGAGCAGCTGCAACCGGCAGGGCAGGTCAACTCCGGGGATTGATCGCCGTTCGTGAGCTCTGGCGGAGTTTGACCCCCGGGCGGTCCGGGTCGGTACTTGAACAGAGGCAGGTCGGAGGTCGCGTCCAACCGGGCGTGCCTCCGCCTGCCGGCGGCAGTCTGCCTATTGCAGCCCGCACCGCGTTTGGCGCGGGCGACACAGGGTTAGCGGGCGCTTGCAAGCGCCCATTTAGGAGAACCTCAGATGAGCACGAGGCCGAGCAAGAGCGGTCCGCAGAAACCTCCCAAACCGAGCCAGCCGCCGAAGACACCACCTCCGTCTTCGACACCTGGCCCTAAGCCGGGGACGACCAAGCCCACCACCACGCCGCCGAAGAAGTGATCGAGCGGCTGAGGGGCGGACATGAACGGGCGGGGCGGGCATGGGTCTGCCCCGCCCGTGCCGCTGTCGCAGAGGTCCACCGTTGACATGGGGGGGTTCGTCTGAGACAGCGTTAGTTGAGAATGATGACACGGTCAGGGTATTCACGCCGGATGCCAGCCACGAAGAGTCCGGCTTGGCCGGCGATTGAGATTACAGACCGGACGCGTCTGTGGGCTACTTGAGGCGACCGGCCGCAGCCCGCGTCTGGTCGTTGGAGGAGATCGGATATGTGTCGCTGGACCCTGTTTTGCGGATTAGTGTTGGTGGTCTTCGTCTGCGGGTGCCCGGGCACCGAGCCGGCCACGGGACCGCGCCCGTTCACCCTGGAAGTCGCTTCGGAAGAGATCGAGGACACGATCCCTGGGCAGCTCTGCGTGCTGCTGGTCACGGTGGAAGAGGATGACTTGACCACGGCAGCCGAGCCCGTCACTGTCACGGCGACTGCCGAGGGGGCCACGGCCATCGTCGAGCATGGCACGATCACCCAGGGCCAGGTGGCCGAGGTGACCGTGACGATACTCCCCCCGCAGGCGGGGGCGGTGGAGCCGGTGGACGGGCAGGAAGGCTGGTTGTGCAGCGCCACGATTCACGCGGAGCGCGGCGGTGTGGTGCGGGAGATCGAGGTTCCCATCACGCTGACGTCCGAGGAGGAGGACACTTTGGCCCCGATGGCGGCGGAGATGCGCGAGCGCTTCATCCCCTGGCTGGCGGAGAACCAGCCGGAGTTGGGCATCGACGAGGCCACCGCCTGGGAGGGCACCGTTGTCAAGCCGCACTGGCTGGTGGTCAGCCATTACCTCTTCTTCAGTGACGAGTGGGAGCTGCACGTATCATGGCACATCATGATCGCGCCCTACGATTGGGCGAGGGTTGAACTCCGCCGTCGCTTTGAGGAGACCCTGCCGTCGCTGGCATTCGAGATTCCGTCAGTCTCGGCCGCCGGCCCGGTAACGGTTGACGAGATCGAGCCGGAAGGAATCCTCTGGCGGTAGTACGTTCCTCGCCGACCCGCTGCCGGGCTCTCTACATTGATTGACGGGACGCTTGGCTGTTTCTGACCGCCTGCTCCCGGTGCACGGGGTGCTTCGCGTACGCCGCGGTCAGCACAACTGCGCAAGGTCGGTGATGCGTTGAGCAAGGATTGGGTGTCGTGCGGGGAACGAGTCGCGTATGAGCGCTCTGCCCTGCATCGGATTCGTTCTAGTCGTCCTCCTGACGCTTGCGGTGGACCTCGGCGTTTTTCATCGCCGGTCCCACGTCGTGCGCGCGTCAGAGGCAGCAGTCTGGACGACGGTATGGGTCATCCTTGCCCTGCTGTTCAATATGGCGGTGTTTTACCTGTACGGACACCATGTCTTGGGGGTCGGTCGCGAGTCTTCCCGGAATCCGGGTCGCTCGTCCGGCGAGCCGAGTCCGGCTCAAGACCGGCTCAATCGGCATCGCATGCGCTCGTAGAACTGTAGAGCAACGGCCTGTTCGGCCTTGATGACCTCGTCGGCGCCCA
>DATKXO010000099.1:0-5710 GCA_035528995.1 Phycisphaerae bacterium | reverse complement strand
CTGCCGCGCTGCGAGGGGGCTGTTTCCCCTGCGCGGTGGGCCTGCCGGCCGGCAGGCAGGTCGGAGACCCACCGCGCTCACCCTATGCGTATCCAATCTTAAAATGCCCTAAAAGAGCGGCCATACGGTTGTTGACGCGGGGCCCGGCCGCTATAATGCTCATGGACCGGCCAGAGCCGTCGCGGTAAGGTCCGGAGCAATAAGGAGCAGTCTGTGAGCACAAGGGCGCGGCACGAGCGCGGCTTCACTCTGACCGAGATCCTTATGGCGGTCGGGATCCTCGGCGTCGGCCTGACGATGGTCGCCTCCGTCTTTCCGGTGGCCGTGGATCAGAGCCGCAGGAGCCGCGAATCCACGATGGCGGCCATGTGCGCCCGAAGCGTGGTGGCCATGATGAAGGCCCGCCGCGACATAGTGGTCCCCTGGTGCCGCACGAACGCCAAAGACAAGACGGACGAACTGAGCCGCTATATTGCAACAACAAGCGGGCTGCTAAAGGGCTGCCTCCCCGGCAAGTTCCGGGTCTATAATCCCAACTCCTTCCTCTACGACGACTACTACGACACCGCGAGCAAGGACCGGCACCGCTCGTACTCGACGACGGATAACACCGGCAAAATTGACGACTATCCGACGTGGATGGCCGGCAACTACGTGCCGGTGGTGTTCGCCTCGCCGATCGGGACGCTGCCCCTGACGGGCCTCGGTCCCTGGCGGGTCACGATCGTCGTCTACCGCGCCGGGGGCAGCTACGGCACCATCCCCGGCACCACTCCGCCGACCAACCGCAACCTGCCCGATTGGCTGGACCCTAGGAACGGCACCGCCGACAATCCGCGATACCTCGCGGCCTGGAACAACGCGAACCGCGGGTCCCCGGGCGACTACATCCTCGACTTCAGGGGACCCACGGTCGATACGACGAATCCTCGCGGCGAGGCTTACCTGGTGGACCGTGTCATCCTGGGCGCCGCCAACACCGGGGCGGGCGACCAGATTTCGCTGGCCGCACGGGTCACCGCCACCAACATCAACGCCGAGCAGCCTATACCAAACGCGGCTACGCCCACATCGCTTACGAACTGGGTCAGTATGCCGAAGGCCGTCGCGGTCTTCCATACCGTCATTGGAGAGTGAACCGTGCCAGGCTCACGACCTTGCCGACGCACCCATCGCCCGGGCGCCGCGGGCGCCTTCACGCTCGTGGAACTCGTCACGGCGGCGTCCCTGATGACGGTCATGATGATCGGCGTGGTCCAGATTTTCGCCATCGTCACCAAGACGGCCGGCGACGCCGAGGGCCTCCAGTTCGCCATGGAGCAGGGCCGGTCCTTCTTCGATACGCTGCACCGCGACGTCCAGGGCCTGACGCGCGACGGATACCTTCGCATCGTCAAAGGTTATGTGCCCCAAGCCGCCACGACCCAGCCTGTGGCAACGATCTTGCCCGCGACCACGACGGCCTGGTACGGCACGGACACGCTCGCAATGACCTCCGTCGGTTTGTGGTCCGGCGTGTGGGCTCCCACGGAGCCCCAGCCGATTGCACCCGCTGCCGAGGTGGTCTATACCAGGAACGTCTTCACGCCCGACGCACGCCTGACGGTCGACGGCAAGCCCCTGAACGACGAGCGTTGCGGCATCCTCGGTCGCGGCCAATGGCTGTTCGGAGGCCAGGGGGGGGCGGCCGGCAACGCCGAGGACTACGCCAAGGTCAGCGCGCTTTGCAGCCTGTTCAACCAGCCTGGCGTGGCCAGTCCAACCAACCGTTATGTAGACCCGAGGTCCGACTTGGTCGTCTGGCCGGTGAAGTCCGCCTCCGGTACGCCGGATCACCCGCAGAGTCTCCAGCGGGTCATGGCCTGCCGCGTGAGCGAGTTCTACGTCGAGTACTTGGCCTACGACACCACCAAAGGCGACTACGACTGGCAGAGGCAGAGCGGTGTTCTCGATTGCAGGCCGGGCAACCCCGTCGGATGCCCCCGCGCCATCCGCGTGACCATCGCCATCCACGACCCGGACGACCGCAGCCCGACCCCCCTGGCGGCGGGCACGCGGTACCGGGGTTACGCGATGCAGGAAGTCTTCTGGATCGGAGACCCTTGAGAAAGAGACAATGTTAAATGATAAATGTTAAATGTCAAATGGATGTTGTCGCGGCCGGAAGGCCGCTCCGTCATTTAGCATTTACCATTTAGAGCGTTTTAAGTTTGGGTACGCACAGGGTGAGCGCGGTGGGTCTCCGACCCACCGCGCAGGGGAAACAGCCCCGCTCGCAGCGCGGCAGGTCAGAGACCCGCCGCGCTGTCCATACGCAAAGTTAAACTGCTCTAACATTTGGTTTTAACCTGGTTTCTGAGCAAGGAATCGCGACATGAGGCAGCCCGGTTCGATCCTGATCGTGGTCCTCGGCCTGCTGGCCATCCTGGCGGTCGTCGGGATCACGTTCGTGACGATGAGCAGCATCGACCGGAGCACGGCGGCCAACTTCGCGCTTCAGACCCAGTTCGACCTGGCCGCCGACGGCGCCGTCGAGTTCGCCTGCCACGCGCTCGTCCAGGACCTGTGGGAACTCAGCCCCTCGAATCGCGACTATACCACGATGCTCATGTCGGGCCTCAATAACAATGAGGTCTGGGACGCACCCGGCGTGAACAACGCAACCGGCGCGAACGACCTCTGGCTGGCCGACACCGTGGAACCTGCCGCGGCCGGCTTAACCCCGAAGAACCTCTCGTTCGGCCGCCGGGTGACCTCCGCTTTCTACTCGATCCCGTTCGGCGGCTTGTTCACGTCCATGCCGATCGATGCCCCCGACAACCTCGGCACGGGCCTGACGAACGCCAGGAACGGCATCTGGCTTCCCGAACTGGCGTTTCCTTACGAAGGCGGCCTCATACGCACCAGCATCACGATCCAGGACCACGCTTCTCTCATTAACCTCAACGCCCACGGCAACCGGGGGGCCGATGCGAATTACTGGCGATACGCCGACATGGTCGGACGGGGATACTTCATCAGCGACGTGGCCCCCCCCTTTAACCCTGATTACATGGGGTATCTCCTGAACGGCTGTAATCTCCCGAGCGGCGCCAAACAACCCGGGCGGTGGAGCAAGCCTGAGGGCCAACAGGCGCCGGGCAATCCGAACGTCGGCGAAATCATCTTCGAGAACCCCGCCGCCGCACTCTTGAAGGACGGCGTAACCCCTCGCACCGCTGGCCTTGAAGGCGATTACCCATTCACCCTCGATGAGGAGTTCGACCTCCGCCGCATCACCGACAGCGTTCTCAAGTTCCCCACACGCATCTCCGGGGGATCCAACCCGATCATCCCCGGCCTCGCCGACTCGAAACTGCGGCTGGCCTATACGACGGTCGGCTGGACCAGCGAGGCCCGCGGCGACGGGCTCAGCGCCGGCCACCTGACGGCCATGCAAGGCAATTCCACCGAAGGCGTCTGGTCCGCCCGAAAGGCCGACCTCAACTTCGACAACCCGAAAGCGATCTATAGCGCGCTGTACTTCGGTCGGACCTGCCCCATCAACGGCGAGACCGCCTGGGGCGGCCAGTTCGCCGCCAACGTCGCCGGCTTCCGCGACGGCACGACCGGCTGCGGCATCAAGGGCTACGACCTGGGGACCGAACCGAAGGCCGCCGCCGCCTCCCGCCAACCCATCCTCAGCAAGGTAGTCGTGGACTCGGGACCCACACCCTCGGAATCGCCGCCCACCGCCAATTCGACGTACAGTTGGGTGTTGAAAGTTCAAGTCATCGCTCCGTGGTTGAACGATACCGCCATGCAGGACGACACCGCCGGCTTGACGACCGACGGCATGGCGGTAGAATTCAACCCCGTGGCAGACTCAGGAGCCACCGCCGACCCCGTCAACCTGCCCGCCAACTCCAAGTCGTTTGCCCCGACACCTTATCATGTTCATGTTTGTACTATCAACATCACGAAGTCCAAAACGAATGTGCTGACCGGATGTCTCCAGTCTATTTCCCTCACGTACACCCCCCCCGGAAGCGGCAAGATCACCATTGACCAGATTGACAACACCGCCGACGCCGCCGCCTTCATCTTGATCACCAGCGGCATCTATCGCCCGATCTTCACCGAACTGGAGTCGCGCGGCGCGAGCGACCCGTCGCCCGTCACCGTTCTATACGTGGGCCCGTGGCAGGCCGGACTCAACGGCAGCATTGACAGTTTCACCCAGGAGGCCAACAAGAGCAAGACGAGCGGCATTCCGATCCGGTTCCCGCGATCGGTGGACGGAACGAGCAGCAACCTCCCGCCGCGGGCCCCGGCCGCCCTGAAGCCCTTCAAGGCCATCGCACGCCTCGGCGACATTGACCAGATTCTATGTCCGAACACCGACCCCACCGTCGCAGGCAACAAGGGTTCCGGCGACTTCTGGCCCTGGGTGCCCAGGGTCGCCAAGGCCACAGCCAACAACTTGACGAGCGAGGCCAACGAGAAGTTCAACTGGGACGACACCGTTCAGCCCGGCGGCAGCAACGTGAGCCGACTCAATGCCGCCAACGTCCTGGCGGTCGGCGGTCCCTGGAAGGACAACCTTGATAACGACGGCGACGGCAAGATGGACACCAATGACAAAGGCACCGGCGACTCCGCCGCCGACCTCGGCCGCTTTGCCGGACCGGAACTCCGCGTCGCCGGCAAGGTCAACCTCAACACCGCCACGAGCGCCACCCTCCAGGCTATGGAGTCGGGCCTCCGGATTTCGGGGCTCAGCGTCCTGGCCACCCCCCTCCCCAACAAATCACGCACCGTCTTTAAGAGCACGGCCGAGACCTTGAACTTGTCCCTCCTCAACCTCGCTTGCACGGTTCCCAACCCGAACGCCCGCGGTCCGCTCGAACAGCGCGACGAGGCCTTCAACCGGATCTCCAATATCGCCTCCGTCCGGAGCGACACGTACTCCATCTACGGCACGGTCCAGTATGGCACGATCGATACGGCCGCCAAAAAATTCAATGTGCTTCGCAGCCGCCGCTTCTGGGCCCTCGTGGACCGCTCGCCGTCGCTGGCCTATCCGCCGACCGACAGCCACTTCATCCATCCGCGGATCCTGAACTTCCAGTGGATGAACTAAAGCCGGTTTCATAACTGACCCAAGGCCGCCTTTTTGACCCTGCCAGAGCCGTTTTTCGGGGTTATGCAACCGGCTCCAGCCGATCGGACGCCGCCCCCCACCCCTTCTAAAGTGCCGCCGATAGGGATTTTCCTCCCAATTTTTTCCCCACTCTAACTTGACAAACCTAAAAAGTGTATTATACTCCTTCTGTTGCGGAGTTGCGGGAGAGGAGACTGGGGGAGGGGTGTTTGTACGCGTTTTACCGCTGCATACCCTCCAAGTTTCATCTCCGGGACCCCGTGTACATATAGCCGTTAGCCGCTGACTTGCCCTGGTCGGGGTCATGGGGCTTTTCGGCGCGGAACGGCCGGTCGGAGCCACCCGGTTCCGGCCGCGGGCGCCATGCCAAAGGGGGCGTGGCGTCAGCTTGTCCCCATGCGCTGGACAGTTTCCAGCATGGAATATGGTGGAACCGCCGCCATGGGTAACGTTCCCGCTGCTGTTGCGGAGGGAGCCCGAAGGGCGACCGCAGCAACAGCAGCACTCTCGGCAACGGAACGCCCGCCGCCTGTCTCGATTCTATCTCGCCTCACCGGCCGCACAAGA
>DATKXO010000098.1:0-3033 GCA_035528995.1 Phycisphaerae bacterium | reverse complement strand
GCGACATGGTGGGGTAGATCAGGGAGCCGGCCAGCTCCCGGCCGGGCAGGACTCGCCCGGCAACCGGACCTTGGCGGCGAGCAGGCAGCCGCACAGGTCGCACCTGAACCGCTGGCGGTGGGGACAGCCCTTGCAGATTCGCAGGCGGGACTCGGCCAGGGCCGCGGCGTCCGATCGGCCGAGCGTCGCGGCCGCCCGGACCAGGCCGGCCGCGCCGTGGGCCACACGCTTGAGGCAGTCGCAACTCATGGCTGTTGGAACGTCGCCGTGCCGTTCTTGCCGACGATCCCGGTGGACTCATCCCACACGGTGATCGCGTTGGTGAAAACGCTCGGGTCCAGGCTCGACTCGCAGGGGTAGCCGTCCTGCGGCGGGTCGAAGAAGGCCATCTCGAAGCGGTTGTCCCGCACGTTGAAATACCACGCCCCCGAGGCGAGCAGCGTGCCGATCAGGTCCACTGTCGCCTGCTCGACCACGGCGCCGGAGCAATCCGGCACCGCCCCGTAGATGTCCACGTCCGCCTCGCCGACCTTGCCGCTCCAGGTGCACGGATCGCCCAGGGCCAGCGCCGCGGCGTCGGTCCACCGGACGGCGGTGATCTTCAGGCTCTTCCAGGTTGAGTCGCTGGTGTCGTAAACGATCACGCAGGCGGTCGAGACGGCGACGTCGGCGTGGGTGACGTAGTGCGGATCGAGGGCCTCGGCGGTCGCGTTGCAGCCGCAGGGGCCCCCGCAGCAGCAGCATGCCCGGTGAAAGCTCATGGGGCGGCACACGTCCCGTCGTGGGTCCCCATGCGATCGAACCAGTAGAACGGATTGCCGTCGCTGGCCAAACCCACATGCATCTGGACGATGACATCCTGCTGGTGGGTCGCGCCGGCGCCCCCGCCGCCGACGGCCTTAGGCGAAAAGCCTGCCGGGTAGTCGGCCCCGTCGATGTTGACGCCCCAGACGATCCCCGTGCTGTCGTGGACCAGCTCGGCGATGTTGATCGCCCAATCGCCCGTGCTGACCAGCGTGCCGGCCGGGGCGTCCAGGCTAATGACCGACGCATCGGATCGCTTGTAGGCGACGCCATTCCAGGCGTAGCGCCAGCGGTAAGTCCCGTCGGCGAACTGCTCGTGATCGGTGATCTGGGCGAGGAAGACGCCGCGGGCGAACCATTCCTGGAGTCGGCCGAGCGCTAGCGATATCACACTCCCGCCGGCGCCCGATACCACGTCGATGTATGCCGAACCAGCCAGTCCGCCGACACGGCCCGTGGCACGCGCGAGTCGGTTAAGCTTGCTCGCGCCCAGGCGCTCGCCCTTGCGAAACGGCTCGATGGGTGGACCCTGACCCGGCATGACGACTCCGAGCTACGCCGGTGTTTCGTCCAGCGTGACGATCGCAAACACGCCCTTGCCCAGCGTCCCGCCGCCGGCGGTGCCGTCGATGCTGACCTCCAGCACGTCATCGACGACCAGGGCGGTGCTCGCCAGCGTGCCGCCGACAATCTCATACGCCGCGTGCCCGACGTTGATCTCGACGACGGCACTCAGCATCGTCACGCCGTTCAGCAGCAGGTCGACCTCGACGATGGCCGCGCCGATGTTGGCCACGACGCAGCCGACATCGAACGCCAGCACCGTGCCGGTCACGCCGCGTACCACGTGCAACACGCGGGCTTCATCGGCAGCGGACGTGGCCGACTCCTGGGCGTAACTGATGCGATGCCGCTGGATGGTCTTGTTCGCGCCGATGGCGTTGCCCGGCGCGGTCGGGGTCACGATCATCGGATCGTGAATCGTGTTGGGCCCCGGGATCAGCGGAAAAGTCCCTGCGATGCGGCTCATGACCGTCTCCTAAAGTAGAATATCGAAATTCATTTGCTGAACCAGTGAGGTCCAGTTCGTTGCGGTCGCGGTCACTGGCACGTTACCGCTCTCGTCGCGCCAGATCGTCCGGGGGATCCAGGTCTCCTCCCGGTAGCTGAATCTCAGGGTGACAATCCAGGACTCCTCGCCGTCGTCGCTGCGGGTCATGACCTCACAAATCCATTGTCCGGTCGCGGCCGCCACGTCGTATTGCCACCCGCCCAGATTGACCGCGCCCGAATACTCCTCCATCCACGCTGGATCATCGGTCACCGTGCGCTCGATGGTGATGACTCGTTGTGGTCGCGGGACCCGAACCGTGACAACTTTGGTCTGCTCTCCAAACGTGTCAAGCAATACCGAGCCATCCGGGCGCGTGCTGGTCTCGACCTCCTGGAGCGAACAGTCGCGCGTCACGCGCGGCGGACCGCCCGTCGTCGGGAATGGATCGGCCCCGGGATTGCGATAGGTCAATCGCACACGATAGACGCTGCCGGTCTCGGCCTCTGGCGCGATCTCGACCAGGACCGTATTGGGCTCGGCCGGATGCACAGAATAGAGCGCGGGCATTCCGGTCGCGGCCGCCGCAGCCATTGCCCGCGCGTAGCCGGCCCCGGTCACACCGCTGACCAGGGCGATGCGATCAAACTCCCATCCCGCGCGGGTTAGCTTCCCGCCGGCGCCCTCTACAATGTCCATCACGACTGCGGCCATCGGCTATGCTCCAAGTCCGCCCTCGCTCAACAGTCGGGCGATGTTGTGGTCCATGCTGGCCAGGTGTTTTAACTCGGCAGTTTTTTCCTTGTCCTCGTCTCGTTTCCGGAGGTTTTCCTCGCGGATGGCGAACATGGCCGACATTCGCTCGGATGCGACATTCTGACCTGCACCGAGCTGTTCGACCGTGCGCCGGGCACCCGCCGCCCCGGCCGGCAACGCGTCCATGGCGGACTTGACGGCGCGGCGATAGGTGTCCCAATCAATCAGTTGGCGACCGAGCAAATTCCCCAGTTCGCGAATCCGCTCGGCGAATCGCTCCTGCGACGTCCGGGTGGACTCAAATACGCTTTTCGCCGACGCGGCAATCTGCTCCTGAGCCCGTTCGGCCTCGGCCGCGGCCCGGTCGCCCATCCAACCCGTCATGCGGGCGACCGCTTCCATCGCATCCCGCACACGGTTGA
>DATKXO010000097.1:0-24363 GCA_035528995.1 Phycisphaerae bacterium | reverse complement strand
TTCACGATCGGCGGGATCGCCAACTGCAGACGCGGCTCAATGTTGTCATACGGGCTGACCGTGTCGCACTCGAGCGGCAGACACTGATCCGGGCAGCCGGCACCGTGATCGTAGCAGGTCTCCGCGCTGACGATGTTCACGCTACCGAAACCGCAGGTACCGGCGATCTCGTTGCAGCTCTCCGGGGGATCGCATGGGTTCCCGGTATGCCCGCACGCGTCAGCCTCCTCATCGCAGAACTCGTCGCCGGTGCAGAACAGGCCGTCGTCCGGGCAGTCGACCGGCGTGCCCGCCTGGCAGTCGCTGACCGGATCGCAGGTCTCGGCCCCGTCGCAGTACAGGCCGTTGTCGCACAGACCGTCGTTCGGCACGTTATCGCACGAATCGGTGCCCTCGTTGCAGGAATCGTCCGTGCAGCCGACGCCGTCGTCGCAGTCCACCGCTGTGCCGGCCTGGCAATCGAGCAGCGCATCGCAGGTTTCGGCGCCGTCGCAGTACAGGCCGTTGTCGCACAGACTGTCGTTGGGGATGTTGTCGCAGGAATCGGCGCCTTCGTTGCACGAATCGTCGGTGCAGCCGACCCCGTCGTCGCAGTCCACCGCTGTGCCAGCTTGGCAATCGAGCAGCGCATCGCAGGTTTCGGCCCCGTCGCAGTACAGGCCGTTGTCGCACAGTCCGTTGTTGGGGATGTTGTCACAGGAATCGGCGTCCTCGTTGCACGAATCGTCCGTGCAGCCGACGCCGTCGCCGCAGTCCACGGTTGTGCCGACCTGGCAGTCGAGCAGGGCATCGCACGTCTCGGGCCCATCGCAGTACAGCCCGTTGTCGCACAGCGCGTCGTTGGGCAGGTTGTCGCACGAGTCGGTGCCCTCGTTACAGGAGTCGTCGGTACAGCCCACGCTGTCGTCGCAACCGACGGCCGTCCCCGGTTGGCAGTCGCTCACGGGGTTGCACGTCTCAGCCCCGTCACAGTACAGCCCGTTGTCGCACAGACCGTTGTTGGGGATGTTGTCGCAGGAACCGGCGCCTTCGTTGCACGAATCGTCGGTGCAACCGACGCCGTCGTTGCAATCCACGGCCGTGCCCGGCTGGCAATCGCTGACCGGGTCGCACGTCTCGGTGCCATCGCAATACAGGCTGTTATCGCACAGACCGTTGTTGGGGATGTTGTCGCAGGAGTCGGTGCCTTCGTTACACGAATCGTCGGTGCAGCCAACGCTGTCGTTGCAATCGACGGTCGTGCCCGGCTGGCAGACACCGTTCGTGTCGCAGGTTTCGACGCCGTTGCAGTACAAGCCGTCGGCGCAGTCCGGGTCGCCGGTGCAACCCGAGGTGACTGCCACCGTGATATCATCGATGGCCATGTCACTCTGGTAACTACTGCCGGTGACACCTCGGAATCGAATGGTCACGGTGGACCCGACGTACGCGGTGAGGTCCACGTTGGCTTCGAGCCAGACGTCTCCGTGGTCTGCAGAGGCGCTGAACACGCTCGTCCAGTCGATGCAATTCGCCGACACCTCGACGTTCAGGGAACCCATGCCCCCCCCGTACATGTGGTACCAGAAGGTCAGGTTCGCGTCGGTCGCCCCGGCCAAGTCGAGGCACGGCCCCACCAGGAGAGCGGTCTTGTTGGGATAATTGGGGTTGGACGCCTCCGTGTACAGGTAGTAACCGGAACCTGTGGTGTGGTCTCCCGAAGGGCCGGTGCTGGACGAAGGCGTGGAGCCGCTGAGTCGCGTCCAGTCCATGTCGTCCGCACCGACATTGTTCCAGTCGCCAAAGCCGCCCTCGAAGTCTTCCGTGTGGGGATACGAAGAGATCGTGGTCGGACAGTCGTTGAAGCACGCGCCGGCGGCGCAGGTGTCCACGGTGCAATCGTTCCCGTCGTCGCAGTCGGGGTCTCCCGAGCACGATCCGCACTCGTCCAGGACTTCGTTGCACAGTTGGCCCGGACACGGGTCGCTGCCGGGCTGGCAGACGCCGTTGGTGTCGCAGGTTTCCGCCCCGTTGCAGAACAAGCTGTCGTCGCAGTCGCCGTTGGTCGTGCATCCGGAGCTGACCAGCCTGATGTCCACGGCGATCGGCAGGTGGTCCGAGGTGTTCTCGGGCAGCGTGTCACCGGCCTGGAGGCCGGCGGCGGCCAGGGCGGCCGGTGTCATCGTATCCGTGTTCAGGATGAAACTATTGGCCACCGGCGCTACGCTGTCGGTGAAGATGATGCGGTCCAGGGGCGA
The DNA here is from genome assembly GCA_035528995.1 of Phycisphaerae bacterium. GTDB lineage: Bacteria > Planctomycetota > Phycisphaerae > UBA1845 > UBA1845 > DATKXO01. The sequence goes on along the minus strand of DATKXO010000097.1, from coordinate 22,126 downwards.
TGGGTCGTAGCTCGTGCTACCCTGCCAGGTGAAGTTATCCCCGGTGAACGGATCAAGGGGGTTGAGGTTGGTCATGTCCGAGACGTCCCAGTCGCCCTTCACGTCCGGGCCGTAGGTGCTGGTGTCCTGGATGTCGCCGGTGATCAGCGTGTTCTCGGGTTGCGGTCCGCCGACCAGGTTGAAGTCGCCCAGGTTGACCATCGGCGTGTCCGCGGGCAGCGAGATGTTGTTACCCGACGGGCGGGAGACGCCGCGGGCGTCGCCGAGCCAGTTGGCGATGGCGTCGGCGCTGGCCTGGCGGCTGTCGTCCTCCGAGCCGCCCGGATCACCACAGCACTTGAGGTGTACGCCCAGCAGGTAGACGTCCACCGGATAATCGACGTCCGGCAGGTCGGCCAGGGCGAGAGTGACGCCGCGCGTCGATGAGGCCGGGATCGTGTCGGTGCGTTTCAGGCTGAGTGGGAAGCGCGAGGCGATCACCGTCCGCGTACCGTAGGTGTCGATCCCGCCGTGGACTTCCCACGACCCCGCCCCGTAGGGCAGGACCGTATCGAGCCGCCCGGGTATCTGGCTTTCGACGGTGTCGCTGGGGATCTCCGCGAAAACGATGATGTCCGGGGCCACGGCGGCCAGCACGCGGTTGAAAGCGGCGTCCCTCGACGCATCGGCGATGAAATCCCCGTGGACGTTGTAGGTGGCGATGCGGACGTCGAGCGGGTTGTCCTTGGAGTAGTCGCCGTTGAGTGGGTCATACGCCCAAGCTGGCGTGCCGAACACGCCACACCATCCGATACAGACCAGAATCCAGGAGTAGCCCCGCGGTCCAGACGTTCCGTAGCTACGACTCATGCCTTCTATCCCCAAGCTGAAAAACCGTGTGATCTCCGCCCCCTCCAACTGCATAGGCGGGTCTTCAATACAGGATACCGCCTCGCAGGCCTCTTTTCCAAGACCGAGACAAAATGCCGCCGCATAGTCGGACGCTGAGATTGAAGGAAGAATGCAGCAATTGCGGGCTGACGCCGACCAGCCCGATAAGCCCGTGTTGCAGCAGTGAAGTGAGGGACTAGCCCGCTCTGATCGCGATGTCGCGCCGCCAGTAGGCCCCCTCGAAGTGAATCTTCTCGATGGCCTCGTGCGCCCGGGTGCGGGCGGCCTCGATGGTGTCGCCCAGCGCGGTCACGTCCAACACGCGGCCGCCGTCAGTGACGATCAGGTCGCCCACGCGTTTGGTGCCGGCGTGAAAGATTTTGACATCGGGCATGAGGGCGACTTCGTCCAAACCGGTGATGCTCCGGCCCTTCTCGTAAGCGCCGGGGTAGCCCTCCGAAGCCATGACCACGCAGACGGCCGGCCGGGGATCCCAGTCCAATTCGACCTGATCGAGCCGGCCAGTGACTGTGGCCTCGAGCACGTCGGCCAAGTCGGTCTTGAGCCGCATGAGCATCGGCTGGGTCTCGGGATCGCCAAAGCGGCAGTTGAACTCAAGCACCTTAGGACCGGCCGGCGTGAGCATCAGGCCGAGGTAAAGAACACCGCGATATGGATCGCCTTCGTTGCGCATAGCGTCCACGATCGGGACCAGGATTTCGCGCTGGATTCGATCGAATATGTCGCCGGTCGCGATCGGCGCCGGGCTGTAGGCGCCCATCCCGCCGGTGTTGGGTCCGGTGTCACCCTCGCCGATGCGCTTGTGGTCCTGGGCGCTTTCCATGACGTAGATAGTGCAGCCGTCGATCAGGGCGAAAACGGAGAGTTCCGGGCCCTGGAGCTTCTCCTCGACGACGACTTTCTGGCCGGCCTCGCCGAAAGCGCCGCCGACCATCATGTCCTCCAATGCCAGGATCGCGTCGGCCGGATCGTCGCAGACGATGACGCCCTTTCCCGCGGCCAAGCCGGCGGCCTTGACCACTTGAGGCGTGTCGCGCGTGGCCACGTAGGTCTTGGCGTCCTTGAAGCGGGTGAAGGTGCGTCCCTCGGCCGTGGGCACCAAGCACTTGTGCATCAACTGCTTGGCGTAGCTCTTGTCGCCCTCGATCCTGGCGGCCGCAGCTGTGGGGCCGAAGATACGCAGACCGGCCGACTCGAACCGGTCCACGATTCCACCGCACAGCGGGGCTTCGGGACCGACGACGGTCAGGTCGACCTTCCGTTCCAGAGCGAGGTCGGCCAGGGCGGCGTGATCGTCCACGCTGAGGGGCACATTCTCGGCGACCTGGGACGTCCCCGCATTGCCCGGGGCGCAGATGACCTGCGTGACCCGACCCGACGCGGCCAGACGATCCGCGAGAACGTGCTCGCGGCCTCCGCCTCCGATGACCAGTACCTTCATCAACAGTGCTTCCCGATCAGTGGGCGAGCCGTTCACACCAACTAGCCGCGATTCTAGGTGCCCCCGCGGGCAATCAGATCTTGCTCAGCGGGTTCACCCCGGACCCGGTGCGGTCGCGTCCGGTGGACAAACGGCTCAACGGGCCGACCTGCGAATAGACTCCGTAGAACAGAAACATGAAGCACAGGATCACCCGGGCAGCCCACCAGGCCCGCGGTTGGTTGGCCTTGAAGGGCTGGCGCAGCTTGCCGGCCGGCGGGTCGATCCGGCTGCTGGTCAGGGCCCAGTGGACGTAGCCGATCACACCGCCCGGCGGGTGGCGCTCTCGCATATACGCGGAGACCTCCTGGGCGGACTGCCGACGGTACTGCTCCGGCGTCATGCCGGCCGGCAGTTTGCGCGGCTGTCGGACCGCGACGTCAGCGACCTGATCGGGAAAGTCGTAAGCCTCGACCAGGATAGATATCCCCCAAGTGAACAGCACCACTACCGCCGCACCGACAACCAGCCAGATCTTGGGCAGCGGACGCGCCGGCAACCCAACGCGGTAGGCAACGGCCCCCACGATCAGACCGAGCAGCAGAAAATAGAACAGACCCAGGAAGAAAGGTAACAGCCCACCGTAGCACAGCAGCCAGCCGATCGGCAGTCCCGTGCCGGCGCCGGCCAGGACCGCGAGCAACCAGCGCCTGAGTCGCCCGGTGGCGCCCGCCGATTCTCCACTTTCCACACCGGGCGCGTCGGTGGAAGCGGGCTCGTCCTCCGTAGGCGGCCGGTTCACCGCCGGAGCCGCCTCCCCGATGTCAGACTCACCGCCCGTAGCGGCGCTGTGACCGCTGCCGGTCTGATCACCAGCGGGGGTGCTATCACGCGTTCCGGGCTGGTCGCCGGCCCGGGACTCGGCAGTTTTATTGGCCACTGACGTTGGCTCCCACCCGGCCCGCCCAAGCCGGCCGGCCACACGAAGATCACGGCATTGTGGAGCGGTCCGCCGAATCATGCAACCGTCATCCGAGTCGGGCGGCCCGCCCGGGTGTGCTCTTGCAATCACATCAGGAATGCGTTTCCATCCGGGTCGCGCCAGCGACGGCGAACGGACACACGAGAACCCGCAGGCGGAGGCTCCGACAAAGATGGAACGTCAGACTGCATCCCACCGCGCGAAGCTCCTCGCCCGGACATGCCTTGTTCTGGGTGGCTTGCTGGTGGTCGGCGCCGGCGGGGGCTGCGTGCCGGCTGCGATGTCGGTTCGCCCGACCGCCTACGAACTGGACGTGTCGCTCGACACCGAACAGCACACCGTCACCGGCCGAACGACCGTGCAACTGTCCTTGCTGCCGGAGCAGAAGACGCCCGACGGCCCGGCGGCCATCGAGCTGAAGCTCCACCGCGACCTGCTGGTGGACAGCGTCGAAGTCACCGGGGCAATCCTGAAGACACGGACGGCCGAGCGGACCCGCGTGAAAGCCCACGACACCGACGTCCTGCCCATAACGCATCGGATCATCGTCACCGATCCCGAACCGCAGATCGAGGTCACGGTCGAGTATCACGGCAAGCTCCATCAGGACGTGTCAGCCGGAGAGAAGGAGGGGCAGATCCACAACTTCGCCATGTCGGCCCACGTCGCGCCGGAAGGCGTCTATCTGGACGAGAGCGGCTACTGGTACCCCGTCGCCGATCCGCCGGAGGACAGCGATCCGGAACTCGCCCTGGCGGACTACCGCCTGACCGCTGACCCCATCGACGGGCTGGAACTGGTGGCCGGTCTGGAGCGCGAGGCCGACACGGGAGACGGCCGGCTCCACTGGAGCAGCCCCATCCCGTTGGAGCGGGTCGTGCTCCTGGGCGGGCCGTTCAAGCGCTGGTCCCGACAACACGGCGGCGTGACCCTGCACGCCGTTCTCGATCCGAGCAAGGAGGCAGTGGCCCAGGACGTGCTCGACCTGATCGGCGAGTGCCTGGACAAGTATGAGCCGTTGATCGGGCCTTATCCTTTCAAGGAGTTCACCGTCCTGGAGGCCTTCTTCAGCTCCGGGTTCGCCTTTCCCACCTGTACGCAGTTGGATGGCAGTCGGCTGACCCTGTACAAGCCCTACCGCCGCCACGGGTACCTGGACCACGAGTTTCTGCACTCCTGGTGGGGCAACGGCATCTACGTGGACCCGGGCGACGGGAACTGGTGCGAGGCCTTCGCCAGTTACGGGGCCAACTACTACGGCTATATTCTGGACGGCGACGAGGAGGGCGCCCGCAAGAAACGCCGGGACCACTCGAACTTCCTCAGCAGCATCAAGCCCGAGGACGACAAGCCGCTGGGCACCTACGGTCAGGAGGACGGCGCCGGCCGAGGGATCGCCTATTCCAAGGGAGCGGCCGTGCTGCACATGATCGAGCGCCGAATCGGCCGGCAGGCCTTCTTCGATGCGCTGCGACGGTTCACGGCCGAGTACACCGGCAAGTTCGCCGACTGGGACGACATCAGACGGCTGTGCGAGGAGGAGAGCGGTACCGATCTGACCGTCTTCTTCGATCAGTGGGTCCGCGGCGGCGGGGCACCGGCGCTGGAGCTGACCGGCGCCGACTGGCGCCCCGGAGCCGACAAGCTCGACGTGTGGCTCTCCCAGGGTGACACGGATTTCGTGCTCGACGTGCCGCTGCGCCTCTCCTACGGCGACCGGAGCGTAGACGCGATCGTGAAGATTGACGAATCGACCGACACGGTGGAGGTGCCCTGCGAAACCACGGGTCTGACGGCCGTGGAACTCGACCCCGATTATCACCTGTTCCGCAAGCTGAAGCGGTCGGAGATCATGCCGACCTCCAGCCTCACCAAGCAGGGCAAGAAGCTCCTCATCGTCGTGCCGGACGGCGAGCTGTGGGATGGGTACCACAAGGTCGTCCAGAACTTCACCGAAGCGGTAACCGGCGAACCCGACGAGCCGAAGAAGGACGCCAAAGTCAGAACCAAGACCGCGACAGAGGTGACGGAAGACGACCTGCGCAACGCAAACGTTTTGGTGCTCGGCGATGCGGTCCACGCCACACCCGTCCGCGACCTGCTCGACCGGACCGCCTGCCCGGTAACCTGGGACGAGTCGGCCTTTCACATCGAGGGCGAGACCTACGCCGACGCCGGGCAGGCCGTCCTGATGACCGTGCATCACCCCGACCGACCCGAGGGCGGAGTGACGGTGTACTTCGGGCGCAGCCCGGCCGCGCTGGGCAACGCCGGCGTGCTGTCTTTCTACGGCAATAGCCTGCTGGTCTTTGAGATCGAGACCCAAGCGGACGGTTCGGCCGAGGTGAATCCGCACACCGGCATGCCCCACGCCGAGGTCATCCGCCGCATGGACTTCGAGTCGCACGACCGAATCGAATTCTGACGAATCCTGAACCACCAGCGCCGGCCCGGCTCCGGCAGGCGCGCCGGGAGATGCAAGTCCAACGCGTTACCGAGCATCTGCGCTCTGCGGAGCCAGCATACCCAGAATCTCGTCGAGGTCGCCCAGAAGGTCTGCGCCCGGCATCAGCGCACTGACGGGCGGGTCGGGCGACGCCGCTTCCGAAACGGCGACCCGCGGGCGCTTCGCGGTGGAAAGTCCCAGCACCGTGCCGTCGGCCCGGACGTACGCTCCGTGACCGTCCGGGTAGTAGCGATGACCGTAGATGAAGACGTAGTCTGTGCGATCGGCCGCTATCGCGTCGGTTGCGGCGATCGAGTCGCCGGGAGAAACCGCGGTGGTCGGGGCCGCCGGACCGTGGGCCGGTTCCGTCGCGCCCGGCACGGCGGATGCCCGCCCCTGCAGCAGGCTCTCCAGGTGACGGCGCATGAACTCGTCATCACCGAAGGCCTGGGGATCCACGTCGAAGCCCATTTCCTTTGCCTGGCGGGCCAGGCGCAGACGCTCCAGGTAGTCGCGGGCCGTGTGATGCGAACTGAATCCGTCGGGGTCAACCTCGATCCCGAACTCCTGGCGAATCCGGGCGACGACTTCGTCCCGCTCGATTCGATGCCGAATGTGCATGTCCGCGACCAGCGAGTCGGTCGCCCCGCTGCGCCCCGAAGCCGTGACCGTTGCCTCGCGCCCGCCCGTGCTCGGGCGACCCAAAGCGCTGGTTACCAGCATGTCGGTCAACGGCCCGATAAGAATGGCCAGCGCCACGCACGTGGCGATCGCCAGCCCCACCACCGAGCGCACCAGCCACTTCATCGCCAGTCCCCTTCCCGGCGAGATAAACGCTGTTGAAGACTACGATATCCACTTGAACGCCCGCGCTGAATCAGGACGCCGCCCGTCCCTGGGGCCAACGACCACCGGCAGGACTATCGGACCGTGAGAGGGATGGAAGCCGATCGATATCGTCCAGCGATCTATCGGAAAGCGAAAAGGCACAACCGCAGCCGGGCCCGGAGGCGCGAACCGGCACGCTGCCGGCTGGCCCATCCGCGCTAGGCCGCGGTTGATGCGACCATCCCATGGGCAGGCCGAGCCTGTAAGACCCGCCCTTGTCTGCTCGACCTGGTTGTCTGCCTGCGCCCGGATCCTCTATCCGGGGTTGATACCCGTCGCGCGCACTTCGGTCGTGTCGGTCTCTCCGGTCAGCACGAAGGCCCGGTCGCCAACGCTGGGGTCGGTCCGCCAGGGGTTGGTGGGCATGGTCCTGAAGGCCGCAGCGTTGTTGCCGTTCAGGGCGGGGGGCGTAGCGGAAGTGGACCACCCGAATACTCCGTGCCCCTCGGTGTTGTAGCCCACCACCTCGAACCAGTAGGTCGCGCCGGCGCCGGCCGTGAACGCGCTCGGCAGATCAGCTTCAAACACGTACTCGGGCACGTCGCCGGGAATGTTCTCGCCGGTCAACGTACTGCTGCCCGGTGTAACGTTCTGCTCATAGGCAACGATCCCGGGCAGGCCGTCGGAGTCCTCGTAGAACTGTACCCTGAACGTCTCGACCAGGGGGCCGTTGTAAGTGCCGCCCCACCAGCGAATGCTGGTGATCGACTGCTCCTGGCCGAAGGCCACGTCGTCCGCGAGGTTCTGGGTGTTCCAGTTGGCCCCGTGAGCATTGGGGGGAATCTCGTGCTCCTGGGACCAGACTTCGCCGGCGCTGGTGGTGCCCAGGAAGAACTCCACGTTGTACGTGCTGATGTCGCCGGCGAATTCCCGGTGGAAGTTGGCGTGACCGTTCTCGTCGGTCATGAGGGCGTCCGGCAAGACGATCTCAGACCCGCCTTGCAGGAGCTTCAGGCTGTAGGCCAGGCTGGGAGTGAAGTCGCTGACAATGATCTGGACGATGGTCTTGTCGGCCCCAGCGGCGTAGTTCAGGATGGCCATGCCGTCCGGGTCGGCGTCGGCGCCCAGGGCGGCCACGGACTCGGCTACCTGCTCAGCCGAGGGTGTGAAGAACCTGATCTTGTTCGCTCCTCCATATGCAACACCGATACACGCGCACACCACCAATACGAATGTCACTCGCTTCAACATGGTACTGCCCTCCTTCAAGAACACGGTCCTGCCTCGTTCCCAAGCACACCCGGCCTCCGAGGCTCGACACCCGTCGGCCGCCAACTGCGATTCCGAGACCCCGTCCGCGCTCGTCGCGTGCGTCCTCCCACGCTTCGCGGTTGAGATCGCGGAGGATCGCTCTGGACAGAGTAGTCTTGCCTGCACAGTTGACCGCGCCACGAGCGGCGCGCCAACTCCGAGCAGGCACTCATTTCGATGCGTCGTTCTGAATCCCGGGCGCGGCGTGGCCTTTCCCCGATCTCCCCTGATACCCGGCGTGAACGCTGTCCGGTGCGCTGACCAGACCGACCCCCGACCGAATCGGCACAAGCGCACGAGACGTGCCCGAGACAACAGCTGCATGCCCCTACCCACTTCCCTTATACCGAAAGCACTACCCCCCGGTCAAGATCGAACCCTGTGAACCGACTGCGAACGCGCAGCCGGTCGTTGACAAGCTTCTGAAGAACAAGAAGTGGGGCAGCGGAGCCGACTCGCCCGATGCCGCAGGGGCGAACCGTCCCGGCGATGACGGGAAGGACAACTTCCTACACGCCCGCTGCTCTCGGTGAACCTGCCCGCACGCATGTCCCGGGACGGGCGAGGGAATCATTCCGCGCCGAACCGCGCCCGCGTCACGTGCTCTCACGTCGCGCCCGGGATTGTTCCGCGATAGGGGCAAGTGAAGCGGTCTACAGTGGAATACCTTCGCCAGAGATGCCGTCACGCTCGTTTTATGGGACATTGAGGGCTGTGACTCACCCGCCGACTCGCCCGCAACAACCAGATCCGACGCGCGGCGTGCACAACATCGTCGGGGGCCACGCGGCGGCACTATCCCATCGGCAGCAGACAGACGTCCTGGACGGAGTGACCGGTGTGGCGGGCAACGCTGATGATGCCGGTCGGGGCGGCCGGCCGGCCCGGCGACCACTGTATCAGGCGGTCGCGGATTTCGTTGGTGGCCACCAGCAGATCGGGGGCAACCGCCACGCGACGCAGCGTCTGCCCGCCGGCCTCGTACCGGCAGGTGAAGCTGTCGCCGATCACCCGGGCGTGGATGGCCAGCGTGGTGTCCGCGAAGAACAGCCGCGTGATGCCGCCGGAGGTCAGCAGGTGAATGGACTCGGCCGCCCGGCCGCTGCCGGAGTGGATGATCGTCGCATCTCCGCCTTCCAGCGCCCAGCGCAGGATCTGCCCGTCGGCGTTGCCGGCGTAGAGACCGTCCGGCGCGGGGCACAGCGAGGTGATCAGAGCGTCCGCCGACGGCGGACCGGCATACCTGCGCAGGTTGGAATCGGTCGGGGTGTCGGCGTCGGTCACCAGGACGGCGCCGTCCACGGAAAAGTAGATTCGGCCGTCGCGGACCAGCACGTTGCGGACGGCCTTGGCACCTTTGGTCCGTTCCTCCAGGAGCAGTGTCGGCCCGGCCGGCGCGCTGCGCTCCCAGCAGATCAGGCCCACCTCGGAGTGCGAGGCCAGCACGCGGTCGCCGGCCACCGCCACGGAGTTCACGCCCCCGCGGACCTCGACCGATTCCTCGATCGAGAAGATCACCGCCGGCTCCTTCGACTCGACGCCCACTTCGTAGACGCCCCGGGCCGCCCCCACCAGCAGCCGCATCAAGCCGTCCGGATCGCGAAACGCTCGGACTGAGCGGACCGGTCCGACCTCGCCGCTCAACGTCATGGTTCGCGCGGGCGCGTCCCCGGAAGCCGGATCGTAGAACAGCAACTCTCCGCCGCAGGCCACCACGATCCACTGCGTAGCACGCGCCTGGCTGGAAGTGGCGAACAGCGCTTCGTAGATTTCGCCGCGCTGCGACTCGGAGAACGAGCGAATCAGGTCGGACAGCTCGACCTCGGGCGAGCGCCGGGCCAGGTCGTTGAGTTTGCCCAGCAGCATTTCGAGGTGTTCCACGTGCTCGTGCTGGGCGGTCTCCAGAGCCTCTTCGAGTTGACGTTTGGCCTGGTGCTCCTCGCGCTGCCGGGCGGCTTGTTCCTCGGTCAAGCGTACCTGGCGAAAGGTGGGCGACTCGAAGCAAACCTCAACCGACGGATCGATCACCAGGCCCGCGGCGAAGCACGGTGCGCCCAACGCGTCGGCGATCGTCCCGGCCACCGCCTCGCGATCTCGAGCGTCCACCAGGACTTCCATCTCCCGCTGCTCGGCGCAGCCGGTCAGGGCCTGCCGGGCGGAACCGCGAAAGTATCGCACCAGGGCGTCACGATCCGCTCGTCGATCGCTGCCCATAATCTGCTGTTGGAAGCTCTGCAACTCGCCGCGCTCGGCCACGGCCGTCATCCGCAAGGAAACGTGGGCGGTGGCCACAAAACGGTCGGCGCTCACCACACGCTCCTCGGTCCAGGCCAGGTCCACCGGCGTCGTGCGCACGAACAGGATCTCGACGGCGCCTTCGTCGGTCAGCTCTGCGCCGGCCGGGCGCACGATTTGATCGCCGGCCTCCCGCGTGATCAGTGCGGCCACCGCCGGCGGTAGCTTGATTCTGCGCGTCAGGAAGCCGAAGAGCGCGTCGGCCGGCACAACGGCCGCCACCGACTCGGGCGATGCGAAGTACCCCTGAAGATCGAACTTGCCCGTCGCCATGATCCACCAAACCCCGGCTAGCGGCTATCAGCCATCAGCATCAGGCGGCAAGACCCCATTGGTGTCTTCGCCCAAGGGCCACCGTTATTCGCCCTCAGGCTCTCTGGCGCCCTCCTATCGGGCGCTCCACGTTCCGCACCTCGGGCTGGCGGCCGCAAATCGACACCCGACAGCTTCCCGCTACTTTCCCATCTCCGTAAACCGCTCGAACCGTACCACGTCCGAGTCCTGGACCGAGCGGGACGTCTCCGCGATAACCGCCAACAGATCCTTCATGCCGATCGGTCGAGGCTCCTGTCCACCGATCGATTCCATGAACGGGATGCTGGCCGCTCGATGGGCGATGTTCTTGATGTCTGCGCCGGTGTAACCCTCCAGCAGATCGCAGAGCTTGCCCAGGTCCACGTCGCCCGCCAACGGACGATCCTGCAGGTGAATCTCCAACAGGCGGTAGCGCGCCGGGGCATCCGGCAGGCCGACGTAGACCTTTGTGTCCAGGCGCCCGGGTCGCAGCACGGCCTCGTCCAGCATCCAGGGCTTGTTGGTGGCCCCGACGAATAATAGGGCCTGGTCCGCCTTGCGATCAAACCCCTCGAGTTCCTGCAGGATCTGCGGCACCACGCGCTGCATGACCGACGAGCTGTCGCTCTTGCGCCGCGGGACCAGGGCCTCGATCTCGTCGATGAAGATGACCGACGCCTCCTCGGCCCTGGCCGCCTCGAACAGCTTGCGGATGTTCTGCTCCGCCTCGCCCACCCACTTGCTGAGCACCTGCGCCGGAGAGATGACGAAGAACGTCGCGCCGAGCTCATGGGCGATGGCTTTGCCCATCATGGTCTTGCCCGTGCCCGGCGGACCGTACAGCAAAACCCCCCCGCCCACGCTGATGCCGTACCGCTTGGCCAGATCCGGATGCTGGAACGGGTACAGCATCTTCAGGCGGATGTCCTCCTTCACGTCGTCCAGGCCCGCAATGTCCTCGAAGCCGATGTCGGGCCTCTCTCGAATGATCCACTCGGACGCGTCGGTGCCGCTGTCGTTCTCCTTCTCTCGAACCCGATGGCGGCCGCCTTTGGGTTTGCCCTTCGTCGTGTCGCAGGCTTTGGCCAGTTCGATCAGCTCGGCCGCGATCTCTTCGTGCTGGCGGCGGGCCTCGGACGACTTGGCGCCGTCGGCCAACTCCAGCATGCACTCCGCCGCCTCGACCAGGTACGTCTTGGCCGACGCCAGGTCGCCCTTGGTGTAGGCGCTGACGCCCTTGTTCTTGAGCCGTTCAAACGTCGCAAACGAAACAGCCATCATTCACCACAGTGCTGCCGCATCGCACGTCAATGCAGCGTGGGTGCAGTCCCCCAAAAGGGGAGACGGGATCCACCATCCGCTTTAGTCCGCGTTCGCACTTTCCAGCCGCCACAACTTGCGGAAGGGCGTCAACTCGTACCCCTCCGGCAATCGGACGCGGCCGTCCGTCACGAACACAGGCCGGTCGCCGACGTCCGCGACCATCGCCAGCCAGTTCTTCGCCTCGGCGTTGATGATACGGATATCGTCGCGGTCAGTCAGCACCTTCCGAGCGTACCATAAAGGCGGCGATTGGCCCCAACTCGAGCAGATGACCGCATCGGCCGGGAACGAGCCCAGGTCCACCGCCGCCAGGTAAGGGGTGGCATCGGCGTTGCGAGCCTCGTCAGGCCGATCACCGGCACGGACGGCCGTCCAGACGCACGCGACCACCAGCAGACTCACCGCCGCCACTCGCCGGCCTCCCTTGGTTTCGCGCGACAGCAGCGGCGAAAGGGCCACCCCCGCCGCCACCGTGACCGCCCAGATGAGCGGCAGCAGATCGGCCGCCTGCCCGTAAATGCGATAGCCGCAAACGAAGATCACCGTCTGAACCACCATCCCGCCCAACAGCCACACGCTCTCGCGACAGCGACGGGCCGCGATCACGCCGCCAATCAAAACAATCGCGAGCGCCAGCACGGACGCTACCGTCCCACCCGGCTCCAGCTCGTCGGTCAACCAGCGGAGCTTGCCCTGCACCGCCCGCCAGTTGCTTCCCACGAACTGCCGATACTGTCGGCCGGTGGCCTGCCAGGCGATGCGGTCGAACCTGGCCCGCGGACCATCCGTGACCGCCGGGAGTTCGCCCACCTCGGCGTTGTACTGCTCAATGTAGTTGTAGGCGGCCGTCGACGTATCGCGCAGCCACAAGAAAACCAGTGCGTACAAACTCGGCAGAACCAGACACCCCACAACCAGCAGCGCGGACCGCGTCGCCCGCCACCACGACAGTTCGCGCCGGCGTTGGGCCAGCCACCAGGCCACCGCGAAGAACGGCAGGGCCAGCAGCACGGGCGGGCGATTCGCTGCGGCCACGCCGAACAACAGCGCCGCCAGCAGCAAGTCGCGCCGCTTGCCGACCCGGGCATACTTGAACGACAGGTAAACCGAACCCGCCAGCAGCGCCAACGACGGCGCGTACACCTCGGGCACCAGCAGGTTCTGCCAGACTCGCGGAACGGCCGTCAGACCCACGCCGATCGCCGCCGCGGCCCAGGCATTGAGTCCCAACCGCACCTGCATCAGCACGCACAGCACGATCGCCGCCAGCCCGGCCGCCAGGCAGGCCAACGACACCACGTACGCCGGATCGACGCCCGGCATCCGCGTCAGCACGAAACCCAGCGTCACATAGCCGGTGTAGCCCGGCGGATGGGCGATGCCCAGCGTGGCAGCGGCCAGTTGCAGATCGCCGGAGTCGCCGTAGCACACGCCCGGCGGCAGTCGCGGCACGGTGACCGCGGCCAACACGAGCACGGCGATCACGATGGGCAGCCGTTCCGACCAGCCCAGTCTCGGCCAGCCGGTTCGGTCGTCAACGGCGCTCGTGGCCGCCGCGGCGTTCGATGACTCCTCAGATTGTGCGGCGGCACTCATCAACCCGTCACTCAGGTCGCAGCACCCGATTGTCCTTGATGCGCAGGATCGTGCGCTCACCGTTCGGGCTGCGGTAGGCCGTCTCGAAGATGTCCCAGCCGGACCAGCGCTCCAGCAGGTTCTTCTTGTTGGACGTCAGGTAAGCATAGCCCGCCCCATATCGGTCCACGGCCACGGCCAGGAACTCCTCCGGGTCCGTGGTGGTTTCCAGCCGGTGCAGGTCGCGGCGCCGCTGGAGCACGTCGGCCGCAATGTTCGCCCGGGCCTCCGGCATCAGGATCAACTTGCGACCCGTCCACCCGACCAGGTCGTAGTACGCCGGTAGATAGCGGCAAACGAACACGTCGGTGATCTCGGTACTGCTGCGGACCCACTCCATCGTGGCCGCCACGTCCGGCGAGCACCGACCCGACGTCCAGTAGTCATCGACCCGGTCAATCGCTCGCAGTCGGTCCGGCGCTACCACGAGCACCATCAATAACGCGGCCGCCACGACCGTCACCATCCGCGCTGGCAGCCGCCTTTTGAGCCGCCCCGCAATCCAGCGCGACAAACCGATCAGCCCGACACCCGCCAGAATGCCAACGGCCAACTGCCCATGCCATTGAAACTCGTGCGGCAGCAACACCGGCAGCGGCAGGTCCTGCCACATGCGGTGCAGATAGCCGGCCCCCTGCCCGATCAATCCGACGACCAGGTAACCCAGTACCCATGTGGTGGGACTTGCCGGCCGATAGCCGACCAGGATCACCCCCAGAACCGCCAACGGGATAACCAGCGGCGTGGCCGCGTGCAGGGCATAGGCCGGTTCGTCCATCTCCGCCGCCAGCGCGGAATGGGCCGAGTTGTTCCAGGGGATGGCCAACAGGTGCCAGGCGAGCGGCACGATCAGAACCGCACAAACACCACCGGCCACCGCGGCGCTCCGCAGCGGCCCGTATCGAAGCCCGCCGCGATCGGCGACGGCCCACAGCAGCGTCTGAATCCCAATGGCTCCGCTCACCACAATCGCGCTGATCATGTGATGCCAGGTGCAGGCCGCCAACACCACGCCGAGCAGCGCCGGCCGGCCCCATTTGCCCTGCAGCGCACGCCGCCAGACCATCAGCGCCACCAGCGCCGGGATCAGCCCCTGGATCGACGGCATGGGCATGGCCAGATGCGTCTGCCACCAGCGCGACCCCAGCCAGACCATCAACAGCGCGGCCACGGCCGTCGCTCGATCCCAATACAACCGCACCAGCAGAAACAGCCCAACCGGTATCAGGACGTTGGCCCACAGAATGCTGGATCTGTACAGCGGGATCGGCGAGACGCCGGTCAGCCGGCTGACGCCCGCGTAGAACAGCGGCCCGCCCGGCGCGTACCACCAACTGAAACCCGCCATCGACGGGTCTTCGAGCACGCGACCCGCCAGGATGTTCTCCACGTAGGCCGCGTCACGGAACGTATCGTCCGCCACCGGCATCTGCCGCCGCACCGGCCCCGCCAGCCACAGGCACCAGACCACCGCGATCAGCAACGCGATCGAGGCATCGACTACCCACCGATTCGAGACTCGTACGGCGCGATCAGCCACCGGTTGGGACGTCAGAAAGGCCTGGCTTCGTGCGTGGTCTGCTTGGACCATATGCCCGCGTCAGGTAGGAGTGACGGAACGGTGCGGCTTCCGGGTACGCCAGGTCTGCAGGCCGCAATTCATCATCTGCAGGCCACCGTAGATGCAGGCCGGTATCGCTAAGAAGACGTAGAAGACGAGGAAGAACGGTCTGAATGGCGAGAGGCTGTCGAGCAGTCCGGGCACCGGCGCCAGTATGCTGCCAACGCCGAGCAGGCTCACGATGGTGCCGAGGATGCGACCTGTGGGAGGTTCAAAGACGCATCCGCATTCGTCGCACTTCCGGAACGACTTGATGACAAACCAGACGTCGGGGCGCTCTCCTTTCCTTGCTAAACGGGAACTCCTCGATCCGCAAGCTGGACACACGATCTGGCTCATGCTTGTGTCCCGTAATCGCCGGGGCCGACATCGTTGGCGAACGCCGGACTCTACTTTTGCTTCTCCCCCTCGCCCTTCAGCGAATCGAGTTCGGCCCGCAGGCCGGCGAGGCGACCCAGCTCCTTCTGATGTTCGGCCTCCGCTTCGGCCTCGATCAGGCGGTCAACCTCCTCATCGCTGATGGCCTCGGCCGAGGCCATCTCGACGTCCTCGGCCGCGATATCCTCGATGCTGTCCAGGAACATGGCCATGCGCTCCTCCATGCTCTGGGACTGGACCATGGCCTTCTCCCAGTCGGCCTGGGTCTTGAGCAGGTCGGTCTCGCCGAAGAGCTTGCCGATCTCGGTGGCCATCATGCCCATGGCACCGGCGAAGTCGGCCGACGCCTCCGCCTGCCTCTTGATCAGCAGCGCGTTCTTCACCGACAGCAGTTGCCGTTCGAGTATTTTGCGGATGGTGGCCGTCTTCTTCAGCGAGTTGCGGATGAACCGGTACTGGGCCGTGTCGCCGATCTTCTTGGCCCGCTGGGCGTTCTTGACGAAATCGTCCTGGAACTTGCCCTGTTCCCGTATGGCCTTCTCGATGCGGCGGATGCCCTGGCGGATCTTGATGTCCCGCTCGATCCGGCGTTCCTCTTCCGATTTGAATAGGCCCATCGGTTCGCCTTCCGTGTCGGGCGGATTCGACCCGCCGGTTCATGTCCTATGTGGGACCGGGTTTCCAGCCGGTCAACGCGTTCCACAGGCCCGGGGCAATCGCTAGTAATACTCCCGCTCCGGGATCACCGCCCACAAAATCACGTACAGCAGCACTCCGCCGACGATCACCCCGAAGAAGCTGGCCAGCACGTATGCCACCCGAATCACCGTGGGATCGATGCCGAAGAACTCCGCCAGACCACCACAGACCCCCGCGATCGACCGGTTGGTAACGCTCCGTCGAAGGGGCCTGGACAGATCCATCTGATCAACCGCCTCACGCAAACCCGTCGCTCAGCCGCCGCGCATCAGCCGCAGCACACCGGACACACCTGTGATCGCGGCAAAGGCCATCAGCAGCAACTGCGTCGAGCGCCGCCCCAACGGGTGCGGGTTGTCCTCCGCCTCGCCCAGCGGCTGGCTCAGATACCAGGCCAGCACCAGACAACCACAGGCGCCGAACTCCGCCGCCCAGTGCTCGATCCCGATGGCCGCCATGGCCAACCCGCCGCCCAGGAAGGCGAAGAACACCGCCGGCCAGGTCCTCGGGGGCGCCTCGGGCGGCTCGCGGTCCTCCTCCACCCGGCTACTCCTCGGCCGCGGCGGTGTGCCGCTCGCGGACCCGGCGGTCGGCCTCGTCGAACGCGTCGGTCGCGTTGGCAATGGCGCCGTCGTCGAGCTTCTGCCACACGTCCATGACGCTGCGCCCGGCCTCGGAAAGCCCGTCCGTGCCTTCCTCGACACCCGCAGCCACGGACAGGACTTCGTCGAGTCGCTCCTGATACACCTCGGCCTTGATCGAATCGTTCTCGATCAGCTTGCCGAGGCGCACAATGTCCTTCTCGCCGATCAGCCCGATGCGCCCGCCGGTCTCGCCGGCTCGCTCGGCGTTCTCCCGCAGCATCCGCAGCCGCGAGACGGTCAGCATCTCCTTGCTGCGGATGTTGAGCTGCCGCGAGAGCATGAGCTGCTCCGAAGTCTTGAGCTCGAACTCCTGGGCCAGCACCCGCCGGACCTCGGGCGTCTGCTCGGTCGCGCCGTTCTGGAAGATCTCCTGCTTCTCCCTGGCCAGCTTGGTGACGCGCTTGAGCAACTGCGACCGATCCTTCTCCAGCAGCAACTCCTGCCGGCGCAGCTCAGACCGCGTCATCCGCGACAGCGGCTTCTTGCGTTTCGTCAGCCAGTCCAATAGTGACATGGTCGATCGTCCGGGTCCTTCCGGGGGCGCGCGAGTCAACTCGGCTCCGCGTCGGCCGGTCGGGAACTCTTCTCGGGTGCTTCCGGAGCCTTCCGTTTCTCACGGGCCGGCGGCGACGCTTCCGGCGCCCGCTGGGGCGCCGCCTTGGCGGGGGGCTCCTTCGACGGTTCGGCCTCAGCGGCCGGGGCCTCGAACTCCTTGAGAATGGCCAGCTCCTCGTCGCTGGTCATGACCTCACCCATGCCCACCTCCAGGCTGGACACCAGGTCGGCGTCACCCCGCAGAGTCTCGAGCATCTCTTCGGCCTTGACCGCGTTCTGAGTCAACTCTTCGGTGTCCGGCAGTCGGGCCATCTGGTTCTGCTGGATCAGCGTCAGGTTGTGGATGTCGGTGCTGAGAATGTTGATCTGCGAGTTCAGCATGTTGGCCGTCGTGTTCTGCCGGCCGATGTCCTTTCTCAGTTGGGCCAACTGGCTGGCCAGGCGCCGCTTGCTCACCTCGACGGTGGTGGACTGGCCCTGCTTGAGCAGCTTGTCCGCCCGTTCCTCCAGCTTGCCGATGTCCTCGTAGATGCGGTCCCGGCGCTGAGCCAGTGCCGCCCGGCGCTCGGCCAGGATGTTGATCTTCTGGGCCTCGTCGCCCTCGCGAGAGAAGATGGCCTTGATGCGGTCCACGACGTTCATGGATGCGGCCTCCTGCTTTGTATCGGCCGCTCCGCGGTAGAGCAGCGCTTCACCGGCCTTGCCGGTCAACCTCAGTTCCGGATCCTCCCGGGCCACCGCCGCAAAGGCCTGGTGAACCACCTCGACCGGCAGCTCCAGCATCTCGGCCACCGATTCCACACTCACCCCGCCCACCAGCAGGTCCGCGCCGCGGGCCTCGATCTCCCGACGCACCCGAGCGATCTTCTGGGCGGCCGCCTCCGGATCGAACAGGGCCAGGACCGACTCAGGCAGGTCCTCACCGGTCCCGTTCACTCGCCACCCGCCGCCGGAACGCGGCTCGATCAGCACCAGCGCTACGTTGGGCTGGTCCAGTCGGGCGTTGCGAGCCTCCTCGGTGAACCCGCTCGGGCTGCACACCCCGATCACGTGCTGCAGCTTCGTGTCGCCGGCCAGCTTCCGCACGTGATCCATCAGCTCGCCGAGGGTCACCGCCGGCAGGGGGCCTTCAGCGCCCGAGGCCAGATGCTCCAACGGGCAGAGCACCGACGCGATCGCCACGCCCGTCGCCCGCCTGAAGAACACCCACCGCCGCTCGAACCCCTGCACCGCGATCCGCGAGTTACGCGGCATCTGCTTGAGCAGCTCCCGGTCGTGGCGATGGTGAGACGCCATCGCCGCACGCAGGGCGCCCTCCTCGTCGTGGCGGGCCGTCTGCCACATGCTCCCGCGAAGCTGATTGCCCTTGGCTCGCTCGAAGTTCGACTCGACGCCGCCCAGGAACTCGGTCTCAGCCTGCAGTGCGCGTTGGGCCTCGTCGCTCATACCATTGGCCCGCCGTCGGCAGCCGAAACGGGCCCGGTCAGCGGTCGGCCGCATTGGGCGCAGTACCGGGCACCGGGCACGTTCGCGTGGCGGCAGTCTTCGTTGCCGCACATCCGCACAGGTCCGACACTCAGCGGCCCGGTCGGCTGGCCCGACCCTCCGGCGAACGGCGGGGGCCGATCCGTCCCCGAGGCGCCTGCGAACAGCCGCCCCATCCCTCGGGCCAGGGCGCCCAGAACGTAGGCCATCGTCCTGATCAACAGGAACACCAGAACCGCCACCATCAGGACGGCGATCAGGCTGGTCAACAGCCCACGAGTCATCACCGACTGCTACCTCCGCTCGCTTTCTAACCCACCCGAGACTCCAGCCCGGTCCCGCACGAGATGCAGAACCGGTCCTGGCGTTTGATGCATCCGCGGCACGACGGGCACCGCGGGACCTCGGCCACCAACTGCCAACCGCAGTGAATGCAGAAGTTATCGTCCCCTCCGACGGGTCGGCCACACTTGGGGCAGGTGCGCCCTACCACGGTCGGCACCGGCGGCGGACCGCCGGCCGCACGGTCCGGACCCGCCGCCGAGAGCGCCTCCAGCATGGCCTCGGCCGACGGGTACCGTCGGTCCAATCGCGTGTAGCTGCGGCTGAAAACCTGGTCCATTACGGCCGGAACCTCATCCCGGACCGAACTGGGCATCTCGGTGCCCGACGGGCGCTCACCGGTCAGCAACTCGAAGAGGATGATGCCGCAGGCATACAGATCGCTGCGGCCGTCCACGTCGCCGCCCTGCTTCTGCTCGGGCGACATATAGGCCAACGTGCCCGAGATGCTACGTCCACCCTCGGTCAGCACGCTGCCCGACTGCATGATCGACGCCGTGGTGACCCCCCCCGCTTTGCCCAACCCGAAGTCCGCTACCCTGACCGCGTCTCGAGTGATCTCCGCCAGGTTCTCCCCGCTGTCTTTCACGCCTTCGAGGAGGATGTTGGCCGGCTTCACGTCCCTGTGAATCAGCCCGCCCTGATGGGCGGCCCCCAGGGCCGAGAGCAATCCACTCGTGATCTCGACCACAACCGGAATCGGCAGACCACCCGGGTTCGCGTCGATCACCTGCCGTAGCGACGGCCCGTCCACGAACTCCATGATCAGATAGGGGGGATCGGCATACGGGTCGAGGTCCAGGGCCCGTACGATGTTGGGATGCCGCAGGCCGTGGACGGCCACTCCCTCGTGCCGCAGGTTGCGCACGTACTGCGGATCGGTCGGGATCTTGATCGCCACCCGCTCGTCGAACACGTGATGGCGCGCCCGCCACACCTGTCCGAAGCTGCCGCTACCCACCAGCACTTCGAGCAGGTAGTTGTTGACGCGATCACCGGCCTGGGGGGTGGACATGCGAACGCCCTTCGCTTGCAACTGCTGAGATCACAAGGATTCGTCGATCCGGTCGGCCTGATAGTCGCAGACCACGAAATTATAAACCCCGGCCGAAAGAAAGCCAAGCACCAGCACGATCCA
This sequence comes from Phycisphaerae bacterium, assembly GCA_035528995.1. Classification (GTDB taxonomy): domain Bacteria; phylum Planctomycetota; class Phycisphaerae; order UBA1845; family UBA1845; genus DATKXO01. The sequence continues at coordinate 1,839 of DATKXO010000097.1, read as the reverse complement.
GGTCAACGTGCCGTGACCGCGTGCCCCCCCGGCCAGCAACAGCGCCAGCACGATGTCCATCGCCAGGTAGCCCGCCAACATCAGCCCCGCCGCCAGGTTCGACTCCTTCTTCATCACCCACGAAGTGACGAAGAACAGGGCCCAGGGCAGCACGATCACGAAACCCAGCCAGACCAGCACCAACTTGACCACCTGCCAGATCGTGGCCAGTTGTTCGGGATGCCGCCAGAACCAGATGACGCCCGCGGCGGAGGACACGACCAGGACGGCGGTCAAAACCTTGCCGCCGACGTACTTGCCGATGCTCTGCCACATGTCCTTACTCCACGTTCAAGCCGGACACCAGCGACTCCGGCGGGGGCCGCGGAACGCGAACCACCCCGGTGAAGTCTACCTCGGCTGGCTGGTCGTGGCGATTACAAACCGCGGACACGGCTATAACCGCGACCGCTTGCCACGTCGGACGGGAGCGTCCTGGCGACGGGATATTCGTCACCATCGATGGGAATATTACGCAACAACCTCGGCCATGACGATCCGACTCTTGCCCCTGGCCTTGGCACGATACATGGCCTCGTCGGCGGCACGCAGCAGGTCGTCGGGCGACCCCCCCTCGGCCTCGCCGAAGCTCACGATCCCGATGCTCAGGCTGGTATGAATCTGGGGCAGCTTCTCGGCCAGATCTTTGGCGAACTTCTCGGCGATTCGCTCCGCCAGCACCCGGGCCCGGTCCGCGTCCGTCTGCGGCAGCAGAATGACGAACTCGTCACCCCCGTAACGGGCCGCCACGTCAGCGGCACGCAACTGGCTCCCGACAGTCACCGACGTCAGGATCAGCAGTTCGTCGCCTATGTGGTGCCCGAAGCGGTCGTTGACCGACTTGAAGTCGTCCAGGTCCAGCATCACGCAGGAGAGGTCCGACCCGTAGCGCAAGGCCTCGGAGAACCGGGCCGACAGCACCTCGTTGAAATGACGACGGTTGTACAGCCCGGTGAGCGGCTCGCGCGAGGCCAGCTCGCGAAGCTGACGTGTCCGCCGCTGGACACGCTCCTCCAGGTCGGCGTTCAGAGCCAGGATCTCGTCGTGCTTGCGGGTGAGTTCGTCGGCCATGGTGTTGAACGCGCCGGCCAGCTCCCCGATCTCATCGTTCCTGCGGACCGCACTACGGGCCGCCAGATCGCCGCTGGCGAACTGACGGACCACTCGGGACAGTTCGTTGACAGGAAAGACGACGCGTTGGACAACCAGGTAGGCCAGCGGAAACGCCAGGATCAGCAGGGCCACGCTCATGCCGGTGAAGAGATCGATGGTCGCGGTCAGGTCGCGCATCGTGTTCTGGACCTCCAGACCCACGCGGGCATAGCCCAGCAACGGCCGAGCCCCGCTGTCATCGGGCTCGGTGCCGTTGACCGGATAGGTGACTTGCAGGTGTGCTTCCCAGCCCGCCAACGCCTGCATGAACACCGGCACGCCAAGGGTTTCCTCGCCGTTCAGCGTCGCCGCCTCGGGCTGTATCCTCACCCACCGACCGAGGGAATCGGAGGCCGCAACCACCTCACCCAACGGGTTCGCCACGGCGACGAACAGGGCCCCTCCCTCGACGCCGAACCGTTCCGCCAGGCTCTGGAGCGAGTCGGCGTCCTTTCGCTGCAGGGGCTCGGCGGCGGACTTGGCCAGCAGCGATGCCAACTGAACGCACTGCTGCTGCTTGTGGCGGCTGGCCAACTGGCTGGTCAGGTTCACCAGCACGCCACCGACCAACGCGATGGCGGCCAGCGCCAGGCTGAGCATCAACACCGTGAACCGAAACTGCAGCCCGACAAAGGTCCGCCTCTGTCG
>DATKXO010000096.1:0-9447 GCA_035528995.1 Phycisphaerae bacterium | reverse complement strand
GGATGAAGTCCCGGCGTTTGGAGCCGTCGAGGTCGAATCGGCTGCCGTGCTTGTAGAAGTCCACCTCGAACTCGCTGAGGAAATCGAAGCTGAAATCGTGGGGCAGTGGGACGCCGACGCCGAGGGCGAAGATGTGGTTGTCGGCGGCGAACTCGGTTCCCTCGGTCTGGACGTTCTCGAAGCGGTAGCTGAGGCTGGTGGTGAGCTGCCGCTCGAACATCTCGAGGAGGTCGAAGTGCTGGACGACGCCGAAGGCGTGGGTGTGTCCGTCGCGGTCCAGGCGCGGGTCGGTTGACTGGTGGTGGTAGTCGCGGACGTCAAACTGATAGAACAGGGTGGTGCCGGTCCAGTCGGCCTCCTGGATGTCGATCTGGGGCGTGAGTCGGTGGCGGGCGAGGAAGCTGTCGTTGCCGACGAAGGAGTAGTCCCAGTCGTAGCGCAGGCTGAGGGTGAGCCAGTCCGCCTGCTTGGGCGAGTAGCCGGCGTAGACGTTGGCCCCGTAGGACTGGACGTCGAACTCGTCGATTTCCGTGTGCCAGGTGTTGAAGGTGGTGCCGCCCACGCCGAGGACGAACTCCTCGGTGTCGACCAGGCGGTAGGTGAAGGCGGAGGCCAGCCCGAAACGCCAGTCGTCCGGCTTCTGGTCGCCCTTGCGGGTAATCACGTCGTGGCCGCGGAGGATGACGTTGGAGTCCCAGTCGAAGCCGAGCTGGATGGCAAGTTCCCAGGGGCGTCGCTCGACGAGCTGGTCCAGCAGCTCCTTGCTCTGCTTGCCGATCTCGGACTCGGGGGCGAGTTCGTAGCCCTCCTCGAGCGCGGTGCGAGCTTCGTCCCAGTTCTCACGCTGCAGGGCGATGAGGGCGCGATAGAACTTGATGGTGGCCTCGACGGAACGGTCGGGCTTTCCGGATCGTTCCAATGCGGCCTCGGCCTGGTCGAGGTTCTCCTCGGCCTGGGGCAGGTTTTCCGGCTGGTCCTTGGCCTGACGGTAGTAGACGACGGCGAGGAAGAGGTAGGGCATGGGATCGTCGGGTCGCTGCTCGATGAACTGCTGGAAGCCGGACTCGGCGTCGCCGAAGCGTCCGAGGATGGTCTGGGCGATGGCGGCGTCGAGGAAGGCCAGGACCATGTCGGGATCTCGGAGGCGGCTCTGATTGAACTCGGCGATGGCCCGTTCGAGCATGGCCCGCTCGGCGGCACTGGTGGGCGCGTCGGAGGCGGCCTGCAAGAGGGTCAGCCCCAGGAAGTAGTGGGCGGCGGCGAAGTCGGGGTCGTAGGCGAGTGCGGCCTCGAACTGTCGTCGGGCGGCGTCGTAGTCTTCGGCCATGAACGAGCTGATGCCGCGGCTGAGGGCGACCTCGGCGCCGGCCGTTTGCTGAGCCCAGGCCCCGTCCGGAGTAAGCACCACCATGGCCAGACCGACGACGAGCAGTCTTGTCGCATAGGCAAGCATGATTCCAACCTTTCGGTCGTGTCGTGAATAGCCCAATTCGCAGGCGACCGCGCCTGTCACCACATGCTGCCGGGCAGCGGTTTGCCGCCGCCGGGCAACGGCCCGCCGCGCCTCGGCGATGCGGCCCATTTTCGGCTAGAGTGCGGGCGCTGGCAAGTGATTCTTGGGATTGCTTGCGGCGGCAGGGGGGGCGATCTAGGATACCGATCGGCCGAGATTTCGAGGTATTTCGACATGTTGCGACTGAGCATTCCCGTGTGTGCGCTGGCGTTGGGGACGTTGGCCCTGGGCATGACGTCCGGTGGCTGCGCCTCGACGGAAGCGACGGACCAGCCGGATCAGACGGACCAGGGCAGCCAGGAGATGATGCTGGCCAGCGGACGGACGCAACTGCGTCTGGCCAAGATCGACCGGCAGCGGCGGGCCGGGCGGTTCGAGGAGGCCCTGGCGGCGTATCGGGAGATGCTGGAGGAGCTGGCCGACGACGCCACCATGCGTGCCCGGGTGTGGCACGAGCTGGGGGTCACGTTCGGTCAGCGGGCGGATCAGGGCGGCGGTGCCGGCCCGGGCGGCGATCGGGCGGAGGCCTTGCGTTGTGCGCAGGAGGCGAGCAGAGCCGTCGAAGGGGCGACGGATACGCCTCCGATCGAGCTGACGGCTGCCATCGGTCTGACGCTGGGTCGCTGTCAGCGCCTGCTCGGCCAGACAGACGAGGCCATCGTCGCGTATGAGAACCTGCTGGGGCGTCTGCCCGACGACCGGGTGGAGCGGGTGCGGGCGTTGCACGAACTGGGTAACGCCTATCTGGAGCGGGCGGGACGTCGGGGCGGTCGCGTGGGTTCCGGGGGCGCTTTTCGTGAGGACCTGGAGGCGGCGCGGACCCGGCAGGGCGAAGCGCTCGGTCTGGCGAAGCGAGTCAGAAAGTGCCCCGAGCACCTGATCGGCTGGATCCACAACTCGCAGGGGCTGATCTGCCGCCAGCAATCGAATCTGGAGGAGGGCGTCGAGCAGTTCAAGCAGGCGGAGCGCGTGTTCAGCAAAGCGGACGACAGCGAACAGCAGATGACCGCCGTGCAGAACCTGATCCAGACGCTGCTGGAAGCCGGTCAGTACAAGGAGGCGGGCAAGCAGTGCAAACAGCTCGACGGGTTGCCCGGAGTCTCCCGCAATCCGCGGGCGCTGATGACGCTGGGTGTCGCAGCGCTATCGCTGGGCGACATGGCCGAGGCCTCGACCCGGTTCGACCTGGCGAGATTCGTGGCCCGCGAGCAGCCGCGTTTCGCCGACGACCCGAACCTGATGGCGGAACTGGCGGCCAACGCCGCGCTGTGCAGTCAACTATCGGGTGATTTCGACACGGCCGAGAACCTGCTGACGGAAGCGCACGAGAGGCTGATGGCCGGCGGGGGCGATCCTCGCACGGCGGCGGTGATCGAGGCGAACCTGGGTCGCATGTTCCTGACGCTGGGGCGGTTGGATCGAGCGGAGAGCCAGCTTCAGGCGGCCCGGGCGCGGCAGAGCGACCTGCTGGGCGAGCAGCATCCGGACACGCTGTTGACGCTGCTGGACCTGGCCGCCCTGGCCCAGGCTCGGGCCCGGTACGGGGAGGCTCAGACGCTGTGCGAGACGGCCCTGAGCGGGCTGGAAGCGGCTCTGGGTTCGGAGCATCCGTCAGTGGCGACGGCGCGGATGGCGCTGGCGGCGGTGCTCAACGACCGCGGACAATGCGCCGAGGCCGGCGAACAGGCAGACCGGGCCATCGCGGTCTTCGACGGCACCCTGGGACGGGACCACAAGCGGGCCATCCAGGCCGTCCTGCAGGCGACGCTGTACGCCATTGCGTGTCAGGACAGCCCTGAGGGGGCGGCCCGGTTCCGCACGCTGCGGGCGGACGCCAATCACCGCTACGAGCAATTGCGGCGGGCGTTGGGCAAGGACCACGTGGACGTTCTGCAAGCGATGGTTCTCTTTGCCGACCTGAACGCCCGCACGCCGGAGGCCCACGCGAAGGCCCTGGAGATCTACGAGGCGGCGGAGTCGGGATTCCTGGAGTCGTTCGGCGAGCAGCACATCTCGCTGGCCGAGATCCGCTACGGTCAGGGCCGGTTGCTGACGGGGATGGGGAAGCTCGATCGAGCCTTCAGCGTCTACACGAACGCTCTGAGCCGCCTGGGCCGCGGCTTCGAGCGTCATCCGATCCGGGCCAAGCTTCTGGAGGGGCTGGGGGACGTTCTGGAGGGCCGGGGTGAAGAGGCTCAGGCGCGGAAGTACTATCAGCAGGCCCATCAAATCCTGACGGCCACGTACGGCTCGGGGCATCCGTTGGTGCAGCAGTTCCAGGCCCGCCACGGCGGGTAAGACGTGGGGGGAGCGGAAGAACTCCGCGCCCGGATTCGGACGTTTGGAATAAATCCTGGCTTGTGGTATAGGGGCTGCTGCGCGGGATTTGGGACACGCTTCACACTGCGGGGGCTGCGGTCGTCGCACCCCATCGCCCACCCTCATTTCCAGGAGGATTGTGATCATGTCGGTACGCGCGAAGACATTTGCGGCAATCGGAACGGGTCTGGCGATTGGTCTGATGATGTCGTGTGCGGGCGGCGTGGGGGGTGGTGGGCCGCTGATCGTGAGCCAGTTCAACATCGCGGGCAAGACGTTCACCCTGAAGCTCACCGGGCTCATTGCTTTCGAGGTCCGGTCCGACGGCGAGCCGGTGCGGCAGGGAGGGCAGTCCACGATCTTCGAGGAAATACCCGTCGATCAGCCGGCGAGCGGGGCGATCACCCTGTCGGCCGGCGAAGTGGGCTTCCGTCCGCTGGACGTGGGCAAGTGGGGAACGGCTGCGCAGGGCGTCGTTGGGACGGCCCGGGTCGAGGTGTATATCGCCAACGCCTCGTCCACGACACCTTGCGATACGGGCACCAACGTCGGCTCGTTCGAACTGGTGTTCGACGGCGCGTCGTTGAACGTGGTGAATCCGTCGCTGGCGCTGCCGGCGTCCGCGCTTGCGGAAGTCATCACCGGTTCGTTCACGATCTGCCTATCGGCGACGGCCGACGTTGATGTCAGCCTGACGATCGACGAGTTCGGCGTGGAGTTCGGTCCGGCCGAGCCCGGCGGTGAGGGCGAAGGCGAGGGTGAAGGGGAAGGTGAGGGCGAGGGTGAAGGCGAAGGTGAAGGTGAGGGAGAGGGCGAAGGCGAAGGTGAGGGTGAGGGAGAAGGTGAAGCGGTCCCGGCCGAGATCGCCCACGTCGAGACCATCACCCGGATCATCGACGATGAGGACTTCGCCGACTGGGACCCGGAAGGCGACGATCTCCACATCGACGTTTTGATATCCGACGTGGACGGTTCGCGGATCGCGTTCATCGAGAGGCCGGGCAACGGCGGGCCGGAGACGCAGAAACTGTACGTCACAAGCGCGGAGGGCGGGGACTGGATCGACCTCACGTCGTCGGTTCACCCGGACGCGGAGAACTGGTGGGGCAACCTGGCCATGACGGACGACGGGTCGCGGCTGTTCCACATGTCGAAAGACGCGACGGTCAGCGGGTCCGGTTATACGATTTTCTACATCGACGTGGAGACGCGCACCAGCGGCGTCGTGGTGCGCGACATCAAGCTGCCTGGGTACAGTAAGTACTTCGTGCCCAATGGCGCGGGGACGCGTGTTTTCTTCCGGTATCACACCGGGGGTTTCGGCGAGGACCCGGCCAACGTGGGCATCTTCTACGCCGACATCGGCGGCGAGCCGACCAAGTTGATCGGGCTGGACGAGGTTTCGGAGTACAGCGACGTTCTGCTGCTGGATCTGATTGATGTTTCGGCCGACGGCGGGACGGTGCTGTTCGTCTACGGCGGCTGGGGGCAGGGTGGAGCCGGGACGACGCTGCCGGAGCAGCTCTGGGTCGGCGGGCCGGGGATAGCCCCCAGGCAATTGTTCGGCGAAGAGCACGACTACGTCTTCGACGTGCAGGACCTGCCTTATAGCGTCTTGGATGCCGACGGCAGTCATGCCATCTGGTTCCGCAAGAACTCCGGGGAGAGCGAGCAGCACTACTGGGTGGACATGGCCACCGAGACACAGACCTTGTTTGCCGAGGGCGATTCCGGGTACACGTCGATTTCTCCGGACGGCGACTACGCCCTGATCGACGCCGGCGACCACAACATGACGCTGGTGAACCGTACCACGGGTGAGCAACGGGACACTTACGGTCACCATGACTTCGACCTGCCCTGGTGGTTCAGCCACGTCACCGACCTGACCAGCGGCGGGCGTCGCTATTTCACGGCCGGGCGCAAGACGAGCGCGTCGCAGGCCAGGTATGCCGAGGTGCACCGTGTCGACCTGGTCGATCCCGACTACAGCCAGGCTCCGCAAGTTACCGGCATCGAGTTCAGCGCCGCTTCGCTGGTCGTGGAAGATGATCCGGAGGAGGATTTCGTGGTCCGCGCGACGGTCACGGATGCCCAGGGGCTGGCCACCATCGACTGGGTGGAGCTGGACCTGTTGATGGACGGGCTGGCCGATCCGGGCTGGCTGGGAAGCAATCCGGTCACGGGCGACGGGACCCTGTACGACGACGGGGAGAACGGCGGCGACGAGACGGCCGGCGACGGCGTCTACACGAACAACAGGCTGGAAGCGGTACCGGACAGCGACTTCTTTGAACGATATCCCCTGCCGGCCGAGGTCGAGGTGCGGGTGATGGTGAAGGACGCCAACGGCAACTTCACGTTCGCCGACGCGGTGCTGCCGCTGGTCGCGGAGTAGTTGGAGAAAAAACCGCCCAGGGGAGCAGGGGCGCTCGGACGGGGGCGCCGGCGGCGGTTGAGCCCGCCAGCAGCGGTTAAGTTGGCCCAGGACGCCGGGTTATGGGACTTTTCCCCGACCGGACGGTCGGCAACGTCCATCCATCTGCTATACTATTCTAGTGACATAGTGGCATGCGTCTGGCGTGCGAGGCCACGAGGGTCGGATTCCATGGGGGTGGGGTCGGCTTTCGAGGGGAAAGAGGACCGCACGCCGCATACCCACACGACGGAATGACGGCTGAGACCCGCAAGGGCGGGGGTGGACGCTCTATCCCTGCACCGGCGCGTCGGGTTCACAGGGGCCTGTGGAGAACGGCGCCGAACGCCTTGGAGAATCGAAGGATGAATGCAGCGACGCGAACCTCGCTCGGACTGGCTCTTGTGTGGGGACTGATGGTCCCGATCAGCGTCGCCGAGGCCCAGGACGGGCGCGGCGACCCGGTGAATGTCGGACGCCCGGCGGCCCTGGAGGTGCAGGTCGAAGGCGACGAGTTCCTGTTGCGCCTCGAGGACGGGGTGCCGTTCCACCGGTCGATCCATCCCATCCGTAACGAGCGTGTGGTGCCCGCGCCCGGGACGACGCTGACGCTGGCCCTGTGGGACGAGGAGGTGAACGGCCAAAGCCAAGCGCATTACGCCATCAGCCGCGACGGGCTGACCTTCTCGCGTGCGCGGGCGACGTCGTATGAACTGCGGCTGCGCGACGGTCGCTTCGACCCGTTGGCTGCGGTGGCCTCGGTTCCGCCGCTGCTGGAGAGTCCATTGGACAGCGAACTGCACCTGGTTCAGTTCGTGGTGCAGCCGATGCCGGAGTTCGTGGCCGAAATCACGCGCCTGGGCGGGACGGTGCGGAAGTACGTGCCCCACCATGCCTACGTCGTGTCGATGAGCCCGCAGGTCGGTGATGCCGTCGAAGCTCTGCCGTACGTGCGGTGGGTGGGGCCGTGCCACCCGGCGTACCGGCTGGAACGATCCCTGGTGGCCGGACTGTCGGGCACCGGCGCGGACCTGCCGACGCAGCGCTACGTCATCCAGGTTTTTGAGAAGGATTCCGAGCAGAAGAGCGTCGTAGCCGACGCCATCGGCGAGATGGGCGGCATGGTTCACGATTTCACGCCGGGCGGGCTGATTCTGGAGGCGACACTGACGCCGCAACAGCTACTGGGCGTGGCGGGCATGGACGAGGTGTCGTTCATCGAGCTGTGGGGGCCGGCGGTTCCCGCGATGAACAACGTACGCGTGATCGGCGGGGCGAACTACCTCGAATCGGTCGGGGGATACACCGGGGCCGGCGTCCGCGGGGAAGTGATGGACAACGGCTGCCTGACCACGCACCAGGACTTTTCCGGTCGGATCAGCATCCGGCGGGGCCCGGTGGTGGTGGAATCCCATGGGACGGCGACGTTCGGGATCGTGTTCGGCAGCGGTGCGGGCAGCTCGACGGCCCGCGGGATGATGCCGACGGCGCAGGGCATCTTCTCGATGTGGAGCCCACCCAACAGCTACACGGACATGGGCGTACTGGTGGGGTCGCCGTGGTACTGCGTGTTCCAATCGAACAGTTGGGGCAGCGGTCCGTTTACGCGGGAGTACTCGTCGTTATCCGTGGAGCTGGACGAGGCGGTGTTCGACTTCGACATCGTCGTTCTGCAGGCACAGGGCAACTACGACAACCAGGACTCGCTGCAACAGTCGTGGGGCAAGAACATCGTCTGCGTCGGCGGGGTTTACCACTACGACGACCAGAACCTGGGCAACGATCAATGGGACGGTCCGGGGTCGAATGCCAGCATCGGTCCTGCTTCGGACGGTCGCGTGAAACCCGACCTGTGCTATTACTACGACGCGATCCGGACGACGACGAGCAGCGGCGGCTACACGAACAGCATGGGCGGCACGAGCGCGGCCACACCGGAGACGGCCGGTCACTTCGGGTTGTTCTTCCAGATGTGGGCGGACGGGGCCTTCCGGAACAGGGTTTCCGGCGGCACGGTCTTCGAGGAGCGGCCTCACGCCGCAACGGCCAAGGCGGTCATGATCAACACGGCCAACGAGTACAGCTTCAGCGGCACGAGCCACGATCTGACGCGGGTCCATCAGGGCTGGGGGCGGTCCAACGTGCAGAACCTGTACGACAACCGCAACAGCATCCTGATCGTGGACGAGACGGACGTCATCGAGGAGTTCGGCTCGACGCAGTACCATCGGCCGTGTGCCGGGGGCGACGGGCCGCTGCGGGTGACGCTGGTCTACACCGATCCGGCCGGCGTGGCGTGGTCCGCGATTCACCGGGTGAACGACCTGACGCTGAAGGTGACGTCGCCGTCATCGACGGTGTATTACGGGAACAACGGGCTGCTGGAGGGGAACTGGTCGACGTCCGGGGGGTCGCCGAACACGATCGACACGGTGGAGAACGTGTTCATCGAGAACCCGGAAGCGGGCGAGTGGACGGTCGAGGTGCTGGCCGACGAGATCAACGAGGACGGGCACCCCGAGACGCCGGAGATGGACGCGGACTACGCCCTGGTCGTGACGGGCGGCTTCTTCGACTGCAATCTCAACGACGTGTCGGACCAGGACGACATCGACCAGGGCACCAGCCCGGACTGCAATACGAACCGCATCCCGGACGAGTGCGAGATCGAGGTTGGCACGCCTGGGGGCAGCTACTACTGCACCGGGGAGTGCGACCCGGACTGCAACACCAACGGCATCCCCGACGTGTGCGAGGCCGACTGCAACGTCAACGATATCCCCGACCAGTGCGACATTACGGTGGGGACCAGCACGGACTGCGATGTCGACGGCGTCCCGGACGAGTGCGAGCCGGACTGCAACGCCAACGAAGTCGCGGATGACTGCGACATCACCGCCGGGACCAGCCCGGACGGCAACGGCAATGACGTGCCCGACGAGTGTGAGGCCCTGACCCTCTACGTCCACGAGACGGCCGTGGGCGGCGACAACGGCACGAACTGGACCGACGCCTACCACGACCTGTACAAGGCCATGGCCGTGGCGGCCACGCCGGGCAACGCCGTGACCGAGATCTGGGTGGCGGCCGGCACGTATTATCCCGACGCGGGCACGGGCGAGCGCGACCGCTCCTTCGTACTGAAGAACGGGCTGGCGCTCTACGGCGGGTTCGCCGGCGGGGAGTCCAGCATCAGTGA
>DATKXO010000095.1:0-5348 GCA_035528995.1 Phycisphaerae bacterium | reverse complement strand
GCACGAAGCAGAAGAAGATGGGGCACCTGCTGGGCGACCTGTAGCGTTGTCGCGGGACGGCCGGCGCGGGAACCGGGGGTGGGCCCACTCCGAACAAAAACCTAATATTTGTCTTCTATTCGGGCTCCGTATCCCATAAATTCATGGCATGGGCAGGCGGTTGGTGATCCTGCACACGGCCGATTCGCACATCGGGGCGGCGTTGCCGTCGCGGCCGCGGAGGCCCGGTCCGCGACGCGGGGACGACCTGGTGGACAGCTTCCGGGGCGTGTTGCGCCAGGCGGCGGAGCGGGACGTCGATCTGGTCGTCCACTCGGGCGATCTGTTCAACCGGTCGAATCCCAGCAGCCGGGCGCTGGCGGCGGCGGCCGATCCGCTGCTCGAACTGGCCGTCGCGGGCGTGCCGGTGGTCATCGTGCCGGGCAACCACGAGCGCTCGACGATTCCGGCGACGCTGCTCCTGTCCCACCCGAACATTCACATCATCCGCGAGCCGACCACGTTGACGTTTGCGGTGGGTGACAGGCGCGTGGCGGTCTCGGGGGTTCCCTGCTTGAGGCGCGATTCGGCGAAGAGGTTCCCCGCAGCGCTGGAGGCGACGGCGTGGCACCGGGCACGGGCCGACGTGAGGGTCCTTGCGGTGCATCAAACCTTCGAGTCGGCCACGTGCGGCCCGGGAGGCTATCGATTTCGCAGCGGCGAGGACGTGGTGGAGCGGGACGCCGTTCCCGCCGAATTCGATTACGTCGCGGCCGGCCACATCCACCGGCATCAGGTGTTGTCCAGGCCGCAGAGGGACGGGCCGCCGATCGTGTACTGCGGCTCGCCCGACCGCGTCTCGTTCGCCGAGGTCGATGAGCCGAAGGGCTCCGTGGTGGTCGAAGAGAACGGTGGCGGGCTGGCACACACGTTCGTCGAGCATGACGTGCGCCCCATGTCGGTGTGGCCGGTGAACGTCACCGGGCTGGCACAGGCCAGGATTCGGGAACAGATCGCCGCGATCATCGGGAAGCTGCCGGAACGAGCGATCGCCCAGGTGCGCCTGTCGGGATGCAGCACGCCCGACGCGCTGCGGGGTCTGCGGTTCACGGCCATGGCCCGGGAACTTCGGCCGGACGTTCTGCTCACGGCCTCGACGCAAGCGGTGGAGTTGGCGCCACACCGGCAGGTTCAGCGCTGGTCGAGGCCGACGGCGTCGGCGTTCAGCGATCTGGACGCGCCGGCGGTAGACGGCGTCAGGGCAAGTGTGGAGGAGGTCAAACGGTTGCCGACCGGATGCGGCGTCTATGCGCTGCACGACGCGGTGGGGCGACTGCTGTACGTCGGCAAGGCCAAAAACGTCCGGGCCCGCGTCCGAACCCACGTTCGCGGAAAGACCGGGGCGAACCGCTTCGCCGGTTGGGGCCGGCAGATCGCCCGCGTCGAGGTCCGGCCGGCCGACAGTGAGTTGGAGGCCCTGCTGATCGAGGCCGAGCTGATCCGGAGGCTGCGCCCGCCATTCAACCGGCAGATGCGAAAGTGGACGGGGTACTGCTATCTGCGCGAAAACGGCAAGCCGTACGGGCAACTCGAGGTCTGCCGGCAGGCCGGGTCGGGCGATCGCTGCTTCGGGCCGTTTCGAAGCCGCAAGCTGGCGGCGGTGGTGGGCGAGGCCGTGGCCGACCACTTCGGGCTGGCCCAGTGCCCGGATCAGCAACCGCTGGACTGCCCACTGCCGCTGCTGCCGGGGGTGAGCGTGGGCCGACAATGCCGACGGTACTACGACAAGATGTGCGTGGGACCGTGCGGCGGGCGCGTTGACCGCAGTGACTACGACCGCAGGATTCGCCGGCGCGACGCGCTGCTCACGGGCGAGGATGATGCCTCGTTGCGGGCACTGGAAGCACAGCTGGAGAAAGACCCTGTGGAAGGGTCGATGAACGACCGAGCCGGGGATTCGTCTCGGCCGGCCCGGACGCTGCGATCCACCTTCGATTATTGTGCGACGCTGCGTGAGGCGGAGGGGCTGCTGCACGGGCTGTTGCTGCTGCCCGGTGCGGACGGGGTTCGCAAGACGGCCGGCCTGGCTCCACGGGGGATTCGCTTCGACCTGCTGCGTAACGACGCCGACGATGCGAATCGGGTCCTGGAGCGCCACCGGGCCTGCGCCGATCCACGAGCTGGGCACGGCCGCGGGCGTTTGCCGACCTCGGCGCTGGACGCCCTCTGCATCGCGGCGCGTCATCTGCGCGACGGGTCCAAGCCGTACCATTTCATCGCGCCCGGAGAACTCGGAGCGTTCGGAGGGTATGACCTGCTTGCGGTAGCGTTTGGAGCGAACGCAAAAAGCGTTGTCCAGAGCACTATCCCGGACGCGGCTTTGTGAGGGTACGGATCAGGTTGCCCCGCTGTCCGCCGGGTCGGCATCCTGACTGTCGATGCGGTCGGGACAAGTCGCAGAGTTGTCCCCCTCCTCACGTCCAAACCACGCGCGGAGGGTGCCTCGCAATCGGCTGAAGGCATCATCGCGGCAGCGCCGTAGCCCGACGGTGCGGGCGAGCTTCCCGTAGATGGCCGCCGACCTTAGTATTCGGACCTCTCGGAGAGCCTTCACAAGCGCGTTCTTCGGGTCAGCCGGCTTGGGTCTATCCACTGCCCATAAGCCCTGATCCCGCAGCCAATCCCGTAGCGGTGGCTGACGACCCTGCCAGCCGAGCACCTCGTCGAGCTCGGGTGAATCGCTCCAGACCCAGCTCTCCAGCTCGGGTGCGATGACGATCACGTCGGCTCGGTCGCCCCAACCGGCTCTGGACAGACGGTCTTTCACATCAGTCTCAATCTCTTCGGTGCTGGCGTCCTCCCTTCCGCATCCCGCATGGTCAAACAGTGTGAGTGCGTGCCAGGCATAGCGCACGAAGGGCTCCAACACCTCCGATGCCTGGAGCCGGCAGCCGGGGTCGCGGCGCGGATGAACGAGGATTCTCCAGTCGACGCAACGAATCCCCAGGCTTTGCTGCCTCGATGAAAGCAGAGAGTTGATCGCAGCCTGCTCGTCCTTCCCCGGGACAAGCACGACAAGGTCGAGCGGATACTCGGCGGGGGTCATCCAAGCACCCCCGACGCGAACAGGGTGCCCAGGTCGGCACCGCGCTGCCAGTCGCGCAGCAGGGGGTGCAGGTCGCCGCGCCGGATGTCAGTAGCGCCGTCCTCGTTTCTTGCGAAGCACAGCAATTGGTCCGGCTCCGTTCGGCTGAGCACAACGGGGGAATGGCTGGCGCAGAGCACCTGGGCATCGTAAGCCGACGACAGCGCCTGGATGACCGTCTCGACGGCCGTGGGGTGAATCCCGTTCTCCGGCTCCTCGATCAGATAGGTCCGGTGCGGCTCGCCCAGATAAGCGAGCAACGTAAGTGCCAGCAGGCGAAGTGTTCCGTCGGACACGGTCCATGAAGGCGCCCGCAGCCCGGTGGTGTATACGAGGCGGAGGTAGCTGTGGCGATCTTCGTCCCGCCTTTCGGTCTCGACGGTGGCCAGGTCCGGCAGCGCCGTCTGCACGTGGGCGATCCAACGGTCAAACGCCTCGTGGGAACGATCCCGCAGATCCTTGACGACACGCGGGAGGTTGGAGCCATCGGGGAGGAAGTGTCGCAGCGTGCCGGGTGGTGCAGCGCGCCGCATCGCCTCACTGTTGAGCGCCAGTCGTTGGATTCCCTCGATCAGCATCCGCCGCGCCCAGGTAGCGACGGGAAACATCTGCTCGTCCTCAGGCAAACCGCCCAGGGCGGCCTTCTGTGGGCCGAGGCGAAAGGGGTTGTTCCACTTGCTTGTTTCCGACATGAAGTAGTCGGTGCCTTTGGCCCCTTTCGTGACCACCTTCCTCCAGCCACGTGGCGAGTGCCTTCCTTCGGGGAGAACGATGTGCTCCGGCGGCGCGGGCGGATCGGGGAAGAGTAGCGCCTGTTGCTCTTGGCGCGGGTCCTCGCCGCCCTTGAGCCAGAAGTTTTCACCGAGCACAGCGAGTTCACCGTCGCCGTTAAGACCGACGGCCACTTCGTATCGGGCTCGCTGATGGTTGCCGTGCGCGACGCGGGCGCGCAGTTCGTCCGGGACGATCAACTCGACGGCCAGCTCGAAACGGTCGCTCCTGGCCATCCAGGTCAAGGCCCGCGGGTCGGCAGAACGATCGTGAACCGCCTTCGTCAGGCCGTGTTCCAGCAGGTCACCTATGAAAGCCACAACGTCCAGAAAGGTGGACTTTCCGCTGGCGTTGGGCCCGACAAGAACCTGAAACGACCCGACCTCCTGGCGCACGTAGCGAAGGCAGCGGTAGTTGAGCGCTTCGATGCAAGCGATCACCTGTGAACCTCCTCACGTCCGGGCGCGGAGGGATTGGTTCCGCCGCTTCCGTGGAGACCAATCCTGCCGGCCCACGCGCCGGTCACGCCATCCGACGTGGCGGACCAGCCCGGCGGGCCAATCTCCTGGCCAAGCGTTCCCCGCTGTAGATCGCCAGGCATTGTACGTTGCCGCGGACCAGGTGGCGAGCGCACCATCGCCATGCGTCAGACCGGCCGCCATGGGCGATCTTACGCCACGGCGGTGGTTTCGCGGGGTTCGACGGGCTCGAACTTGACGCTGACGCGGGTGCTGACTCCGGGCTCCTGCATGGTCACGCCGTACATCTGGTCGGCGATGCTCATGGTGGGCTTCTGGTGGGTGATGATGATGAACTGCGATTTCTTGGCGAACTCCAGGACGATGCGGTTGAAGCGGTCGTTGTTGGCTTCGTCCAGTGCGGCGTCCACCTCGTCCAGCAGGGCGAAGGGCGCGGGCCGCGACTGGAAGATGCTCATCAGCAGGGCGATGGCGGTGAGGGCCTGCTCGCCACCGGACATCAGCGTGATGCTCTGCAACTCCTTGCCCGGCGGACGGGCCACGATCTCGATACCGCAGTCCAGTATCTGGTCGGGGTCCTCGAGCACGATGTCGGCCTTTCCGCCGCCGAACAGCTTGCGGAACATCTCGCGGAAGTGGGAGCGGATCAGCTCGAAACACTCGGTGAACCGCTGGATGCTCTCGGCGTCGAGCTGCTTGATGAGTTGCTCGACCTGCGTCTCCGAACTCACCAGGTCATCCCGCTGCGAGGTGAGGAACTCCTGGCGGGTCTCGAGCTCTTGCTGCTCGGCGATGGCGTCCAGGTTGACGTTGCCCAGGCGGGTGATCTTGGCCTTGAGGTCCTCGATCTCGACCTCGACCTCCTCCCAGTTGCGTTCGGCGTGGTCGTAGGTCTCGTACTGCTCGGCCAGCTCGATGCTGATCTCGTCGCGCACGCGGGCGCAGAGCTCGTCGCGTCGCACGGTGGCCTCCTG
>DATKXO010000094.1:0-6392 GCA_035528995.1 Phycisphaerae bacterium | reverse complement strand
ATCGACGAGACGACCACGCAAGCGCAGTTCGAGCGGCTCGGGGTGTACGCGGGCGCGATTTTCGGCAATCTGCTGCTCGAGACGGGGTCGGTCGCGGACGCCTTCAAGGCGCTTGGGCCGACATTGGACGCGATCCAGGTCGGGCGGGACACGTTCGGCCTGACAACGACGGGCATCATGAATGAAATGCTCGAGTTGTA
Source organism: Phycisphaerae bacterium (assembly GCA_035528995.1). Taxonomy (GTDB): domain Bacteria; phylum Planctomycetota; class Phycisphaerae; order UBA1845; family UBA1845; genus DATKXO01. The sequence goes on along the minus strand of DATKXO010000094.1, from coordinate 6,192 downwards.
CGCGGTCTTGTCGGATGATCGGGCGACGTCGGCGCGGATCTCCGGCCTCTCGCAGATCGGCAAGGCGCTTGGCGCGAACGAGGGCCAGCTATTGGCGGCGTCTGGGTTGCTCCCGACGTACGGCGCGGACATTCAAGAGCTCTTTGCCCAACTGACCGGGTCTGGGCTGGCGACGGAGAAAGCCTGGATGTTACTGCAGGGGCCGATGCAGGCGTTGTACTCGGCGCTGTCGCGAACGGACGAAAACGGGATCCCGCTGTTCCAGCGGGACCCGTCGCTGGCCGGTCTGATGGAGTGGCTGTCGCCGGCGCTCGAGGCCGGGTTCGTGGGCGCGTGGGGGCGGGACATTGGGGAGCAACAGCTAGGGGTCCTGAAGGAAATTCGCGATGTACTGGTCGCGGCGAATCCTGAGCTTGCGGTGCTGCCCTGGACGCTGTCGCGGTATAACCCGGGGATTCCGCCACCTGTGGATGACCCGGCGCTCGGGTACGATCCCAATTATCGCTTTCCCGGATGGGCAAACGGGACAGACGGCTTCCAGTGGTTCGGCAGCGGCACGCCGTCGATGCTGCACAACTGGGAGCGGGTGCAGACGCCGTCCCAGGCGCGGGCGGAGTTGATATCCGGCGGCGGACCGGTCACCGTGCAGGTCTACGAGATTCACGCCGTTGATGCCGACGGCTTCGAGCAGTTGATGGCGCGGAAGGGCGTGCCGGCCTTCACGAAGGCGGTGCGGACGAACGCGTACCACCACAACCCGGAGCTGGCCGCGACGATCCGCGGCCTGGTCGGCCAGGCGTGACGGGGGAGTCATGGGGACGCGCTACTGCCGACACACCGACATCCTGACGACCTTCTCCACCGTGACGCTCGCCGCGGGCACGGCGAGTACGGACCCGAACTATGGCCTCGACTCGCTGTCGGACTTCGACCTCTCGAAACCGTTGAAGCTGGTGGACGGCTCGCCGATTGACCCGGTGCGGATCACCTGGGACCACGGGGTGGCGACGCGCGTGGACGGGTTCTTCATGCCGAAGCACAACCTCGACGCCGGTCTCGCGGTACTGTTCCAGCGGAACGACGCGGACGTCTGGGTGGGGTCTCCCGGGCCGGCCCAGAGCGTGGCGCTGGACATCGAGGCGATTCGCCCTGGCGCCCCCGGGCACAGCCGCTCCCCGTGGGTCGACCTCACGACAGCGGCCGGGTACGACGTCGCCGGCTTCCGGTACTCGTCGTTATACATCCCCGCCAATGCGGTCGCGGCAAAGCTCAAGGCCTTTCTGATCGGGCAGTGGCGCGCGTTCGACCACGGGCTCGTCGGGCGTTCAGTGGTCGTCGGCCACCGCCGCGGTTACATCCCCGCGATCACGACGGCCTATGGGGTGACGACCTACTACGACCAGAACGTCGTCCAGCGGACCGTGAAGGGCATGCTCTACGCGAACCCAACCGACTGGCAGTCCATGCAGGACCTCACTGATGACTGCTCGGGGTGCGTGTATCCGTTTGGGTTCGTGTTAGATGACACAGTGACGGACGACGGGGGGCTCCTGGTCCGGATGAGTGAATCGATGGCGGCCGGGCTCTCGGCCGACTATGAAGGGCCGGCCCTGCGGCCGGTGAATCTCGACTTGGTTGAAGTGTCGCGGGGGCTGCCGTACTGAGGGAGTGACAATGCCGACGATCTACGATTTCGACGGGTTCGAAGACTACGCGACGGCCGGGATCCTGCGGGAACACGTTCGGGTGAACGGGGCTCCGACGATCGTCTCGGGGGGGCGCAACGGCGGGAGTCGGCTCAGGTGTAGTGCCGCTCAATGGGTCTGTCGCGCGTTTCCATCCGCTCTGACGGAGTTCTGCATCTCTGGCTATTTCGAGTCGAACGTCGCGGCAACGTCCCACTTCCTCGGGTTCCGGAACGCGCTGTATGAGTCGCTTCAGGCGCGACTGGCGTCTGATGGAAGCCTGGCGTTCTACGCCTGTGCGTCTTCGATCTACGCCGGCGGAGACTTTGGCGACAACGTCGGATATGCGCTGCTCGGGGCAACTCCGTCGGCGCTGTTCGTCGCCAACGAGCCGGTACATGTGGCGGTTGAGGTCCTTCTCGGGGCGACAACGGGAGAGATCCACGTCTACCGCAACGGGGTCCTCTTCTATCAGTTGCTCAACGTCAACACGAACGGCTCCGGCCTGACGCCAACGATCACGAACTTTCTGCTCGGCAGCAAGACAACCGCTGTCATATACGCCGATGATGTAATCGTGTCGTCGGCGTCCGTCGGCGATCGGCGCGTGGATTCCCACTTTCCGACGGCGGACGGGGACCACCAGGACGGGACGCCATCGACAGGCAGCGATCATTACGCGGTGGTGGATGAGGCGCCGGAGCCGAACGACGACACCGATTATGTGACGCTGGCCACGGCGGACGATCGGGAGTCCTACGGGTGCGAGGCCTTCAAGAATTCAGGCGCGACGATCGATGCGGTGATGGTCGTGCTGGACGCGAAGAAGACGGATGCGGGGACGGCGACGCTGGCGGCGTCGGTGCGGACGCCGGGCAGTCCGGGCGCCGACTTCGACGGGACAGCGGTCGGCGTCTCGACGACGTACGGGCGGCAGAAAGAGGTCTACCAGTGGGATCCGGCGTCGGGCTCGCCGGCGGCGGCGTGGGATGAGGCGGGGTTCAACGCGGCGGAATTCGGCGCGGTCAAGGTTGCCTAGCCTGGTGGGTCATGACAGATACCAACGTGACGCGGGCGGCGGTCCGGACGTTGTCCGGCGAGGTGGCGCCGCTGGTGCTATCGCGTCTCGCGGTGCGGACGTTGTCCCCGATGCCGTCGCCGGTGGAGGTGACGCGCGCGGCGGCGCGGTCCCTGTCGGGGATTGTGGCGCCGGTGATGGTCACCCGCGCGGCGGTCCGGGTGCTGTCGCGGCAGTTCCCTCCAGATCCCTGCGCGGCGCCGGCGGACGGGGAGGATCTGACGACGGCGACCGGCCCGTTGATGTTCGTGGTGTGGGACCCGGGCGACGGGGCACGACCGTTCGCAGAGGTCGGGCTCGATGACGACGACGACTACTACCACGGCTACAAAGCCCCGCGCCTCACGAACGTGTCGGAGATCCGGAGGGCCCTGTCCGGCCCACGCGGGGATTATGAAGTCGGACGGTTTACGGTCCGGCTCGCGGATCCCGACCGCACGTTGCGCGGCGTGCTTGCGGCTGACCCTGGCCTCTACTTCCCTGGCCGAGAGGTCGCCGTCTACATGATCTCGGACGTCGGCCGGCGGGCGAAGGCGACCCCGCGCCTCATCGCGTGGGGCGTGGTCGATGGGGCGCCTCGGCTCAATGCGGACCTGACCGTCGAACTGCCGTGCCGCGACATCGTCGGCGGGGCGGTGGCCGACTGGGGCCTCGATACGCAGGCGCTCATCCCGCGTCGTCTTATCGCGCCCCCGGAGTTCCCAGAAGCCCGCAAAGAGGTCCGGGAACTCGGCGTACCGTTCCCCTACGGCGTGCTGAACGACGGGGAGAGTGAGACGGGCAGTGCTCCAGTGCTCGACATCAACACCGACAAGGACCGTGGCGGTACGAGCATCGGGAGTCCGGCCGACTGGGTCAACGGCGCGGGCGACAACGGCTACCTCGACCCGCCGGTGACAGTGGACGTCACTGAAGTGGAGGACAACGGCGGCGACATGGGGGCGGACTCATCGAGCGCCTTAACCTTCTATATCGGCGTCACGACCATCGACGCCGATGGCCACGAGGGCGACCCGGAACCGTTCGTGCTGGCCGACACGTCCATCACACTCGCTGACACCGACTCCACGATCCACGTCGAATGGTCAGCCGTGACTGGCGCGGCGAAATATCGCTGCTACTGCGGGTGGGACTGGTACGGGGTGAAGTATCTCCAGTACGTCGAGACGACTGGACTGGAAGCTGACATTACGAAGTCACCAACCTGGGTGGCAGAGATCGTGGTCACGCAGGACATGATCACGCCCGGCGCCCACCTCGTTCCGTGGGTCGGCGCAGCGTGGTTCTGCGTGTCCGCGGTGATGGCTGACGGTGAGACGGAGCGGTCCGTTTATTCGGTCGGCGCTCCGATGCCCCCGCTCCGGATGTCGAGGCTCGAGTGGCAAGAGGTGACCGACGCGCTGTCGTACCGCGTCTACCGTGGGGCACTCGTCCACCCACAGGATCCGGTCTATATGTGGGAGGTCCCGGCGACCTCCCTGTACTACGACCACAACTGGACGACGGCTGACGCGACCCTGGTGGCCGACCTCGTACCGCCCCAGGGGGCGGTGCAACCGATCTATGTCGGGGACGTCTATCTCGACGGCACGCAGTGGCACGAGCTCCTGGTCGCTGGGTGTGCCATCGAAGAGATCACCAGTTGGGCGTACCGTGTGGGCACTGGCGAGATCGAATGGGACGCGGGAGCCGGAACGGACTACCTCATCCCGGGGCAGGCGGGCTGGCCCTTCCCTACGAGCTACCGCGACATCGTGGGTGACGACGGTGTGACGCGCCGGCGGACAGCGATCTATGCCGCGGCGACGCAGGGATGGTCGCCCGGCGATGCGGATGTGACGAAGGGCGACACGATCGCCTCCGGGGCCGCCACCCTCCGTATCAACATCGTCGGCATCGAGGACGTCGGCAACGGGTCGGGTGACGTGATCAGCGATCTGTATCAGCAGGCGGTCCACTTCTTCAACCACTTGCTGTTGACCGACTACCAGACCGGCGACTGGTCTTCTCCGCCGATGTTCCCCGACACGAGCATCTGCTTGGTGAACTGTCCCTCGTTCACGGCCCTGACGAACCAGCGAAAGGCGGAACTCGCCGGGGGGTATGTCGGCGCCTGGGTCGCGGGCGCGGATGGCGAAGTGGCAACCGCCCAAGAATGGATCGCGCGCATCTGCCGCAGCGGGGCCTTCCGCATTGGGCCGAATCGGTTCTGGCAACTGATGGCGTGGGCCGTTAACGCAGCCCTGGACACAGATAACCTCCCGACCCTGGTGGACATTCACGACGTGGAAGGCCCGACCGGCGATCCGCAGCCGAACTATCAGCAACTCTGGAATGTGATCCCCTATACCTACGGCCCACCGATCGGCAGCGTGGGCGACTGGCTTGGGAGCACGAGCGCCACGAATGCGGCCTCGGTCACGGCCTACCGCAAGGAGTACAAGGCGGACCTACTTGAGCTCTACTGCCTACGGTCACCGGCGATCGCCTCGGCGGCCGCCGAACAGCACCTCCTGTTCTCGCAGCTTGTGCCGACCTACATTGAACCGGAAGGCGACCTTCGCCTCGCGGGATACGACCACGGCAGCGCCTTCAAGTATTCCCACTTCCGCGGGCTCGGGTCGGCGGGGTACGAGGATCGCGTGTTCGTTGTCGTGGGGATAACAATGATCCCGGCGACACGACGGATTCGGCTCGAGGCGGTGGACGTGACGCCGATGCTGACGTAACGAGGCCATGATGCACTGGACCTGTCCTGACCGCAATGGCTGGTATCCGAAACTGCGCTTCCCCTGGCTCGCCTACGGCAACCGGGGCGAGATGGCCATCGCTCACCTGGAGACGGGCGACGTCTACCGCTTCCCCGGCCTGGACGTGTACACGCACGGATGGATCGACGAGGCCACGCTGCGCTGTACGAAGCTCCTACAACCCGACGACCGCTTCCGGCATGCCCTCGACATTGCGGTCCCGTCGATGGGCACGGCCGAGGACAGTCATCCCTGGCGCGACCTGTCCGAAGTGTTCGCCTCGGGCGGGCACTGGGCCGCGTGGAACGGTTCGGGGCAGGTACTGTACGACGGTCAACCGCTCGGCGGAGGCTATCACGGCGTGCGGCAAAGCGGTGAGTGGGTCGCGGCGCGTGGCCTCTCCGGCGACTGCCTCTACATCTACCATCGCGGCGTGCTGGTCCCGTGGTCGGCCGAGTCGGCAGCGATTCCCGGCCTCAGTCCGATGCAGGACTGGGCGATTCTCGGCTCGGGCCCGATGGCTGGAACGGTCGTCTACGGCCGGCCACCGAACCTCTACGCCGCCTATCCCGGGGGCACACAGCGGGAGGTCAGCCGATCCCCGTGGCGGGAAGGCGCCTCCTACGGCGGGTTGGGGTCAGGGCTGCAACTGCTCGACGTGGACGGGGTGCCCTGGCTG
>DATKXO010000093.1:0-3682 GCA_035528995.1 Phycisphaerae bacterium | reverse complement strand
GACTTCGCCGCGCACTGCCGGCGGCGGACTCTCAGGACACGACAGGCCGGCCGCGGGTCTTGCCGGGGCCTACTCCTCGTTTACCAGCACGGCGAAGTCGATGCGAAAGCCGCCGGCTGCGGTTTCGTCCTCGACGAAGGTGAAGATGAGCTCGTCACCGCAGCTGAAGTCGTAGCCGAGCAGAACCTCAAGACCCTCGGCGGACCCAGCGTCGGCCAAGCCGGCCCCGGTCGAGTCGCTCGGGAACGAGGAGAAGCCCACCCATTCGTTGAAGGCGTCGCGGTCAAACTCGGGCGTGTCGTCGGCATCCGTTGCGAGTACGCGGGCGACTAGCCCGTCTGTGCCGACGGCGGCGTTGTGAGCGCATGCCACAGCGACCAGCTCACCGATGGTGTGCGCCTCGAGGCGGAGTTGTTGGAGGTTGACCGCCCCGGGACTGCGGTCCAGGTCGTTGTACGTTCCAAACGAAAACACGGCGCGGTAAGGCGTGTCGTTGATGAAGACGAAGGTGACATCAGCGGTCACCGGAGCGACGAGGTTCTGAAACAGAGACGAGTTGGTGCACCCGGCGGACAGGGCCGTGCCGAGCGTGCAGACGATCACGGCCAGCCCCACCACCCTGATTCTGCTCCTGGCCAGGAGCCGGTTTCGTAACACAGACACTTCGGCGGGCCTCCTTGATCGATGGTCCAGGCCTTTACAGCGACGACGGGCCGAATCTTACCCACCTGGGGCCGGCCTGCCAATCCCGTCCTTGACGGTCTATCGGTGCGGCGAATAATGTAAGTGAAGACGCTCGGGCCGCTAGGGGCGAGATACGGCGGCCGCGGCGGGCTCTGTGCCCGCTTGTCAACGGCCCGGCCCAATTGTGCCGATAACGTTATTCGCCGGTCGGCACGGCTGTGCCGGCGACCATCCTGTGAGGTGTGAGATCATGCGGAACGGTGTGCTGCTGGCACTGGCCTTGACCTGCCCGCTCCTCGGAGCGGGTTGTCCTCTGATTGACCTCGATCCGCCCGGGGCGGCGACCGGGGAAACCCTGGCCATCTCCGTCCTGGACCCCTCCACAGACCACCCCGTGCCGCTCGGCAACGTCGTCCCGATCGAGTGGACCGCGGTGAATCTCACCGGCAGCGAAGCGATCGCCACCATCCTGGTCGAGTTTCGCCCGGATATGGTCCAGACCATCCTCGCCGGGGGCGTGAGGACGGACGAGACGCGGGGCAGCGGCGTGTACGAGTGGGACACCACTGGTTTCGAAGCCGGCCAATACGCGATCATCGTCTCGCTCGAGGCGGGCGGGCTTTTGAGTCGCGAGACCGCGGCGGGCCGAATCACCCTCGACGTCCCACCCAGCTTCGAATTCACTGCCCCGGCGACGGACACCACGCTGGAATCTGGCGAGACCGTCACGATCAGCTGGGTCGGCGGCGATCCCGATGGCAACGGGAGCGTGCAGATCGGCGTCGACTCCGACACCGACCACGAGAACGGCAATGAGACCATCATTGGCGAGCAGGCGCTGCCCACTGTGAGCGGAAACGAGAGCCTGGAGTGGGACGGCACGAACAGTGTGGGCGTGTCGGTGGCGGAGGGATTGTATCGGCCCTTCGCCGTGGTTAGCGACGGCGTCAGCCCTGCTCAGATTGTCAACGGTCTAGCCCGAATCACCGTCGTCGGAGGAGAGGACGGCGTCGGGCCGACCCAGACGGCAATAACGCAGCCCGAGGAGGACACCGATTTCCTCGTCGGGGATGACCCACTGACGATCGAGTTCACGTTCGCAGCCCACGAAGACGTGCTGATCGACCTGAAGATCGACACGGACGACGATCACGCCAACGGGAACGAGACGACCATCCTCTCGCAACGCCTCGTCTCGTCCGACACCGATGAGGATTCCTTCGACTGGGACGGCACCGACAGCGAAGCGGACGCCGTCGATGACGGCATCTACCGCATCTTCATGGTGATCAACACCGGTTCGGGCCAGCCGGAGACCGCTCAGGCAAGCGGGCTGGTCTTTCGGCGAGCCGATGAGGACCAGCCGCTGATCGCCTTACTGGAGCCGTGCTGCGTCCAAACGCTCAATCCCGGTGACTACCTGTCGATCCGCTGGCGAGACGACGATCCGAGCGGCGAGGCGACCATCCGGATAACGATCGACGACGACAACTCACCCAACGAAACCCTCGAAGAGGGCGAGGCGGAGATCGAGATCCTGGCCGATCGGATCGCTGAGGGGGACGAAGAGGACGAGGGCGACGGCGTGCTGGACACGTTCACGTATCAGATTCCCTCGTCGCTGGTACCCGGGACCTACTACGTCTTCGGGTACATTCAGCGAGCGCCAGGCAGCGTGGTGCCCGATCACCAGTCGATGGCGCCCGCGGCGTTCATCGTCAAGGATCCGGCGGACACGGAATGACCGAGGGTTGGAGTCGGGCGGGAGATTCTACGGCCGCCCCCCCACCCCCTCCGTCCGACCGCCTGCCCACGGTCGACCGGCGCAAAAAATGCCGTCGGAGGCCCCCATCCGGTTGACAAGTCGCGGCGGTGACGGCATAATCCCTTTGTATGGACATTAAAACGGTCGATTATGTTACATACGGCCTGCTTGGCCGCTAGGTGGAGAATCTGGAATGTCGCTCGCCTCTGCTCCTTTCTCGGAGACGCTTCGCGTGACCGGCGTGCGTGCCGGCGGGGCAATTGCCTGCCGCCTGATGGAGATGGGGCTGATTGAGGGGGCCCTGGTACAGGTCGTGGGCCGAGCCCCGTTGGGAGACCCCATGCGGGTCAGGCTCGGCGACTACGAGCTGTCGTTGCGAACTGCGGACGCCGGCCTGGTTGACGTGACGGCGATCTGACCCGGGCCATTCCGAGCAGACGCGAACCCAGCCGCGGCGAGCAGCCCTCCAACACAAAGTCCGGCTGGCCAACCAGCCGCGCTTACGGATGTGCATCCTTGCGGTCCGAGCCCCCTGGTGAATCAGATCGCACCGACCCAACCGCAAGAACCCGCGAACCACCCGCCCGCGGCCGACCGGCCATCGTCGCGCTGACCGGCAATCCGAACACCGGCAAAACCACCCTGTTCAACGCGCTGACCGGGTACCGGCGGCACGTGGCCAACTACCCCGGGGTGACGGTGGACGTCGGCCGCGGAGCGGTACGCGGCGTGCGGGTCCCCATGGAGCTGCTCGATCTGCCGGGAACGTACAGCCTGGCAGCCGTCTCCCCGGACGAGATGGCGGTCACCAACGTCACCTGCGGTCGCGTGGCGGGCGAGCGGGGCCCGGACTGCATCCTGGCGATCGCCGACGCCTCCAACCTGCCGCGCAACCTGTACCTGATCAGCCAACTGCTGGAACTGGGTCTGCCGGTCGTCATCGCTTTGAACATGGTGGATATTGCCCAGTCGCGCGGGATCACGTTCGACTGTGAGCGGTTGTCGCAGCGGCTGGGGATTGCGGTGGTCCCGGTGGTGGCCACGCGGAAGAAGACGATCCCGCCGCTGGTGGAAGCGTTGGAACGTGCGGCCAGCGGTACGCCGCCGCCGGTCCTGCCCGACCTGCCGCCGATGCTGATCGAGGAGAGTGCGGCCCTGCGTGACGCGCTCGAAGAAAGCCTGCAGCCGGCCGAAGCGTTGCGCGTCCTGCTCGACCGCGACGGGCACGCCGAG
>DATKXO010000092.1:0-25524 GCA_035528995.1 Phycisphaerae bacterium | reverse complement strand
CCTTCGCCTTCACCTTCGCCTTCGCCTTCGCCTTCACCTTCACCTTCGCCCTCGCCACCGCCGGCCTCGCAGATGTTGGTGCCCGTGTTGCATGCCAGACCTGCGTTGCAGGTCCCGCCGGCGAGACAGGCACCGCCCACTTCGCCGGCCGCGGGGCCCTCATCCCCACCGCCGCCGCCCGCGCTGGGGCAACCGGCCACCAGAGCGAGGCAGCCGATCAGGCAAACCCCAATGCATCCATAACCTCCTGCCCATCGTCTTTGCATAATCTGTCCTCCGCGTTTGTTATTGATGAATTGATCCCGATCGACGACCCGCGCCGGCCGCCGGCGTCGTCTTCAGCGTCATCCTGCGCTCGAATTCGTAGGCTGTCAACCGATTGTTCTGTCTCTTTCCTGAACCACGCGCCTGGGCGCAATCGCCGCTCCCGGCGCGAGTTACGCCTGTCTTCTTCGGCAATCTCAGGACCAATGGCTCAATTAATCCGCTTATTTGAGTCGGGATTTCCTCCGGACCGTGCAACGCGAGAATCGGATTGAAACACCATCTCACCAGCAGTGCGGGGCCGTTCCGGCGCACGAAAGGTGACCGCTCTACCAGCCGAGCGAGGGGATCGCCGCCGGCAATCGCACGGTCTCGCCGACCGGCGGCGGAACGAACGGGACGAACGCACCCTCGTCCCATCGAAGCCATCGCAGCGACGGGTCTTCCAGCGGTACGTCGAATCGACAGGTCGCCTCGGCCGGCCGCCCGTTGTCCATCAACGCCGTCACCTCGACGGTCACGCCGGTCAGTTCGACCCGCTGTCCCAGCGCCATCGGGTGGTCGTCGCCGCGGGCCAGCCGATCCAGCGGTGAGGCCAGGAAGCCCCACTCGGCTCGAATCACCAGAGTATGTTCATCGGGCCGATGCAACACGACAGGAGAAAAGCTCGGGGCCAGAAGACGCACCCGACGCGGAATCGGCTGGTCCGCCAGCGCTCGCACGATCGGAAGGTACGCCGCGGCCATGTTGATCGGACCGTTGACGATCACTAGGTCCTGCTGCGCGATGGAATCATCAAACGGGGTCCTTATGGAACACTGCTCGATCGTGTCTCTCGGCCCCCAGGGCATCAGCGCACGGAACGGCAGCGCAAGCGGCGCCACCACTGCGTGGACGAGCAACAGGATCACGCCGCCCGCGCGCACGCCTGCCCGCCGCAGGCGCCCGTTGTTGTGACTGAAATATGCATGGCCTTCTCCGAAGGTCTGCGCGGCAAACTGGCCCAAAAGCCCGAAAGCGCCGATGCCCACCATCAGCAGCATGCGGTCGGCCGGATACGTCGCACACACCGGCACGGCCGACAGAAACATCCCCAGTGCCCAGAAGCGGGCCGACGGGTCGCGTCGCACCAGCGGCCACAGCAGCAGGCAGAGCAGCACCAGGACGACCACTGCCCCCAGCCACATCAGCCGGGCAACTGACGCAGGCAGGGTCACGCTCCCGAGTGAGATGACCTCGGACGGCGGCACCGCCCATTGGCCCAACAGCAGCACCGGTGCTCGGCGAACCACGGCCCCCACAAAGCCCAGCGGATGATCCAGCGGGTCGACGTAGAAGTCCATGCCGTGGATGCCGTGACCCAGGTGCGTCCAGACGATCCGCCACACCACCACGATCAGCACGTAGGGCAGCAGGGACGTCAATCGTCGGCCCCACGTTCCCCGGTCGAGGAAGACGCTGAAGGCGAGCAGGTAGGCCATCGTCCCGATCCCGAACTCGCTCGACAGCAGGCTCGAGGCAAACAGCATCGGTCCGATGACGCCCCCGGCCCGCCAGCCGTTCCGCCGCCAACGCTGATGGGCCAACAGCGCCGCCAGCCCCAGGCAGGTCGCCATCAACGAGTTGCGGTTGGCCAGGAAGCCCACCGGCGTGCCGTGGGCGTCGTCGATGGCAAACAGCAGCGCCGCCAGCCCGGCCGCTAGGGTCGGGCCCATCAGCCGCCGATAGAGCAGGGCCGCGGCCGCGACCATCCCACCGAGCCATAGCACGCTGTGCAGGTGCATGAGGGAGGCGTAGTCGGGCCAGAGCCGCACGTCGATCCAATGCGTGATCGCGGCCAGCGGACGAAAGAAAGACGCCCGCAGTTCCTTGGCGGTCCACCAGGGCCAGAACCCCTTGTCCATGATCCGCGAGGTGCGTTCGGGATCGCCGTCGGCGAAGGTGAAGGCGCTGAAGATCGAGCCGCTTATCTCCGGGAGCTGCTCCGACCCAGTCAGCCGGACGCGCAGGAAATGATCGTCCGCCAGCCACCCGACCCGTAGCGACGGCAGCGCCAACACCACGGACAGGATCGCCACGGCAAGCGGCAGCCTCGGGTGGACCAGCGCCGCGCGCACCATCCTCCTGATCGTTGCGCAGCGACCGGCCCGCTGGTCCGCCGTGTCCATACGCTCCCTCTTGCGCCTGCTGCCCGATTCCTTACACGAACTGTGCCGGGTGTGTGATACTTTCAGCGGATGGGGGGCGGCGAACCAAGCTGCGCCTCGACAGGCCGACCGTTCGTAGCCGGCGCCGTTGGCCTAATCGGGGATGTGCCGTGCAGCGACGCCCCCGAAGGGGGCGGAGGAATGTGGCCACGGGTGAAGCGCAGCCCGCCGACAGGCGGGCAAAGCGCAACCCGTGGAACACTCCCCGGATTGCCCGCCGGGTTCGGGAACGCTATGCTGCCAAGCCATGATTCTGATCGTCGATAACTACGATTCCTTCACCTACAACCTGGTCCAGCGGATCGGCGAGCTGGACGCCGCCCGCGAGGTCCGCGTCTTCCGCAACGACGCCATCACGCCAGACGGAATCGCCGACCTGGCCCCCAGCCACATCATCCTCTCGCCGGGACCATGCACGCCCAACGAAGCCGGCATCAGCGTCGAGGTGGTCCAACGCTTCGCCGGCCAGGTCCCCCTGCTGGGCGTGTGTCTGGGCCACCAGGCGATCGCCCAGGCCTTCGGCGGGCGGATCATCCGGGCCGACCGTCTCATGCACGGCAAGACCTCCGAAATCTACCACGACGGCAAGGGCGTCTACGCCGGCCTGCCCAACCCCTTCACCGCCACTCGCTATCACTCCCTGACGGTGGCGCGGGAAACGCTACCGGCCGAGTTCGAGATCAGCGCCTGGACGGAACGAGATGAGCTGATGGGCATTCGCCACCGCGACCTGCCCGTGGACGGTGTGCAGTTCCACCCCGAGAGTTTCCTGACCAAGCACGGCCACCACCTGCTGGCCAACTTCCTGGGCCTTGAACCGCCTCCGAATCGTTGATGCGCCCGAACGCGCTTTCAACAGGTTGACTACTCCCGGCTCGGCATCACGAACAGCATGACGTCCCGATCATCGTCGTAGTGGGCGATGCCGACCAGGGAATACCGCCCTACCGGTAGCGACACGCTCGTGGCGAAATGAGCGACTTGATACGGCGGGACGGAGCTGCCAACGGCCAACGGGTCAGTGGGTACGGATGCCGGTGGCGACGTCGGCCTCAGCTCTCCCAACGAGGTGCGCAGATCGACCAGTACGGTCTCCCGGGCTGCGTCCAGCACCGCCTGAACCTCCAGCGTCACCCCACTGACCAGTTGCCGGGCCACCGGCGTGTACGCCGCACTGCCGGACGCCACCACTGCATCCGTGCCCACCAGGACATTGTACTGACGCCCTGCGGTGGTGAAGATCCGTTGACCCTCGAAGCCCGACACCGAGGCCCGAGTTACCGAGAGTTCATCCGCATGGGTTGCCAGGAGTTTCCGGAACTCGTCGGGCGCGAACTCATTCTGCTTGCCCAGGCCGCCCATCTCGGTGGGACCTGCTTGTGACGGCACCGTAACGAAGCAGGCGTCCAATCGCAGCTTCAGTGACCGCGAGGCCTTCAGCAGGTTCAGCAGACGCTCAGTCTCCACAATCACGTCCGGCGTGTTGGACACCACCAGTTGCCCGCCGTAGTAGTGCATCACCCCCACGTCACCGCCGTAGTCGCGCCAGGACTCCGGCACCACGATCTCCTGGAGCATCCTCATGAGCACCTCGGCATTCTCTTGCTGGCCTTCCGCCTGACTCTCGGAGCTGCGCATTGCCTTGCCGTCCGCGTCACTGAGTATGCCGGCGTCGGCAGGTGGCGGCTTCACCGGCCCGAAGATGTCGTCACTGCGCAGATCGCTGAAGACGGCTCGGTAATCGGGAACCTCCAGAAGCAATGAGCGGATGTCGAATACACGAGTCTCGCTGACCGGACTGCCCTGCTCGCCACCCGCCGCCGGTTGGCCCGCCCATACCGACAGCTCGGAGCACAGCACAGCAGCTAACGTTGCGCTCACCCATCCCAGCCGGGGTTGTCTGTTCGCCTGTGCACACATGTTCTCGACTCCTTGCCTTCGTCTGGCATCAGTGGAAAACGATCCTGGCAACCTTGCGGCTGCCCAGCGTATGGCGAGCCTGGATGCAGGACTTGCCCTTCCAGGAGCTACTCACAAGAAACTTCGGCGGTTCTGGTAGCCCCTGTGCCGGTCCCGCCTCCGCTTCGTCGTAGGCTTGAACGCGCCCGCCCGCCCCGGCGCGGGCTGAAGGCATCGGCAACGCCACCCGGGGCATCCGCGTCCACCGATGGGCCGAGGGGCACGAGTGTCCGCACTGCGAAACGACCAGCACGGCTAGCTGCTCAGACGCGGCCCTGGGTCCAACGGACGCAGTAGGTGGCTTCTCGGGCATCGAATCGCGGGGTTTCTGTGGCACGCCGACGATCGTGCCCGCCGGCCTGGTCGGCAGCGCCTGCGGCCACAGCAGCACGCTGAGCAGCAGGACCGCAGCCGCGGTCAAACCGGCCACCGCCCTGTTGACCCACCTCTGCCGTCGCGCCGCAACGAGACGACGCTCGATACGGCAAACCAGATCCGGTCGAACCGACTCCAAGTAGGCGCCCGCTTGCCCCAGCAAGCCGTCCAGCCGTCGTTGTCGCTCGATCTCCGCGCGACAAGCGACGCACCGCGCCAGATGCGCCGCAAACTCCGCGCCCACTGACTCCTCCAGCCAGCCGCCCAGGTAATCATCCAACCGGTTACACGATCGATCGGTCATCGTAAGACCTCACCGCCCCGCTTCCAGCATCTCCAGCCGCCGGCGCATCGCTCGTCGCGCCAGGGACAGGCTGGCCTTGGTTGCCTCAGGGCTGATCCCCAGCACTTCGGCAATCTCCGTCTGCGACAGCCCTTCGACCGAAAACAGGAACAACACCTGTCGCTGACGCTCCGGAAGAGCATCCATGGCCCGAATGATCCGCTCGATTGCTTCTTGCTCGCCGGCGATCCGCTCCGGCGATCGTAGGTGCGGTGGATCATGGGCGACCCGTGCCGTGGTGGGCGCCGCAGGCAGCCTGGCCCGTCGCAGTTGGTCGCGCCACACATTTGCCGCGATCTGAAACATCCACGCCCGGGACGAGCCTGGATTCCGCAGCCCGCGGCGAGACCTCCAGGCCCGCAGGCACGTCTCCTGAACGATCTCCTCAGCCGCGTGGTGATCACCCGCCAATCGCAGGGCGAACCGGTACACGCGCTGAATGTCTTCGACCGGCAGGGTCTTCACGACGCAGACTCGCGTTTCTGCCCGCAGCGGCACCCAGACTACGGGCTCAGAAGGTCTGCCGGCAACACGCAAGGCCCTGTTTCTATTGGGTAAGACGGACGATTGTCGTAAACGTCAAAGCCAGGTGCCTGGCCGCCGCACCTCGCTGGACACGCAACAATACGAACCAGAGCCGCCCGGCTGGGGCGACCCTGGTTCGCTTGAGTCACTGAGCCGAGGTGCCTTCCGTTAGCCCGGTGGTGTGTGGCATCCATGCCGCCGGCTGGGCTCAGTCAGTGGTCAGTCCTGTTTGCCCGACGCCGTCAGGCCTGGCCGTCCGCCTGGTACGGGTACGTCAGGCTTTTGTTTCGGCGACGGCCAGTAGCGGCGGTTTGCGGCGGCGACGCCGCTTCTTGGGCGCGCCCACGGCGCGCGGTTGAGGCCTGCGCGGTTGGGCGTCGGCCGCCATTTCCAGCGCCTCGGACGCCGTCCTGGCGAACAGGTCGGCGTTGACCTCCCTCCACAGCCCGTCGGCCCGGTTGAACACGCCGCCGGAAGTCATGATGTTCATCGTGGGGTTGGAGTTCACCTCGTGGATCAGGTCGATCAGTCCACGAACGCCGGGTACGCCCTGCGGCTGAGTACCGAAGATGAGCAGAATGTCGGGTCGCAACTGTCCCACCAGGCTGAGGATCTCGTCGTTGGGCACCCCCCCGCCGATGAAGTAGGCGTCCCAGCCCCCGGCCTCGAACAGGTCGGCGCACATCTGGCCGCCCAGTTCCTCCGGCTCCCCATCGGCGCAGGCGATCAGGATTCGTTTGCCGTTGGGCGGTTGGGGCACCAGGGCGGTCTGAAGCTGGTCGGCCAACGCCCGGTTGATTCTGGTGGCCATGTGCTCGGCCGCGATGTTGATTCGGCTGGCCCGGTAGAGCCGGTCGACCTCCTCCATCGCCGGCCACAGCAGACCGTAATACAGGCTCTCGGTGTCGCTCACTTGTTCGAGCTGCCGGCGCAGCATCTTCCGGCAGGCCACTCGATCACCGGACAACAAGGGGTCCATAAACCGGGTGAGAAGCTCTGGATCGGGCATTGACGGGCTCCTGGCCACGCCGGACCGGGCATCGGCAGTCGCGACTGCGAAAGGGCCTCCTGCCCGATCTCAGCGAGAGGGTCCGTCGTAGCATCAACCTTGGCCTCCAATTGCCGGGGTTCCACCGCGGCGTCCTCGTTCCGACTTCTGAGTTCGCGAGATTACCGGTTTGCCAGCTCTATGCGTTAAACTGGGTAATCTGCGGGTTATGGTGAGCCTAGTATCGGCCTTCCCCGCCGTTTTTCTTGAACGGACTTGCGGCGGGCCTGGCCGAGCCCAGGGCTGCCGTTCGAGGCACCGGGGGTGGGGCCCCGGCAGCGACCCAACGGGCGGTCTGCGGGAGAGGGTGCGGCCGGCCCGGTTTCGCGGCTGGCGATACTGGCAAGCCTGTTGGCGGCCGGCGACCGGGGGTTCCCAGGCCCCGCGTCAGGGTGCCCCCGTGAGCGGATCAGGCATCGATCTGACGAAGGACTCGAGTTCGGTTGGAATGCGGTCGGGGCAATTTGCCCGGAGGTATTCCATCAGGTCCAGGAAGGGGCGGCCGCAATTGGGGTGCTCCTCCGTGGAGCGGTGCCGGCCGCCGCAGTCGGTCTTCGCCAGGACGTCGGTGAAGGTGGTCGCGTCCCAGTCCACCGCGATGATCTGACGTTGCCCGTCGCCGGGCAGCAGGATCACGCAAGGCTCGTCCAATTCGTGCTGCTCGGTGTGGGTGCCCAGGTCGAGGGTGAGCGTTGTCCGGCCGAAGAGCGACTCGGTCGCGGCGCGGACGTCCACTTCCTCCCGGGATTCACGGCTGAGCACCATGATGCCGGGCTTGTCGGCGCACGTGCCGATGCACAGGAACCCGCCGCGCACACGGTCGATGAAGGTCAGGCTGTCCACGCCCGCTCGCACCGCGGCTCGTTGGGCCAGAACATACGCAACGGCTGCTACGACAACCGCCAGTATGGACAGGCGAACCGCCCAGCCTGCTTTGGATCGACCGGCCATGTGGATTCGCTCCGAGTGCGGGAAGGGCGGATGCTTCCTGGGGTCGTTTGCACGGCCCAGGCCCAGGCCCTACCATCCGGTTCGTCATTCGTCCAGGCGACGTCCAATGATAGCCGCTTGACCTTCCCCGACGATTGCAGCGGCGCGAGGAGTCTTCATGGCACCGGAACGGTTCGCGGATCGTATTGTCCGTCATCTGGCCCGCAAAGGCTACCGGCCGCAGAAGGTCGAGAAGCTGGCCCGGGACATGGGCATCGCCGACGCCGAGTACGGCGATTTTCGTAAGGCGGTCAAGGGGCTGATGAAAACGGGGCGGGTGGTGATGGGGTCGGCCAGTGCGTTGACGCTTCCCGATCCGCCGCGGACGGTGGTGGGGCGTTTTCGGCTGAACCCCAAGGGTTTCGGGTTCGTCATTCCCGACACGCCCAATTCGCACGGTGACCTGTTCGTGCCACCGGGCGAGGCGGGCGGGGCCATCACCGGCGACATGGTCTCGGCGCGAGTCCTGAAGCGGGGCCGGCGCGGCGGGAAGATGATCTGCGAGGGGCGAATCGTCGAGATCGTCAAACGCGGGCAGAGCCGGTTCGTCGGCGAACTGTGCCGGGAGCTGCAACGCTGGTTCGTCCGTCCGGACGGCAACACGCTGCACGCTCCCATCTTCGTGGGCGATTCCGGAGCGAAGGGCGCCCGGGCCGGCGACCAGGTCGTGGTCGAGATCGTCGAGTACCCGTCGGAACGTCGGGACGCTCGCGGGGTGATCACCAAGGTGCTCGGCAAGCGCGGCGCTCCGGGCGTCGATACGCTGAGCATCATCTACCAGTACCAGTTCCCGCAGGAGTTCCCGCAAGAAGTCCGGGACCAGGCCGGCAGAGCAGTGGCGTCGTATAACGCCGAAGAGGCCGCCCGGGGCCGCGACGACCTGCGCGACCTGACCATCATCACCATCGACCCCGACGACGCCCGAGACTTCGACGACGCCATCTCCGTAACGCAGCTCAAGAAGGGCCGACTCGAACTGGGCGTGCACATCGCGGACGTTTCCCACTTCGTGCAACCGGGCAATGCGCTGGATACCGAGGCCCGCGAGCGGGCCAACAGCGTCTACTTCCCGCGCCTGGTCATCCCCATGCTCCCCGAGGTGCTGTCCAACGGAGTGTGCAGCCTGCAGGAGAACCAGCCGCGCCTGACCAAGAGCGTGTTCGTCACCTACGACGCGGGCGGGCGCCGCGTCGCCTCGCGGTTCGCCAACACCGTCATCCGGTCGGCCAGGCGGCTGACCTACCGCCAGGCCACGCAGATTCTGGCGGGCAAAGTGGGGCGGCACCCGAAGAAGGTCGTCGCGTTGATCCGTCAGATGGAGTCGCTGGCCCGGACCATCCAGCAGCGGCGGCGGGCGGATGGCATGCTGGTGCTCGATCTGCCCGAGGTCGAGGTCGTGTTCGACGACGACGGTGCGGTGGCCGGCATCCAACCGAGCGACACCAGCTTCAGCCACACGATCATCGAGATGTTCATGGTCGAGGCCAACGAGGCCGTGGCGGAACTGCTGGCGGGCCTGCACGTGCCGTGCCTGCGTCGGGTACACGCCCCGCCGGAGGAGACGGGCGCGGAAGCCTTGAGCCGGTTCCTGCAGGCCTTGGGTCTGCCGCCGGTCAAGACCATGCAGCGGGAGGCGTTGCAGCCGTTGCTCGAGCGGGTGAAGGGCCGCCCGGAGTCCTTCGCGGTGAACCTCGCCATCCTGCGGTCGCTCGAGCGGGCCGTGTACGCTCCGACAAGCGAGGGGCATTTCGCCCTGGCCAGTGAGGACTACTGTCATTTCACCTCGCCCATCCGTCGGTACCCCGACCTGACCGTACACCGGTTGCTGGACGGGTATCTGCGCGGCCAGATCAAGAAGCGGCGGATGCCGCCGGACCTCCCGACCCTCCAGGAGGTGGAGGAGCTGGGCCTGCACTGCAGTCGCAACGAGCGACGGGCCGAGGCGGCCGAACGCGAGCTGAAGCTGGTCTACGTCCTGCGGCTGCTGGAAAAGGAAATCGGCAGCGAGCACGACGGCATCATCACGGGTGTGACGAATTTCGGCATGTTCGTCCAGTTGCCGCAATATCTGGTCGAGGGGCTGCTGCGCTTCGCCGATCTGGCGGACGACTGGTGGGAGGTGGACGCCGAGGCCGGCTGCGTCGTCGGCCAGCGCACCGGCCGCCGCCTCAAGATCGGCGACGTCTTGCGCGTCCGCATCGCCGCCGTCGACATCGCCGACCGAGAGCTCGACCTGGCCCCGGCCGAGAAGCCGGGGCCTGCGCCGAGGGCGAGGCCCGGTCAGCGCGCCGGTCGCCCGAAGGCCACAACAAAACCCCCGACCAAGCGGCCGAAGAGCTCGAGCGAAACGACGAGGTCGCCCGGCCCGAAGAGGGCCAGCGCCCCGAAGGGCCGAAAGAAGCGCCCGCGGCGGCGGTAGGCCCACGGGCTGACGGAATCGGCGGTACTGCCGGCCCGGCGCCCGACAGTGGCACGCGGGGGGGAGATTGCCTCCAGCAATCCGCCCGGGGCACCCGATAAATAGTGGAAGTGCGGTTTTCAGTATCGTCCGTGCCGCTTCGTCCTTGCCGGCACGGCCGGGCGGACCGGGTACAGGTCCGCGGGAGGGAATCTGTCGTCCATGAGCCGAGACGCGGAACAGACGGGACCGCAGCCCCGACGGCTCGTCGGCCCGGTGTTCGCACTGGCGGCCTGCGCCCTGGTCTGGGGTTCCCTGCTGACCTTCGACGCCGGCGACTGGCCCAGCCCGCACCAGTACCCGCACAACGACCCGACGGCCAACGCCTGCGGGCGCGTCGGGGCGTGGGTGGCGTACAACCTGTTCTACTACGTCGGCGACGGAGCCTACGTCGCGGCCCTGTTCGCCCTGTGTGCGGCCGTCACTCGTCTGGTGCGAGGGCGAATCGAAAGCCCGATCCAGCGCGCCATTGGGCTGGCGTTGCTGGTCTCGTGTGTGGCCGCGTCCGTTCATTTAGTGGCCGGTCGCGGAGCCGGGGCGCTGCCCGAAGGGTGCGGCGGCGTTCTGGGGATGGCGTTGGGAGAGTTCATCTCGACCAACCTGTCAGGCCTTGGGGCGGTGTTGGTGCTGGGGTATGCCCTGCTCGTCGGGCTGCTGTTCGCGGCCGAGGGCTGGGTGTGGCGACTTCCGGGAGCGCTCCAGCGATTGGGGCGTGCGTCGGGTACGGCCTTGGCGACGGCCCGGACGGCCGCGGTGGCCGTCGCGGGCGCTCATGCCGTGTCCGGAGGCGCATCGTCGGGCGGGGCTTCGGGTGGCGGCAGTGACCCAGGCCCGCCGGTGGCGGTTGTGCCCAGGCCGCGCCCGGAGCCGAAGATCAACGCCAATCGACCGGCGCCGACCGCGGGGAAGGACGTCGAGGACGACCCGACGCTGTTCGACGACGCTGACGGGCAGGCTGCTGACGCCACCGAGCCGCCGGATGGGCAGGTCGGGGACGCAGCACAAACCGATGAGGCGCCCGTGGGTGCCAACGCTGCGCCCGCAGACGGCGACGACGGCGCCGGTTCCAAACCGGTGTCGCCCCTGATCATCAAGCACTTCGAGCGGCAGGCGCCCGCGCCGCCGACCGAGCCGTACCCGCGCGAGCTCGAGGACTGGATCTTCCCCTCGCCCTCGCTGCTGGAGGACCCGGAGTACACCTTCAGCGCTCAGCAGGAGTCCATCGTCCGGGCCAAGGCCAAGGTCCTCGAGCGGACCCTCGAGGAGTTCAGGCTCGACGCCCACGTCGTGGAGATCGACACCGGCCCCGTCATCACCATGTTCGAGCTCTCCCTGGCCCCGGGCATCAAGGTCTCCCAGATCGCCACGCTGTCGAACGACATCGCCCGGGCCCTCAAGGCGCCGGCCGTTCGCGTCGTCGCCCCGCTGCCGGGCAAGAACACCGTCGGCATCGAGGTCCCCAACATCGACAAGGAGACGGTGCGTCTGAAAGAGCTGATGTCCATGGTCGGCCGCAAGGCCCGGGAGATGGCCCTGCCGCTGTACATCGGCAAGGACGCCAGCGGGTCGGCCCTGGTGGGCGATCTGACCAAGATGCCGCACCTGCTGATCGCCGGCACCACCGGCTCGGGCAAGAGCGTCTGCATCAACTCCATCATCGTCAGCCTGCTCATGACCCAGCGCCCGGACTGGTGCAAGCTCATCCTGGTCGACCCCAAGATGGTCGAGATGTCCAACTTCAAGGACGTCCCCCACCTGATGTGCCCCATCGTCACCGACATGAAACGCGCCGAGTCCATCCTCGAGTGGGCCGTCACCAAGATGGAGGAGCGCTACGAACTGTTCAGCGAGGCCCGCGTCCGCGACATCAAGGCCTACAACGCGCTGGACAAGGAGGAGATCTACGAGCGCTTCGCGCCGGCCACCGACGAGGAGCGGCACCAGATACCGACGCACCTGCCCTACGTCGTCATCATCATCGACGAGCTGGCCGACCTGATGATGACCAGCGCCAAGGAGGTCGAGCACTACCTGTCCCGGCTGGCCCAGAAGTCCCGGGCCGTCGGCGTGCACATCGTGGTGGCCACGCAGCGCCCGGAGGCGAGGGTGGTGACCGGGCTGATCAAATCCAACCTGCCCTGCCGCATCGCCTTCCGGGTGGCCTCGCGGATGGACTCGCGCATCGTGCTGGACCAGAACGGGGCCG
This sequence comes from Phycisphaerae bacterium, assembly GCA_035528995.1. Classification (GTDB taxonomy): domain Bacteria; phylum Planctomycetota; class Phycisphaerae; order UBA1845; family UBA1845; genus DATKXO01. Next base: position 13,149 of record DATKXO010000092.1, on the reverse strand, counting down.
AGGTGCTGATGGGTCAGGGGGACATGCTGTTCCTGCCGCCGGGCAGCTCCAAGCTGATCCGCTCCCAGGGAACCTTCGTCGAGGAGCGCGAGCTGCGGGCCGTCATCGACTTCCTCAAGGAGCGGAGCGAGCCCGAGTTCCATCCCGAGCTGATCCGCATGAAGTCCGGCGACGGCGGCGAGTCGGGCGAGCGAGACCCGCTGTTCGATCAGGCCGTCCGCATCATCCTGGAGACCAAGCGCGGCAGCGTGTCGCTGTTGCAGCGGCGCCTGACCATCGGCTACTCGCGGGCCTCGCGGCTCATCGACCAGATGGCCGAGGCCGGCATCGTCGGCGTCTACAAGGGCTCCCAGGCCCGCGAGGTCCACATGACCCTCGAGGAGTGGGACGTGCTGCAGCAGCAGGTGGCCGCCGACGTCGCCGAGGGCTATGCCGCCGACCGGGACGACGATGAGGAAGAAGCCGTCATCGCCGGGACCCCCGATGGGGACGCGACTCCGTGAGGGGAACCCCCGTAACTCAACTGTTCGCGTAGCGCACGTATCGCATCCGGCGGGCAACGGCGCCGATGTAGAACACGATCACGGCCGCGATCAATCCGAGCGTGCCGACCTCCAGGTAATACTCGTACCGATGGCTGTGTCCGGTGAGGAGGATTTCGCCCGCGACCGCCCCTGCCGTGATCGCGTAGCAGCCCGCCGGAAAGATGCCGGCGCAGAAGCACGCCACCCGCTGGGCCGCGCCCGTCTGGTTTCGCCTGTCATACCTCGAAAACACCAGTCCGATGATCGCGGCCGACAAACCCGCCACCAGGGCGCAGAAACAGCCGAGGGCGAGACTGGAACAGGTCAGCGCCAACACCGTCTCTCCAAACCATTCGTCCTGGACGATCCGCGCGAATTCCTCGGGATCGAACACCGCGGTCGAAAGCGCCCAGCCGACGGGAAGCGCGGCTGCGGTCAGGATGAGCTGAACCAGCAGGAAGCTGCCCGCCCAGCCGAGTCCGCCGTTCGCCGGGACGGTCATGAAGAACCGTTGCGGGGACGTCCAGGGCTGGATGGCAGCGCTGAGGAAGCCGGTCCGGCGTGGCCGGTGAGGCAGGGGCAACCACTGGACCGGCGTGCGCACGTGCGGGCCGACCGACATTGCCACAGGCCGGCCGCATTCCGGACACCGGGCCGACGGCTCGTGATGGGACAGGTTGTAGCCGCAGGCCTCGCACAGAGGAGGGCGCGTCGGCCCGCTCGGCGCCAGGGGCACCGTCATGCCCCGCAGCAGGGAAGCCAGGTACCACGCCCCGCAGGCCAGGAAGCTCAGCAGCAGAACGTATTCGTAGTGGTTCGCGACCCACTGGAGCACAGCGGAATCGGTGCGCGGAGTCGACCCTTCCGGCCACCAGTACTGACGCAGGGGCTCGAGGTAGCCGAAGCTCAACAGGCAAGCGGCCGCGAAGAGACATACGTTCAACGCCAGGTGCCCCGTGTGCAGCCAGACGGTTCGCACGGCATGCCGCCACGCTGTCCCCACGCCGGCCGTCCCGTCGCCCCAGGGCAGCAGCAACAGCGAAAACAGCAGGAAGATCCCTTCCGCGACGACCACGATGATGCTGCTCACGACGGCGCCGGTTGCCGTGAACACTTCGCCGCTCTCCCAGAAACGGAGAAGTTCCAAGCGGGTTTCGGCGTCCTGACTAAGCACGGCCATGAACGTGATCGTGCCGAGGAGAAGTGCAAACCAGTGAATCCCGTACGCTTGAACCAGCGACATGTCCCGGTGGGCCACAGCCGTTCGGCGCGGCACGAAACCGGCAAAGAAGACGGCACCGAGACCGGACTTGCTCATCGTCGCGAAACCCTGTCGCTGGCCAACGGACTCATGCGGCCTGACACCGCTTCCCATGTCTAATACCAGTTCCAGGATGAATCTGCCGATTCACGAGCCGCGAACTTCAGTTCGCGCGGCCTGTGTAGCCCCGGACACGCTGACTCGCGGGACACCCAATCGGCATGAACAAACTGTAAACCGTATAACCGGGACGCCCGCGGAAGGGAAGGCTACGAGATTGCGCTGGGCAGAAGCGTACGGGCTCGTCGCTGGACTCAGCAGGCAGTGCGCGGAACCAGCGGCCGGACGATCGCCCTGATCCAGCGGTAGACGTGGGCGCACGCCAGCCACCCGGCGTGACGGCGTCGGTAGACCGAAGCCATGTGCCGGCGTCCGGGCAGAAGCATGGCCCCCAGGTAGCCGGCCCGGAACCGCAGCCCCGGCGTGCACAGCAGGTTGACCAGAACGTGCCCCACGGGGTGCTTCTCGTCGCGCGGGGCGTGCCACAGCGTGAGGCGGTCGGCCGCCGTGACGCGTGCCCGGCCCAGCGCCGTCATCGCTTCAGGCGGTGCCGTCGGGCCGAACACCTGCTCGGTGCGCTCCAGCCCGACGCGAACGGGCAGTGACAACCCCCAGTCACCGGCACGGCCGACCACGATATCCCAGTCGATCGCCGTCCGCTCGACGTCCAGCAGCCGTTTGATGTCGTAGAGCCAGCGGAGCGGCCGGGCGCCGTGACAGGCGGCGTGGGCAGCGAGGTGGATCAGCATGTTCCCCGGCGAAGGGATGAGCACCTGCCCGCCTTCGAAATCCGTTAAGCGGGCGTCGCGCCACAGCGCGTCGTCCGGAATGGTCCGCGCGTAGCGCAGCGGTCGCAGCAGGCGGGCGTGCACGTCGATCCGCAGCGGCCAGGGACGCTCCGCAGTGTACTCGAGCTCGTAGTAGTACTTCGGGAAGAAGTCGTCGCGGACCTGATCGCGACCCTTGCGAAACCGCAAGGTGCGCAGGACGGCCTGGGCATGGGCGACCTGCTCGGGACGGACCATAAGGTCCACGTCGGCCATGGCACGCAGCCCGGGGTGGTCGTAAACCGTCAGGTTCAGGGCGGCGCCCTTCAGCAGCAGGACGTCCACGCCGCGGTCACGAAGCGTCCGGCTGATCCGCGCCAGACGCTGCGACATCCGCACGTTGTTCTGACGAATCTGGCGGGCCTGCCAGCGCAGTTGCTGCATCTGTGGCAGGGGCACGGGCCAGCGGCGACGCTCGATCGCTTCCAGCAGCACTCCGCCCAGCCAGACGTCGCAGGCTGCACGAACCAGGGGCGGCCAATCGACGGATTCGCACCGGATGTCGTCGGCCGGACCGTGTGCACCCACCAGGCATCGGGCCAGCGTGCTGCTTCGCGTCGGACTGTCGGAGACGGCTGATTTCACGGCATCACCGGTTGGGGCGGGTGTCTTCGGTCGTGCTCGGTGCCCGGCGCCGGCCGGGGCACTCGCCCGCCGCGCTTCGCGGCTCATCCCGCCTTTCGTGCAGCACTCTGCAACAGAAGTGACTCCATCAGGTCACACGTCGAATGAATATCCCCGCAGGTCAGTTGATAGCAATCCGCCCCGCGAATCAGGTCCGCCAGGACGGCCACGGCGCCGGCCTGGTGCACCTGGAAGTTGAAGCACTGCCGGGCGAGGTCGAAGGCGGCTTGCGAGCGGGGGATCGTTTTGAGCGTCGGTGTCGCACCTTCGACGTAGCGGGGGAAGACGACCCAGCGGACCGGCGAAGGTCGCCCCGCGGCGTCCGGGCGGGCGTCCAGCGGGTTGAGGAATGCCACGCGGCCCTTGGTCGGCTTCTGATACGGTGTCTTGCGGTGCAGCGGAAGGCCCAGCGCATCGACCACCGGGAAAGAGGGCTCCTTGACACACAGCGCCCGCGGGAACGACTGCACGTTTCGTGTGGTCGGATCGATCAGGGCGAACTCGTCGCACAGATAGGACCAGCCCCGGGCCAGCAGTCCGGCGGCCAGCGTGGATTTGCCGCTGCCCGGATCGCCCGGCAGGAGCAGCCCCCGCCCGTCGACCTCCATCGCGGCCGAGTGCAACTGCACGTATTCCTCCCGCTGCCGGATGAGCTGCCAACTGATGGCCCACTCCAGGTGCGGGAGGACTTCGTAGCGCCGGTGGACCTCGAAACCCTCGGCCGCCTCGGCCTGGACCGTCCAGGGTCCGCGGCGCCAGGGGAAGCGATGCCGGGCGCTGATCTGGACGGCGATCGAGTTGTGCCGGGGGGCATCACAACGGTACGGGGCGTACAGTGACAGGTACTCGTCAGCGAACGAGCGGCAGTCGCTGCGCAGCGACACGTTGACGGCCCCGATCGAGAAATGAAGCTCCCGATTCCTCATGGGTTCACCGTGGCCGTGGCAAAGGTGGTTTCGGTGGACAGGTCCCAGTCCGATTCCTCGGTTGAGTCCTTGACCGCGACCGGATGCCCGTCGGGCGAGAACTCGAAGGCGATGGCCCGCCAGAAGACGGGGTTGTTGAGGCACAGCAGGGGCACGCGGCGCCCGTCGAGAAACACGGTGGGCGTATTGGTGACGCCGAGTTCGGCCGCCAGGGCGGCGTCGGCGGCCACCGTGCTCGCAACGGCGGAACTCTGCATGTCCGCGGCCAGCCTGTCACCGTCCAGGCCGATCTGCGCGGCCAGGTCCCGGTAGGGCACGGTGCCGAGTCGACGATTCTGGGCGAAGAGCAGGTCGTGCATGTGCCAGAAGGCGTCATCTCCACCTTGCAGTCTGGCGGCCTCGGCGGCCCGGGCGGCTCGGCAGGCTTCGGGTTCTGTCTCGTCCGGCGGCGTCTGGTTGTACTGCTCGCATGGCGGAGCATGGCGGAAGGACACGCGGACAGGCCCTTGCCATTCGCGTCGGAACTCATGCCGCCACTTCCCGGCGAAGCAGGCGCAATGCGAGCAGCCAAAGTCGCTGAAAATCACGACGCTGGCGTCGGCGAGCGTGCTCTCGTTGTCACCGTCCGTCAGCCGCGCCGGGATGGCGTGCTGGGGTTGGGCGCGATACTCGCGGAGCAGGAATGCGGGGTCGTGCTCCAGCTCGTCGACGAAGTGCCGGTACGGGAGAAACTTGGCCACCTCGTTGCGGATGTCCAGTCTGGCGGAGCGGTATACCCACAGTCCGCCGATGACCACCACTGCAAAACCGGCCACCCGCAGCGCCGACCCGAACGACAGGCGGCGCACATCCGGCGCAGCGCGTTTCGTGGCCGATCGTGCGGTCGTCGCCCCCAGAGTCGAGCGCCGTCTGGCTGGCCACAGGCAGAGCGTGCAGAACAGCAACACGCCGTTGATAACGTGCGTTGCCAAGCACCACGTGCACTGGGCTTCGAGTTGGACCCGCATGACCCAGAGCAGGAAAGCCGAGCCGGCAGCCCCGCCCAGGGCGGTCATCAGCGGGATCACATACCACCTGCGCCAGGCTCTTGGAGAACCGGCGAAGGCGTGCCAGATGCCCAGGAACACGAAGTAGCCCAGCCCGATGAACGCGGTCGGGACGACGACCCGGGACCGGCGAAGGGTGAGATGACCGCTGACCAGGGGCACGTCGAAGTCGATCGCGCTCCAGCGGCTGGCGAAGACCGCGGCGCAGTCGGACTGTGCGTCGCCACTACTTCCGCACAGTCCGGTATAGAGCTGAGGGCCGTTGGCGTCGGACGGCCAGGGACTGGCCTGTTCCTTGACCAGCTCGGCGCTGATCCAGGCGCCGGCGGCACAAAGGAGCAGGATTGTCACTCGTATGGAGCTTTGCACTCTATATCGCCCTGTTCACCGGTACGTTGACCTCGATCGGCCCGATACGCTCCAGTTGGCCGGTCGAGCGCTAGTTGCACCATCCCGCGTTGCAGGTGTCGGTGGGGAACTCGCAGCAATCCTCGTCAAAGACACAGCCCTCCTTGCCGGTCCTCACGCAGCAAACGAAGTCAGTTAAATGGCATCGACTGTTGCCTATTCCGAGGCAGCAGTCACTACTATAGGCGCAGGAGTACCCGATGTTCTTGCACCCGCCCAATCCCGTGGGACTGCCCGGATGAATGGGGTTGCTGGCTTCGGCGTACGCAGTCCTGGCGCAGAATGTGGCGATGAGCGGCGCGACGAAGACGAGCTTGGCCACGCCGCCGCCCAGGGCCTGCCGGCGTGTGAGTCCACGCTGCTGAATCGGGGCCGAGTCTGGACGGTGGGCCTCAGGAGGTGGCGTCATCCCCGCGGTGTGTTGGGCCTCTGAACCCGGACCGTCCGTCCGGGCGCACCCAGCGGCAGGCTCAGCCTCGTCTCCGCCTTCGCAAAAGAGGCTCCTCTCCTCTAAACCGTCGAGGATTCGCCGAACGTGGGGCAGAGCTTCTCGTGAGCCGATCGCGTAATTCGCCGCGATTCCGTCGGCGATGTGCGCTGGCCCACGGGTCCCGTCGCACAGTTTCCACACGCAAAGGGTCATCGCGTTGAACCGGTGAACGGCCCCGGACTGAGGGTCGAACAGGACGGCCTCGCCGTCCATCTCCTCGCAGGTGACGTCGTCCCGTCGCAGAGGCCTGCCCCCTGTGGGACGATCCGGCCCGCGAACATCATGCCGGCCCATGGCGAACTCCCGACTCCGGCGGATCCTCGGCCGATCCGCCGCCTCGCCGTTCTCCCCAGGGCCGTCGCGGTCTGCGACAGCGATGGCAAGAAGGGCACTCCCCTGCGATTGCGCATCCGCTCCCCGCGGCGCGCCTCGGTGTGGTTATCGGTGTCGGGCGGATGCCTCATAAGTAAGTGTCACTTTTCGAGACCAGAAAAGTTAACAAGCCGGAATTTGGGGCTGGCTGGATGCCGTGGGACAGGGGGACAGCCTGGCTGCGAGCCTGGTCTATTGGAACGGTGCCAGGATTGAAGGCAGGCGCGGCGTGGGCCGGGTCCGGGCGCTCGCCGTGGAGGAAGGTGCGCTTGGCGGGGGACACGTCAGCCGGCCAATAGTCGGGTTGAGCAAGGTCGGCGCCGGCAGCCGGCTGGGCCGGGATGCCGCCATGCACGGGGCCGCTGGGTGCACGACGGTTTAGGTGGGTGCCACTGGCAGCTTGCCTGCCAGTGTGTGTGCTCCACGCGCCCACCCGAAAGACCGAACGGGCGGACAAGCCGCCCGTGGCACCCAGAACCGAATGCCGCCGGAACTGTCACAGACCCGGGGCCGCCACGGGCGGCCTGCGCGCCTTGACGCCGCGGCCGCGTCGTTGTATAAGGCTCGATTCGCTCCGGCCGGGAGGCGGCGGATCGCCGGTGGCGGCCCGTAGGGGCCGATTTCCCCCCGGTGACCGCGGACTTGGAGACTCCAGCGTGTACGCGATCATCGAAGACGGTGCCCATCAGTACAAGGTTCAGGAGGGAGACACGCTCGAAGTCCAGCTTCGGGACCTCGACGAAGGCCAGGAGGTCGTCGAGTTCGACCATGTGCTCATGGTGGAAGACGGCCAAGAGCACAAGATCGGGCGACCCTACGTCGAGGGCGCCAAGGTCGTGGCCTCGGTGGCCGGCGAAATCAAGGGCGAGAAGATCACCATCATCAAGATCCGCCGCCGCAAGAACTACCGCCGCAAGATGGGTCACCGTCAGCGCTATCTGCGGGTGAAGATCGACAAGATCGAGGCCTAGCCCGCCTCCACCCGAACCTGCATTCCGAATCCGATTCCGGTTCCAGGATCACTCTGCCGATTCACGAGCCGCGAACTTCAGTTCGCGCGGCCTTTGTAGCCCCGGACACGCTGAATCGAGGAGCGGCCCGATACGCACGGATGAACTGTAACCGGCATGATTCCGGTGGAATGTGCCGAGCCACGGCCCCGCCTTGGGCGGAACCGTCCCACCCTTCGCGCTTGGCGCCCTGTACTGTGCTTCGCGTTCCGGGGAACCCTGCCGCCCTTCGCGGGTCAGGATCGGGGTCCGCGGTCACGTGGGGGGCGTTCCATGAGGAAGCTGATCCGGTCGAGGTCTGCTTCGTCGAGGGCGTCGGCCAGCGTTTTGCGGGCGGCCCGCAGGTCCGTGCGCTGCGAAAGGTGCATCAGCGCCACGTGGGGACAGCGGACGCGCTTCATCACTTCTTGCAGGTCGCAGACGTGAATGTGTCTGCCGGCCCGGGCCCGGGTGATGTGCTCGCCCTCGAAGAAGGTGCACTCCAGCAAAAGGACCCCCGCGTTGCGCACACAGTCCTCGTCCAGGAACCCGCCCACGGCGGTATCGCCGCAGTAGGCGACCAGGGGCACCTCGACGCGGTTCTGGACGGGCAGGCCCTTCTCCTTGAGTTCCACAATCTGCGGACCCGACAGGTCGTGGTACTCAGGCTTCAGCTTGTGGCGAACCTCGATGACCGAGTAGCCCAGGGCGCCGGCCCCGTGGTTGACGGCAAACGCTCGGACCACCAGATCGCGCCGAATCGAGACGTCCTGCCCCGCCTCGACTGCCACCACCTCGCCGGACGAGTAGTGCCCCTCGATGTCTCTCCAGACGCTCATCAGCGCCTGCACCGGCTGGGCCAGCGGGCGAGGGACGAGGATCCGCCCCGGCGAGTTCCCGATGAAGCCGCGCTGGGAAAAGTAGTACGCGATGCCGGCCGCGTGGTCCATGTGCCCGTGCGTCAGGCAGATGGTGTCGATGCACACGACCTCTGTGGGAGCCCGGCCGATGTCGAAGCAGACGTTGAGCTCGGGGACGGCCACCACGCTCTCGACGCCGGCGACGGAGTAGCCGACAAGCAGCACATCCCCAACGCGTTTTCTGACCATTCTGCCGGGCATGTGCGTCACGATAGGGCGGAATCCGCGGCCGTCCAGGGGCCTGGTGGTTTTTTGTTGACCCCAACATCTGGGGGCGATAGCTTACCTGCGCCGCCATATGTCGGCTGGCCGCACCCACACCCGGGGATGGGAGGTTCCGCCGAGGTTGCGCGGATTGGCGGAAGGACGATGCGCTGTCCATCGTGTAAGGAACTGAGCACCGACAAGGTGATCGACTCGCGCCTCACGGATGGGGGGGCGGCCGTCCGTCGGCGCCGGCATTGCACCTCCTGCGGGCGGCGTTTCACCACCAAAGAGCGGATCGAGATGGAGATGCGGCTGTCCGTGGTCAAGCGGGACGGCTCTCGGGAGCCGTACCGGCGGGACAAAGTCGTCCGCGGCGTGCAGCACGCCTGCTACAAGCTGGACATCCAAGACGCGGAGATCGAGCGCCTGGTGGATCGCGTCGAGGAGGACCTGCACCGCAACCACGAGCGCGAGGTCTCCAGCGAGCAGATCGGGCAGTACGTGGCCGTCCACCTGCGGCAGCTCAACCACATCGCCTACGTACGCTTCATGAGCGTCTTCCGCAAGTTCGCCGACGTGGCCGAGTTCGTCGACGAGATCAACGACGTCACCGAACGGGCGGCCACCGAGTCGCCTGATCAGCCCACGCTCTTCGAAGGCTGAAACCGCGCCGGTGGTCGGCGTCGGCGCGGTTGTGGCAATTCCAGAATGAACCTGCCGATTCACGAGTCGCGAGCTTCAGCTCGCCCGGCCTCTGTAGCCCACACACGCCCACTCTCGGGACACCCAATTGGCATAACCAGGCTGCAACGCGTATTCCACCTCGTTCACGACAGCAGATTCCCCGCGGGCGTCGTCGATTCCAGCCTGCGCCCGGTCATCATGCCGGGCGGCTGATGTTCCGATAAACAGCGCATGGCCACGGTGGCATCGAGCTGCGCGGGCTTCGACTACTCGGCCACGGTCTTCGGGGACGAGGACTTCGTCGATGTGCAGGCCCGCACCTGGGGGGCGGTGCGGATGCGCCGCTGTCTGGAGTCCCTGGCCGGCGTGAAGGGCCGGGTGCTCGAGGTCGGCTGCGGCGCGGGGCGCTGCATCCGGACGATCCGGCGGCACCGCCCAGACCTCGAGGCCTTCGGATGCGACCTGAGCGCCAGGTCGATCGACGCGGCCCGGCGGCACAACGACGGTGTGGAATACGAGACGGCGGACGCGGTTGCCCTGCCCTATGAGGACGCCGCGTTCGATGCCGTCGTCGTGATGGACCTGCTCGAGCACGTCGCCGATGTGGGTCGCGTCCTGGCCCAGATCCGCCGGGTGTGCAAGCCCGGCGCGACGCTGCACCTCCACGTGCCGTGTGAGGGGTCGGCCCTGACGCTCTATCGTCCGCTGCTGGCCATGGGGATCGACCTGACGCGTGACGCCGTCGGCCACATCCACCATTTCACCCGACGGCAAGTGCTGGACTGGCTGGCCCAGGCCGGTTTCGTCGTCACCCGGCGGCGGTACAGCATGTACGGGTTCGCCCAGTTGCACGACATCATCGGCTGGCGGGCCATGCTCAGCCGGCGGCGAGACCTTGACCGGCCACACCCCGACGCGGCACCGCACACCGCATCAAGCAACGCGGCGGCGCAACCCGTCCCGCAATCGCGGTTTCATGCCAAACACCTGCTGACCCGCCCGGCCTGGTGGCTGATCCGGACGCTACTGCCGCGATTGCAGTATTACGAACTCGCCCTCCTCTCCTGGCAGCCGCTCGGCTCGGTCGGCCTGTGCGTCACGGCCCGCCGGTGCCGAAGCCGATCTGGGCCTCTTCGCCGGGGGCACATTCCATCCGGCGGAACGGTAGCGGTGTCGCGGTCTTGAACCGCCGGACGAAACGCTTGACGCTGTCGTAGCCGCCTGTGAAACCGTGCTCGACCTTGAGGTCCTGCCAGATCCGCTGGGCGCTCAGGTCTCGCTCGAGCCATTCGATGATCGCATCGCGGAACGGCTCGCAGAGGCTCGACGGCCCGGACTCATATCCCGGCGGGCTCGGCCCAGACCCGGCGGGCGGGTTTGGCCGGTTTTGGCCTTCTGGCCCCTGACGCCGTGCATCACCGGCAGACCCGGCGGGCGGGTTTGGCCGGTTTTGATCCGCACATCCGGTGGGCAGGTGGGATGGTTCTGCACCCGCCTCAGCCAGCCGCACGTATCGGGCCACCGTGTCCCGATGAACACCCAGCTCCCGGGCGATCCGTCGAAACGACCAGCCGCGTGTCCGAAGTGCTTGTATCGCGTGTACTTGTGCCATCTTGAGGTGATTCGCCATGCACAGCCTCCTCCAGCCAACCACTGGCTGGAGAGGCCTTCGCCGCGAATCACCCTCGCCTCAAGATGGCCGGTTTTGACCTGCCCGGCACTGGCCGGTTTTGCCCGCCCGCTGACAATGCCAATGACCTCGGGCTGTGGCAGACATCTTTCGCCGGGGCGGGCGTCTCAGCAGTCGGCGTCAGGAACGCAACGCAAATACCCGTTAGCGCTACAAGAAAGTACGTTTTGGGGGTAGAATCGCCAGCTCAAGATCAAGGGATGGGCAACGTCGAAGCGAAGGCCCTTGCCGCAGTCGGAGTGGGACGTGGCTCTGCGCTCATTCGCGCCAGGTCCTTCGCTGAGGTGCTACCGTGCTCGATTGGCTCAGACTTCGGCGTCACCTAAAGATGCTGACGGATCCACGTGACTCGCGGCGCAAGGAAGCCGCCAGATGGTTGTGTGATTCTGCTGACGCACGTGCAGTAGCGCCGCTTGTCAAAAAACTGAAAGATGGAAGCCCGGAGGTTCAGTGCCTGGTAGCCCGCGTGCTTGGCGAGCTGCGCAGCGGGAGTGCGGTGGAGCCGCTAATCGGGAAGCTGGCAGACGCTCACCCTCAAGTACGTTGCGCTTCCGCCTACGCGCTGGGCAGTCTGGGCGATGTGCAGGCACTCGATCCACTTATCGGGAAGCTGACAGACGCGGACCCCACGGTCCGGCGCGCTTCTGCCGTGGCACTGGGGGGTCTAGGTGACGTGCGGGCACTCGAACCCCTTATAGGGAAGCTGACAGAAGCGGACCCCAAGATCCGGCGCGCTTCTGCCACGGCGCTGGGGATCCTGGGCGACGTGCGGGCACTCAATCCCCTTATCCGCAAGCTTGGAGACGGGCACTCCCAGGTCCGTCGCGCTGTCGCCGAGGCGCTCGGGAAGCTGGGGGAGCCCAAGTGGATGCAACGGGTACATGGGGACCTCGGTGACTTCGGCCGATTGGCCGCAGACAACGACCCCGACGCATCGGGACCACTCATCACTGCACTGGGTGAACGGGATCCCAAAGTCCGCCGCGCCACTGCTGCTGCGTTGGGGAAACTTGGCAACGTGCAAGCGGTAGAGCCCCTCATCGCCTTGCTGGAGGACGCGAACTCTGAGGTTCGACACGCTGTCACCGAGGCACTGGGTAGGTTACGCGACGTGCGAGCGCTAAAGCCGCTCATGCGAATGCTAACCGAGGAAGAGACCGATATCGCCCCCGCTGCGGCCAAGGCCCTGGAGAGACTTGGTTATCCGCAGGCTGTGGAACCGCTCATAGAGATGTTGGCAAGTGAGGAGCACGAAACTCGCCAAGCCGCAGCACGGTCTTTGGGGAAGCTAGGTGATCGCCGAGCGCTAGGGCCGCTCATCCAGGCGCTTGGTGATCAGAAACCGGAAGTCCGCGGAGCTGCTGCCAAGTCACTGGAGAGATTGGGCGACTCGCGGGCCGTTGAGCCGCTTATCGGGTCGCTTGACGACGCACACCCCGCTGTCCGCCGGACCGCTGCGGAAGCCTTAGGCAAGCTCGACGATTCCCAAGCGGTCGCCCCTCTTATCGCAAAGCTCGGTGTGGAGGATCACGACCTCCGCCAAATGGCAGCAATAGCGCTGGGGCATCTCGGAGACCCAACGTGGCGGGAATGGGTCAGGGGAGACATCGAAGATTTCCAGCGATTGGCTGAGGGCAGCGACCCCAGGGCTTTGAAACCGCTAATCACCGCACTAGGTAACAGTAACGTCGGCGTTCGTCGTGTTGCCGCGAAGAGCATAGCAAGCTTCGGCGACCAACTAGCCGTGGGGCCTCTCAGTGTCGCGCTCCGTGACGACGATGCCGACGTTCGTCGCATTGCCGCAGAGTCTCTCGGGAACTTGGGCAGTGATCTGGCCGTGGATCTGCTCATCCTCGCGCTCCGCGACGAGAATGCCGACGTTCGTCAGGCCGTCGCGGAGACTCTCGGGAGCTTGGGCCTCCAACAAGCCGTGGAACCGCTCATCAACGCAATCACTGATAGCGATGAGAGAGTGCGCCGCACGGTTGCTCTCGCGATTGAGAGGTTGGGCGAACGGAAATGGCTGCAGTGGGTGCAAGGGGACGACGACGATTACAAGCGGCTGGCCGAAGGAAGAGACTCTAAGGCTCTGCAGCTATTGGTCAAAGCTCTCAACGATCG
>DATKXO010000091.1:0-3810 GCA_035528995.1 Phycisphaerae bacterium | reverse complement strand
TGCTCAGCGACCGGGCTGGTGTAGCCGGTGACCTGTACGATTATCACGACGCGATTATCTGCCCGGGTGGCCGGGTGGGCCTAGGCGGAGTGCGCGGAGCCGGGCGTGCACTTCGACTAGTTTCGCTTTCTGCTTCTCGGTGTAGTCGCGTTCCCAGCCCCAGCCTGAGAGGTGGAAGATGAAGCGGCGTTCCCATGGGTTGAGTAGTGGGTCATCGAAGACGATGTCGATCAACTGGCAGTAGAAGCACGAGCACGGGAGCTCTGCGACGTGGGGCCCAGGGGTCGCGCGGATGTCGAGCATTAGTTAGAAGAGGCGTGCGGCGCGCCAGCGTTTGATCCCGGCATTGCCATGCTGGCCCTGTAACCGGGGATGCGCCGCAAGTGTATGCACACTGAGGGATTATCGGCCAATGGGCCGAGGTGTCAAGTGGTTTGGAAGTAGCCGAGCACCAGGATCCGGCCGCCGGCCCTGACGTCGAGGATGATGTAGTGGTCGGGGAGTTCGGGCGCGTCTTTTCCGCCGAGGTGGCGGCCGACCGGGACCCGGGACGTGTAGACCTTGGCCGAGGCGTTGGCGTACAACCAGTTGAGGACCCAGCGAACGATCGTCATCATGGTGACCTCCTTACCAGGCGGGCCAGGGCGAAGCCGCCGAGGCCAGCGATTGCGACCAGGGAAAGTCGGAGTAGCGTGCCGTTATGGCCGGTGAGCATGGCCACGATCTCAAGGGCGGTGATGGCGGCGATCGCGACACAGGCTTTGACGCCGTCGTGCATCAGGGGATGACGATCAGGCCGGCGGCAGAGTGAACGTCGAACAGGTTCCCGACGCCTCCGACAGACCATCCGATGAGGACTTCGAAGTAGAAGTTGGTGTCGTCGCCGATCAAGGCGCCGCCGGCGGGGTTGGTCGCGATGGTGTGCTCGTCGGATGATGCGAGGGCGGTGTCGACCGCGTGCATGGTTATCAGGCCGTGGGCGTACTTGTTGAGGGGCTGCCGGATTCCACCGGCGATGCGGCAGGCGAAGGCGAACGTCTTGTTCTTCGCCAGGGAAATGTTGGCGACTGCGACATTGTCCGTGGAAGACGTGGAGTGGATGCGGAGATAGATATGAGCGGTGTGGGTGAGGGCGAGGTCGGTCGTGATTTCGCCGGCAAAGTCTGCGCTCAAAACGACGTTGCCTCGTACCTGGTCGGGTGAGAGGTCGAGCCGGAGGATCTGGACGATAGGAGAGCCCGGGGCGGACGAGAAGGTGTCCGGAACGTGGCCGACGGCAAAGGCGGCGCCGATCGGGTCGCGGCCGCCGGGGTTGTGCATGCTGGCGTGGTCGGTCGGCCAGGGGAATCCCCACAGGCGGCCGGTGGCCGGGAAACCGACGACCTCGCGCAGGAGCCCCAGACGGTTGGCGTCCTGGCCGGCGAGTGGGACCTCAGAGGCGTCGCCAATCTGGATCTGTTTGACCAGGCCGATTTGGGCACCGGATGTTTCCCGGTTGGCGAGGTTGGTCGCCGCGTCGTGCCGGAGGGTGCCGTTCGCGTGGGTGGTCAGTTCGGCCTGCGACGCCATGTCGGGATTGTGAGCCGCGTTCCCGTGGATGTCGGGGGGCTGAGCCTCGGCCGCCTGGCCGGATAGGCCGGCAAGGCTGAGTTGGTCGGAGCCTCCGACCTGGTGCGAGGCGACGTGCGCTTCCGCGGTCTGGTCGTCGGCTAGTTTGCCGGGCAGTCCCGCAACCGAGAGTTCGTCGGAGCCGCCGTCTCGGTGCTGTAGTGCGTGAGCCGGGACTACAACCGGCGGCGGCGGCGGGGCTCCGGAGATGGCGACCGTCGACGGCTGAAGGTTGTTGTTGGGTTCGACCTGGTCGTTGGGGGTGGAGACATAGCCGTAGATGACGTAGTCGGTTTCCTCGTCCGGTGTCCATTCGGAGGCGGCCAGGGCGAGCCCGGTCTCACCTGGGTCGATCGGACTCGAGGTAACTGCGGCACTAAACACCAGTCGGCCGGCTTTATAGATCTGGATCGTGCCTGAGGCGGTGGCCGCGTACAGGCCGTTGTTCCGGACCGATATCGCCGGCCGGTAGGTGTCAAGCGGGCTAGGGTTTGCGGGTACGCTGAGGCCGACTGCCGCGACGTCGAAGTCAGCCATCGTCCCTTATGGGATGATGATGGAGAAGATGTCCAGGGCTATCGCCTTCAAGGTGGCGGCCGCGCCGGCACCAAGGCGGCTGTCGTGGGCCCAGCGACCTTGGATTGCGGTGGCGGCAATCACAGCAGAGGCGCCCGCGGACGTCTTCCACACGTGGTAGATCTCGCCACAGTACGCTTCATAGAAGATGTACTGCGCGGTGTCGATGCCCAGAGCGTTCAGGATCGCGCGTAGGGCGAGCTGTTTCGGGACGTACTCCGTCGCGTATGCGGCGAAGTTCGCCTGTTGGGAGGTCTGGAGGGCCGTTCGCACGGGGTCAAGCAAGCTCGACACCATGCGCGCGTTGTACTTTGCGATTCGTTGCGCTGCGGTTCTCATGGTGTCTCCTTAGGCCGTGACGACGTTGAAGACGTCCAGGGAGATCTGGTCGAGGAGTCCGGCGGTGAGGAAGCCTTTGTAGTTCCACTTGTCGCGGACACCCTGGGCGGCGTTCGTCAGGGCTGGGCCTGCAATCCCTCGGCGTGTCAGTGCCCAGAGTTCACGGCCAAAGGCGAGGTAGAAGGGGTAGTAGATCGTCGGTACAGCAGGAGCCGTACCGTTGAGAATACCCTGGATCTGCGTCTCCTTCGCGACCAGGTCGGACATCCCGGCTGGGTCGGCGAAGTTGGTCCGTGCATTGGGGAGCACTGCGGCCACTATCAGACCGACGGTTGCGGCGTTCGTCTTTGCGTCGTACGCCTCAGCGCGGGCTGTGTCGGACTTCATGGTGGCTCCTTTGTCAAGGTGTGCGGCCGGCGAGGGGCTCAGTGTGTCCGGGGGGTCGTGCGTGCGGCCGGTCCCGGGTTCCGTCCCGATGTCGGCCGCACGCGATGAGATTGTACGGGCTGCGCTTACGCTGTCAAGCTAGATTTGTCCACTGGTTTGCCATTGCCTCGGCGATGCCCTGGAATGTTCGACTTCGCCGGCGCGATCTCTGCTTCGACTGTCCCATCTTCTCCGTCCAGCTCGTTCGACCGCGGTGGATGACGGTGTCGATCAGCGGCGGGATGCCGCGCAGCCATAAGCAGGTGAGCTTTGTGTAGCCGTGGCCGAATTGCCAGGGCTGGATGGTTTGGAAGATCGGGCTGAACCTCGAGCTCAAACAGCCGGGCGGGTTCTCGATACACACCCGGGGAATGGGCGCGGTCCAGAGCGCCCGGACGAAGTCGACCGCGGTGTCTTGGAGTGCCCGCCTCGATGGATCTGCCCAGTAGCGCGCGCCGGCTCGGGTCAGGTAGGTGCAGGGTGGGAACGCTAGCATCATGTCCCAGGGCTGGCCGTCGAATTCATTGAGGTGGTCGCGGACATCACCGCGGATGTGGCGACCTGGCGTCTCGCTCTCGTCTAGGTCGCAGCTTACCGCGAAGTGGCCACGCAGCGCGAACGCGTCGCGGACCACTCCGGAGAACTCGCAGGCAACGAGGACCCGCATCCGCCCAGTTTAAGTCCGACGTGGCGGGCTGTCAAGCGGAGGATCGCCAGGATTGCGCAGGTTCAACGATCTCGGGCCGGGTAGGGGTAGGAGTCGGGGTAAGTGAGCCGGTGAGGATCCCGGTATCGGAAACCCTGTGCCAATCGTGGTTCTGGCGGGCGTCCGTGGGAGGTCTGGCACACGTCTCGCGCTGA
>DATKXO010000090.1:0-37313 GCA_035528995.1 Phycisphaerae bacterium | reverse complement strand
ATTGGCCCTTGCTGATGACCTGACTCTGGCTGCCGGCAGCCCCAACGAACTGGTCTACTATGATCTTACCGTTTACGGCGGCGGGGTGGGGTCGGGGACCTTCGACGCTACGGTGAGCTTACACACCGGTTGGCCGCCGCCCGGCGGCAACCAGATCGGCGACACCGAATTCATCTGGACCGACTTGCCGGACGGACCGGGTCCGGTGCACCTTCACACGGTCCTGGACCCGGCGGTAACGATCCCGGACACGGTCTGGATGAAGGCCGAGTTCTCGCATCAGGATGCCGGCTGGTTCATCGGCGGCACGGCCGAAATCGGTTCGACGCAGGACTACTTCGGGCGGTACGTCCCGCCGTGGACCCTGTACTGGTGGGAGGGTGATCCGTACGCCGGTTTGTGGGCCACGCTCGGCTGTGTCGAGCCGTAACGAGCATCGGCGCCCGTCTCTCGGCCCCCGGTCGCTGGATACGCTGCAGTCGGCCGGGAACCTTCGGGCCGTCGGTGTCGATCCCATCGCCCTGGCCCGGCAGATCGCCGGCGACGCCGTGGCCCGCGAGTTGCAGGCCGCCCTCACCGAGCAGGCTTCGTAGGGTCTCGCCGGTCCGTCGAGGCGGTTTACAGGCTTGAGCCGCGGATTGACACGGATGAACGCGGATAAGCCCCAGACCAACGGTCTGATCCGCGTTCATCAGCGTTCATCCGCGGCCCGTCTCTCTCCATCCCGGAAGGCAAGCGAATGTAGGTGGGTTGAGCCCGCCAAAGGCGGGCGCAACCCACCCATCTGGCCGCCTATTGCCGGATATAAGCGTCCCACTGATCGTTCGACCAGTCCATCACGTCCCAGCGGTAGTCAATGACGTCCTGGATGTCCTGGGTCGGGTCGTAGAGCCCCCAGTCCGGGTAGTAGTAGTCGCCCCAGCCACCCAGACCGCCTCCACCCAAGGCGCCCAGCAGCGCGTCGTCGCATCCCGCCAGGGCTACCGTCACTATTGCAAGAACCACCATCACGGCCGTCCGCCGCATCATGTTCACCTGAGTGCGCATTTTCAGTCTCCTTGGACCAGGGATCTGTCGCGATCCGTTGATTGGGATTCACCTGACTCGTAGGCACCTACAACGTCCAATACAACCGGCCCGCAGGCAAATGGATTCCCGTTTTTTGGCGGACCTTCGGCTGCTCAAACCTGCGTGGGTGCCGGTCTCCTCGATCGACGGACCGTTGAGGCGTCCCGCGCCGCCCGGGGCGTCAGCCGCCTCCCGGGGGCGAACGAAAGGACGGGGAATCGCCAAGAGCGAATTGCGAATAGCGAATAGCGAACGCGAAAAGCGGTGCCCGCTCAGCCGATCAGCCCACGCCGAGTCCGGCCGTGCTCCAGCGTCGCGGCCATCCCGGGTTTCCCGCCAGGGCGCCCGCCCTCATTCGTCGATATAGCCCAGGCGGCGGAGTTGTTCCAGTCGTTCCTGTTCGCCCGGATGGGTTGGGGCGGGGTGGCCGCGGCCGGCCAGGAACTCGGCCGTGTCGTGCGTCGGAACCGGCGCCGGCTGCCGGGCGATCTCGACCTCCTCCTCGAAGAGCTGCACCAGCGGAAGACCGTCCATGTCCTGCCCGATGCGAATCCGCATCATCGCCAGAATCGTCGGCGTCACGTCGAGCACGCTGCCCACCGTTTCCAGGTCCGACGCAACCACATCCTGCGAACGTTTCCCCTCAACCGATGCGCGGATGCCCGGGCCGGCCGCGATGAACACGCCGGGTGGCGCGTCCGGGTGCCCGCCGGAATCGATGTCCGACGGCGGGTCGTCGGGATCGAACCGGGCCTCCAGGTTCACCGGATGCATGCCGTGGTCCGAGACGACGAAAAACCGCACGTCCGGCCCGCACGCCCCCAGCACCTGCCCCAACGCCTGGTCGATGTAGGCGTAATACTGTTCGATCATGTGGCCGAAGTTCGCGATCTGCTGATCGGTCGGCCGGTGCCGGTAGAGGTCCGGCTCCCTGTACCGCCAGAACCGGTGCCCGACGACGTCCGGCCCGCCGAAGTACAGCAGCGTCACGTCCGGCAGCGGTCGCTCCCGAGCCAGCGTCGTCGCGATCCGCAGATACGTCGCATCCGCCCGAAAGGCCCACTGACAGTTGTTCCACATCCGCCGCCCCAGCAGCGACATGGGGTAGCGGAACTCCTCGAAGATCTGTCTCACCAGGGCGGGCAGGTCCATGTTGACCTGCACCAGAATCGCCATCATCGCGTTCTGCCGCTCGACCGGGTACACCTGCCCGGGCACACCGCGCAGCAGCGTGCCCTTCCAGACGTTTTTGCCGGCCCGCATGTCGAGCTGGTCGAGCGTGTTCGTCTGGGCGACCATGACCCCGTTGATCTCCTCGACGGGATAGGTCATCCACCAGCCGACGCATGAGACGCGCTTGCCGTAGTCCGACAGGATGTTCCACACCGCCTTGGTCGTGCGATCGGCGCTGTTGTACAGCGTGATTCGCCCGTCCGGCGTGCGCCGGGCGAACTGGTGGATGCCGTGCTTGCGGTGCCCCTTGCCCGTGGCGATCGAGGTCCAGAGGATCGGCGAGAACGTGGGCCTGCGCGACTCGAGGTAGCCGTACGTACCTCGTTCCATCAGCCCGGCCATGTTCGGCAGGCGCCCCTCCGCCAGCATGGGAAGGATGACCTGCCAGTCGAGCCCGTCCATGCCCACGACGACAACGGGTATCGATGCAGGTCGACTGTCAACGGCCTCGGCGTCCCGCGCCGCGTCGTCGCCGCAACCGTGCAGAAACGAATGCACGGCCACCAGCATCAGCCCCAGGACGATCCGGCGCGGCAAGTTTCCCCCGCTCCTCAACGACATGCGCTCTCGCTTTCCGTCGTGACTTTCCGTTCTCCGGACCCCGGCACAGTCTCTCGACCGGCCGCCCGCCTCACCATCAGGGCGTTCGTGCCGGGCCTGCTCACAAGGACAATCGCTCGCCGACGGCGGCGGCCGCCTGACGTCGTCGCTTCTCCATCAGGGGTAAGTGCCGGTGAAAGCGCTCTGGAACGAGATTCCCCATTGGCCGGGCACCAGCCATCCTACCGAGACAGGCCGATCGACTCAATCGCCAACTGCCTGTCTCGCCGTCAACCCCGCCCCCGGGGCGGTTCCGTCGCACCCGCCGACGCGTGCCGGCACCACCCCATCCTCTGTCACGGATGTGCAGGACCCGCCGGCACTCGACCCACGCTATGACCTCCACCGGTTGCAAAGCGATGCCGGACTGCCCGGCGAGCATTCCTGGCAACCGCCCTTCGGCTCTTGAAGTTTCCTGTGCGACGGGGCCTATGGGCCGCGCAGACGCGTTATCGCCGGCCGGGGCAATCCGGTCTACAATGGTCGCAGGGTTCGGCGGCAGAACGGATCCGGTGTGATGAAACCCGACGACAAGGTCTGCTACTGCTACGAGGTCTCGCTTCGCAAGCTGCTCAACTTCGCGCGGCGCGAGCGCCCCCAGCGGACCTCACGCATGAGCGAGTGCCTCGGCGCCGGCACCGGTTGCGGCTGGTGCGTCCCCTTCCTCATCAAGATCGCCCAGGACCCCGACGGCTTCTCGATCAAGGACATGACCGCCGGCCAGTACGCCACCCTGCGAGACGAGTACCGCCGCTCCGGCCGACCGAAAAACGAGTTCGACGGATAGCTCCGACCCCTCAGCCCTCAGCCGGCTCGCTCTTGAAAGATCCGCACGTAGCTCTCGTACCGCCCGGCGTCGATGTCGCCCGCCTCGACGGCCGCCTGAATCGCGCAGTCCGGCTCGTGGATGTGCGTGCAGTCGGGGAACCTGCAGTTCGCCAGCCGCTCGCTGAACTCGACGAAGTGCATCTCGATCTCGGCCAGCGGCACGCAGGCCACGTCGAACGACTTCACCCCCGGCGTGTCCACCACGTACCCGCCGAAATCGAGCCGCAGAAGTTGGGCCGTGCTGGTCGTGTGTCGGCCCTTGGTGGTCTGCTCGATGATGTCGCCCACCCGCAGCTTCAGGCCCGGCTGCACCATGTTGAGCAACGAGCTCTTGCCCACCCCGCTCTGACCGGCCACCACCGAGGCCTTGTCGCGAAGCACCTCGCGAAAACGGTCCACCCCCGCGCCGGAAATCGCGCAGGTCCGCAGCGTCGGATAACCCAGCGACTCATACAACCGAACGATCCGCCCGACCTCCGCCCCTTCCTCCAGGTCGATCTTGTTCATGCAGATCACCGGCCGCATGCCGCCGGCCAGTGTCGCCAGCAGGTACCGGTCGATCAGATGCGGCTTGGGCGGCGGCATCTCGGTCGAGGTCACGATGATCACCTGATCCACGTTGGTCGCGATGGTCCGGTCGCGGCGACCCACGCGACGCTTCAGCTCCCCGTGCCGCGGCGCCACCGACTCGATCACGCCCTCGCGCGTCACGCCGTCCTTATCGGACTCGACGGTGAACGCGACCCGGTCACCGGCGGCGATGGGATGGTGCCTGGCAATCACGCGTGTCTTGAGCACGCGGCGCAGCGTGCAGACCCAGATCCGCGACCCGTCATCCACTTCGGCGACCAGGCCGCGAACGGCCACCACCGTGCCCCGGTGCGATGGGGCGCTCTCGGCGCCGTCTTTCGGCACGATGACCGTTCGTTGCCGGGAAAGGTCGCCTTTGGCGACCACGCTCTCGGAAGCGAGCGTGTCGAGTCCCTGGTCGGCGTCGCTGACCTGCCGGATCCAATCCTTGACCCGCCTCGGGCGAGCCCGGTTGCGGCGGAATGGAACCCGTACCTTGCGCCCGTTTTTCTTGGCCGGCCTGCTCATGAATGCACTAATTTTCCGCTGCCACCCGATTGACTGTCAAGACCAAGTGCCCCTGACTGCCGGACTCTACTCAATTTGACCCCCAATGCGCCCGATGGTACAATAAGGAGAACCTTGGGAATCTGAGGCGACTCGGCTGGCACCAGCCGCCCGGTTCCCGACACTCTAGCCGGCCCATGGCGAACGCCGCCGGGATGGGGGCATCCGCTGCGACTTTCGCCATCGGCCTGTGGAATGTAGGCGTGACTCAATCCGAAGTCTTCCAACGCGCCCAACAGGCGGTTCGACACCAGTTCCAAAACCACGACCTTCTGCTCATGGCCCTGACCCACGCGTCGGTGGCCAACACCCGCCTCGAGAGCAACGAGCGGCTCGAATTCCTGGGCGACGCCGTCCTCGGTTTCGTCGTCTGCGAGGAGTTGTACCGCCGCTACGGGCACTACCTGGAGGGTGACCTCACCAAGATCAAATCGGTGGTCGTGTCGGGCAAGGTGTGCGCCCTCATCGCCGACGAGATCGGCTTGAGCGATCTGCTCTTCCTGGGCAAGGGTATGCGCGATCGCAACGGGCTGCCGCTCTCATTGAAGGCCGCCGCATTCGAGTCGCTGGTGGCGGCCGTCTATCTCGACGCCGGGCTGGAAGCCGCCCGCGACTTCATCCTGCAACACGTGCGACCGCACATCCAAGAGGCGGCCAGTTCCGCGACCCAGCACAACTACAAGTCCTACTTGCAGCAGCACGCCCAGCAGTATCTCTCGACCACGCCAAGGTACGAGGCCCTCGACGAGCAGGGGCCCGACCACAGCAAGTGCTTCGAGATCTGCGTCAGCATCGGGCGACGCCGCTTCCCCAGCGCCTGGGGGCCCAGCAAGAAGGAGGCCGAGCAGAAGGCCGCCTTCCGCGCCCTTCAGGAACTCAACCTGACCGAGCGCGACGAAGAGTACGACGGCTCCGCCGGGGCCCACGACGCCGGCACGCCTCCCACCTAGCGCAAAGTAGGCACGCCTCAACCGCCCCATCGTGCGGACGCAATCCACTCCACGGGGTGATCGGGCGCGCCGTACTCCCCGACAGCGCTGTTGCGGCCGCTGCCGCCTACGCCCGAGTGTAGGCGATCTCCATGCTCTGGTATTCGGTGCCGTCTTCGG
This sequence comes from Phycisphaerae bacterium, assembly GCA_035528995.1. Lineage (GTDB taxonomy): Bacteria > Planctomycetota > Phycisphaerae > UBA1845 > UBA1845 > DATKXO01. The sequence goes on along the minus strand of DATKXO010000090.1, from coordinate 31,338 downwards.
TTGTGTCGTAGCCCTCCCAGACGAGCTTGTTCTCGTTGATGATGCGGATCACCGACTTGCCCTTCTTGGTCTTGCCGGTGACCACGTCGTCGTACTCCCCGCTGAACGTGAACTCCTTGCCCGAGCTGTCGCAGGTCCCGGTGGTGATCATGGTCATGGTCATCATCGTGTCCTGCCAGGTGCAGGTGTATTTCTTGGCGTAGTTGTCGTAGCCGATGATCCCCAGCCCCTCGAAACGCTGGCCCATGAACTCCTCGCCGGTCACCTCCTGCATCATGAATCGCCCGCCGAGGATCCAGCGGAACACGGCCGTGGCCTTGTCCTCCTGCCATTCGGCCTCCGCGGTCATGCGGTAGCGGATCGCCAGGTTCCAGTTGCCCATCATCGGCTTGAGATACTCGTGGTGCTCGCCCGGCATGGCGTACTTCATCCAGGCGACCATCTGCGGGTCCATCTCGACCTGCTCGTCGGTGTCGCCCTGTTCGTGCCCCTCTCCATGCTCGTGACCCTCTCCGCGCTCCTGACCGTGCTTCGCACCGTGGCCCTTGTCGGAGTCCTTCTCGTCACCGAGCACCTGACCGGCGGAGAACAGCATCGCCGCCGCAATCGCGATTCCAGACAGCAACATCCGCACCTTCATCGTTCTGACCTTTCTAAACTGATGCCCTTCCCAGGGGTCCGTTCCGCTCACCGGCCCGTCGGGAGCAGTGGCGACATTATAAGGCCACTGGATGCTGCGTCACCAGCCGCGTACCTGACCAGTTGGCGGCGGCGCGGCCGCTCAGCGGACGGCCCATCAGTGGTCCAGCCGCCAAGCCCAACGACCTCGCGGCTCACCGGGCCGCGTGCCGGCTATAACCCCATAATGCCCAACCAGTTGCGCCCCCGGCCGGAATCAGACCCCCTGCCGGCAACGGGCTCGGTGCCCGTCGCGCCCAAGCCGGTCGCCGGGAACGGGCCCAAGCCCGGCACGGTGGCAAAAAGGTCGCCCCTCACGCAGAATAGAGGGCTCTCAGCCACGAATCTCCCGGTGGGGCTACTGGCCGAGCAGGCCCTCGGAGGAGTGCGCCATGTTGAGCCGACTCTTGATCGTCCGTCTTAAGGCCGCCGAGAACGCCCTGAAGGACGGACGCTACGACGACGCCTTCCGGATGGCCACCGAGCCGGACATCCGCGAGCACCGCCGCGGGGCATCCGTCCTGCAAAAGCTCACCGACCGCTACCTCGACCGGGCCAGGGCCCACTTCAAGGCCGACCGTTACGCCGAAGCGTTGCTGGACCTGACCAAGGCGCAGGCCGGCGGCGTCAAAACCAACGAAATCGCCGAACTACGCGAACAGATTCGCACCGTGGCCGAGGAGGAGCTTCGCAAGGACAACTCGAAACGACTGCGGCTCCAGGCCGCACGCCGCAGGATCGAGCGCGGGTCGCTCCGCGCCGGCCAGCGCCTGCTCGACGAGGTCGGCGACGACGACCCCGACGCCATGGCCCTGAAGCGCCGGGTCGAGGATCATCAAGACGACGCGGCCCAATGGCTGTCCGAGGCCCAGCGCTTCTTCGCCAACGGGCAGGTCACCGAGGCCATCGAACGGCTCAACAAGGCCAAGTCGGCGGAGCCCAACGCCGCCGACGCCGCCGAGCTCGAAGCCAAGATCAGCAAGCAGGTCATCGAGCAGGCCCGGGCGGCGCTCCAGGCCGGCCGGGTCAACCGTGCGATCGACGAACTGGCTCGCCTGGGTTCCATCGGGCAGAGCCGATCGGACCGGCGCGAGCTGGCCGACTGCATCGACAAGGTGCGCCAGGCGGCGGCCTGCCTCGGGGACAGCCGCTTCGAAGAGGTCCGCCAGGAGGTGCTGCGCCTCGAACACCTCATGCCCGGCGTGAAATGGGTGGGCAGGACCAGCGCCCAGCTCAAGCAACTGGACGACCTGCTGCTGGCCCTTCGGGCCGGACCCTTGGGACAATGCGCCGACAGCGGCGCGGTGCGCGTGGCGGTCGGAAGCGGACCGGCCGTCGGCGGCAAAGCCGACCCCCTGGCCGAGACCATCCGCCTGGCCACCCCGCCCCTGGGCGGTGGCACCCTGCCGCAACGCTTGCTGCTGCTGATCGACGGCGGCGGGAGTTTCCTCGTCCTGCGCGGCGATCGCGTGTCGCTCGGTCGGGCCGCCGCCAAGTTGCCGGCCGACGTGCCCATCTTCTCCGACCTCTCCGAGCACCACGCCGAGATCGCCCGCGTCGACGACGACTACTTCCTCTTCGCCACCCGCGACATCGAGGTCGGCGGGCGCAAGACGCGCCACCAGCTTCTGCGCGACGGCGACCGGGTTGGCCTGGGCCGGCGGGCTCGCTTCACCTTCCGCCTGCCAAACCGCAAGAGTCCCAGCGCCATTTTGCAGATGAGTGATTCCACCCGCCTGCCCAACGACGTACGGCAGGTGGTACTGCTGCGCCAGACGGCCATGCTGGGCGTCGGCCCGTCGGTGCACATCGCCTGCCGCAGCGCCCAGCGAGGGCTGCTGCTGTTCGAGCGAGCCGGCGGCCTGTGGGTGCAGCTCCAGGGGCGCGACGGCGCAGCAGAGGGGGCCAGACCGATCGAGATCGGACGGACCATCGAGATGGCCGGCGTCAGCTTCACCGTCGAGCCCTGGCAGGTCCGGTCCGCGGGGCAGAGTTTTGCCTGATTCGCCGTACAACGATCCGCGGTTTCGCCGGCCCGGCGCCGGCGGCCGCCAGTCGGAGGACACCAGCGGTGGCTTTTCGGTTCAGACACGGTGATCGACCTCTCAAGGGTTACACGATCCAGCGCGGCGTCGGCCGCGGCGGGTTCGGAGAGGTCTATTTCGCGGTCAGCGACGGCGGGCGCGAGGTGGCCTTGAAGTACCTCTGGGAGAACCCCGGCGTCGAACTCCGCGGCGTGTCCCAGTGCATGAACCTCAGCAACCCGCACCTGGTCAAGATCTTCGACGTCAAGAAGAACGACGAGGGCGAGTACTTCATCATCATGGAGTACGTCGCCGGCCCCTCGCTGCGAGACATACTGATCGCCGAGCCCAATGGGCTGGGATCGCAGAAGGCCGCCTTCTTCGCCCGCGAGATCGGCAAGGGGCTCAGCTACCTGCACGATCGCGGCATCGTCCACCGTGACATAAAGCCGGGAAACATCTTCTACGAGGACGGCTACGTCAAGATCGGCGACTACGGGCTCAGCAAGTTCATGGCCGTGTCCCGGCACAGCGGGCACACCTCCAGCGTCGGCACCGTCCATTACATGGCACCCGAAGTCGGCAGCGGCAACTACTCCCGCGGAATCGACATCTATGCCGTCGGCGTCATGCTCTACGAGATGCTTCTCGGGCAGCTCCCCTTTCAGGGCGCCAGCATGGGCGAGGTCCTCATGAAGCACCTCACCGAGCAGCCCGAAGTCGAAAACCTGCCCGACCCGTTCGGACGCGTGATCCGCAGGGCCCTGGCCAAGGACCCTAACGACCGCTACCAGAGCATGGACCAGATGATCGAGGAACTGCTCGGCGTCGATGACGTCCGGCAGTCGGTGGTGGGGTTCAACCCGGCCAGCCTCAGCGGTGTGGCCCGGCGGGCCGTGGGCGACTTCGCCAACTCGCCGATGCTCTCGCCGAACCCGGCGCCGCCGCCCGTGCCGGCGTTCGCCCGAGGCCAAAACGGCGGCAACGGTGGCGGTGCGGCGGCGCGCTTCGCCGCCCCGCCCGGCTTCGCCCGACCGGGACTCGCGGGCCCGTCTCCCGCAGCGCGGCGAGTGCCCGCGGCCGAGCTTTCACCGGAGGCCGCCTCGGGAACCCTCTACTACGCCGGGTTCTGGATCCGCCTCCTGGCCTCCATGATCGACGGCATCGTCATTGTGGCCGCCACCGGTGTCATCCTGACGGTCTTCGGCGGTTCGGGAGAAAGAAACCCGTTGTTCATCGCGGTCAGCATCGTCTACCAGGGACTGCTGATCGGTAAATGGAATGGCCAGACCTTGGGCAAGAAGACCTGCGGCATCAAGGTGATCAGCGCCGACGGCCGCCCCTGCGGTTTGTGGCAGGCCTTCGGCCGGGCCCTGGCCGAGGTGCTCAACTGGTTCACCCTGGGCTTCACCTATCTGATGATCCCGTTCAGCCGTCAGAAACGGGGCCTGCACGATCGTATCGCGGACACGCTCCACGTGTACGCCCTGAACAGATGGTGATCGCGTGACGGCAGACGCTTAGCGAGGTTCGGTTCCGTCAGTCGAAAGAAACGACCATGGCCTACACCTTCAAACATGGCGATCGCCCCCTGGAGGACTACACCGTCCAGCGCGGCGTGGGCCGGGGCGGGTTCGGCGAGGTCTACTACGCCGTCAGCGACGGCGGGCGCGAGGTCGCCCTCAAGTACCTCCGCGACAACCCCGACATCGAGCTGCGCGGCGTGTCCGCCTGCATGAACCTCAAAAGCCCACACTTGGTCACCGTCTTCGACGTCAAGACCAGCTCCGACGGCGAGTACTTCATCGTCATGGAGTACGTTGCCGGACCGTCGCTCCGCGACCTGCTGCTGGCCGAGCCCAACGGACTGGGAACCCAAAAGGCCGCCTTCTTCGTCCGAGAGATCGCCAGGGGACTCAGCTACCTGCACGATCGCGGCATCGTCCACCGCGACCTCAAGCCCGGAAACATCTTCTACGAGGACGGCTACGTCAAAATCGGCGACTACGGCCTGAGCAAGTTCATCTCCATCTCGCGGCACAGCGTCCAGACGGCCAGCATCGGCACCGTGCACTATATGGCCCCCGAGGTCGGCAGCGGCAACTACTCGCGCGGCGTGGACATCTACGCCCTGGGCGTGATGCTCTATGAGATGCTCCTGGGACGCGTGCCCTTCGAGGGCGCCAGCATGGGCGAGGTGCTCATGAAGCACCTCACCGAACAGCCCGAGGTCGACCAGTTGCCCCACCCCTTCGGGCAAGCCATCCGCAAGGCCCTGGCCAAGGACCCCAACGACCGCTACCAGACCGTCGACGAGATGGTCGAGGAGCTCTTCGGCGTCGAGGACGTCAAGCAGTCCCTCGCCGGCTTCAACCCCACCAGCCTCAGCGGCGTGGCCCGACACGTCATGGGTGACATCGCTCAGTCACCCGTGCCCTCGCCCAACCCGCAACGACCGCCGATCCCGCCGCTGGGCGCACCGCGCTATGGCGGACAAGCCGCTCCGCCGCCTCCGCCGCCCGGAGCGCACGACCCGGCCATGCTGGGCCAGCGCTTGAGTGAGCGCATAGAGCGCATCGGGCGAAAGCTCGACAAGAAGCTCGACAAGCTCGATGCCAAGGCGGGTCGCCCCAGGCGCGCCCAAGCGCCACCGGGTGGGCCACAGGCCGGACCGGCCGCCAGAGGGCAGTTCGGTCAAATGCTCGGCAAGGCCGACCGCGTTCAGCGCCTCATCCTGTCGGGCGTCATGGCCCTGGGTGTGGCCATCGGGATCGGTCTGGTCATCGGGGTAACGCGCGGCTGCGAGGTGGACGGCATCCTTGCGGGCGTCAGCTCCTTCCTCATGGTCGGGGCCATCTCCGCCGGCGTGCTCCTGTCGCACTGGCTGAGGTCTTCCCGGATGCGCACCTTCGATCCCAAGTGGGTGACCCGAGTCATCCTGCTGGGCTGCTGCCTGCCCGGGATGGCCGTCGCGGCCACGCCCCTCATCGCCGAGACCGGCGGGAAGGGAGTGGGCGTGCTCGCCGCGGTGTTAATCGCCGTGATCCTGGCGGATTGGACCGGGCGATTGCGCAGCGGGGCTCGTGGTGAACTGCACGCCGGCCCCGCGTTCAAGCTGGGCATCCTGGCCGCCGTTCTGACCCTGCCCTTCGACGCCGCGGACTTCCTCATGATGGCCGGTGGCGTGGCGGCCGTCGCCTCGCTCAGCGTCCAGGCCCTGGGCTGGGCCTTTCCAACGCTGGCCCTGGCCTTCCCCCCCGCCAGACCGGGCGCCGCCGGCGGACCGGCCCGTGCGGCGCATCGAGCCCCGGTCGGCGCCCCACCGTGGGCCGCCGGACCCGCGCAAGTCGAACCTGCCGTGCCGGGAGCCGCCGTCTACGCCGGCTCGCCGGCCTCGCTGGCCGATCAGGGCGCGCCGAGTGGCCCCCCAGTCTCAATGGGCCCTCCACAGCGGCTCCGCTCCTCCTTCGCCCGCGGCTTCTGGAGCGTGGTGGCGTTCGTGCTGGCCGGCGGAACGATCGTCCTGTTCCTCCTGCCGTTCATCATGGAATTCAAGACCGCCGCCAAATGGGAACACACCGCGTTCGGCTGGGAGACGGCCAAGTATCGCCCCGACTATGAGGCCTACCTGGGCGTGGTCACCGGTTGCGTGGCCTGCTTCTCCTTCCTCATCTTCGCCCTGCGCAAGACGACCGAACAGAGGCGCCTGGGCTTCTGGCGGGAGACGTTGCGGCCCTTCCTGACGGCGGTGGCCATGACCGGGATGGGAGCGGCCATCGCCGCCTTGGCGATGCCTCAGATCGCCGAACCCGATGACGAGTTCGCGGGGGTCATCGTGGGCCTGGTGTTCAGCTCGCTGCTGTTCGTCGTGCTGCTGTTCGCCCGCGGACGCCCGGCCGCAACCCGGCATCCGCAAGACGATGGACCGGACCCGGCTCTACAGCACGCCGGCCCCGCACCGGCCGTCCTCGACGCCCAACGACGGGCGGACACCGCCGACCCGACCCGCGATGAAAGCCCAACGCCGGAAGTGCAGGATGCTCGTCGGGCGTCAAGGCGGAGCATCGGCCCCCGGCGCTCCGGGTTCACCCGCGTGATCTGGAGCCTGGCTGCCTTCCTTCTGGCTGGCGGCGCCATCTCCTTGTTCGTCGTCCTTCTGACGACCGACCTGACCACAGAGGACATGCGCCTGGTCATCGACAGAGCGACGCTCTCGCCCGACAAACACGTGTACTACCACGAACAGGTGAACTACCGCGACCGTGCCGAGCGCAAGATCGGTTTTCACGAATGGTATGCCGGACCGGTGCGTAATGACCAGGTCGATCCCACGGCGACCGTCTACTTGAAGCGAATCAACAAAGAGGGCTTCATGGGCGCCGTTGCCGGTTGTGTGGCCTGTTTCTCATTCCTGATCTTCGCCCTGCGCAAAAGGACCGAGCGCAAGCGCATCGGCCTCTGGCGCGAGACGCTACGACCGCTCATGATGGCGATGGCCATGACCGGGTTGGGAGCCGCGATTGCCGCGCTCGCGCTGGAGATGCCCGGTTCGGACGAAAGTTTCGCAGGCGTCGTCGTCGGACTGGTGTTCAGCTCGCTGCTGTTCCTGGTGCTCCTCTTCGCCCGCGGCCGGCGGAGGCCCCCGGAGCGATTCATAGCCATAGCGGCGCAGGTGGGGTCGGGGAACGCCTGCTGCCCGGAACCCGCAGCAGCCGAGACTCCGCCGACCGAGAACCTGTAGCTGAGGAAACGCCGAGGCGAGGCAATCACATGAACCTGCTGGCCCTGACGATAACCATGCCCGGCCTGATCGAACGCACCACTCTGGGCCTCCCCGCGCTGACGCTGATCACCATCCCGGTCGTACTCATCGCCCTGTTGGTCTGGCGCTTCCGCCGAGGCGGGCTCGCGGTGCTTGTGGTGGGCACGTGCATGCTCTGCGCCCTGCTGGTGTTGTTCCTGGCGCCCGCCCGCCGCCACATCAGCCAGCGGCTGCGACATCTGGAACCCACGACATACACGATCCATTCGTACTCCACCGCCATGCCGGAGCCGGATTGGGATCAGGTCGCAGATCAGGACTGCTGCGAATCGGACGATACCGGACCGTGCGATGAACTGCCCGAATGCGACGAGCTGCGCAAACGCGGTTCGTCGGCCGTCGCCCGGGTCAACGCGGTGCCGGCCCCGCGTGTCCCGCCGGCCCCGCTCGCCCGTGCTACGGCCCCGCGCCCCGGCGGCAAGCACAGTCTGCACGGCGAGCGACTTCCATTGCACTGGACGCTCGTCTCGGGTCTGGCCTTGGCGGCCATGATCTACCTGGCCTACCTGTTCGTCGATTCCGGGACGCGAGGGCACTTCACCTGGCCGCTGCGGATCTTCTCGGTGCTCGCCTTTGTAGCAATCTGTGTGTTCCTGGTCTTCTACGGTCGCGGGTTCTAGCACCTCCGCGAGCCTTGACGTATCATGCATTCCAGTCGGTGATTCTCCTCTTCAACCGTGGTGGGTGCATGGAACCGGGCAACGCAGACGCATTCCTGGTGGAGCAGATCCGTCAGGGCAGTCAGGTCGCCTGGCGGCAGTTGATCCAGCGCTACGAGGGCCGCCTGCTGGCCTTCGCCCGGGCCCGAACCGCCCGATTCGCCGACGCCGAGGACCTCGTCCAGGACACCTTCATCGGCTTCGCCCAGTCGCTGCCGCACTACGACTCCGCCCGATCCCTCGAAACCTACCTCTTCACCATCCTGCGCTACAAACTCTGCGACCTCCTTCGCAGCCGGAAGATCGAGGCCATCAACGCACCCGTGGACGAGGACGACTGGTGGGACCAGATCACCACCACCGCCGGCGAGACGCCCAGCGGCGTGGCCGCCCGGGCCGAGGCCGCCAAAGTGCAGGAGTCCCTCCTCACCGACGCCCTCCGCCACCTCATCCACGAGCTGCGCGATCGAAACGCCTTCGACGATCTCCAGGTCATCGAGCTGGTCTTCTACGCCGGCAAACGCAACCTCGAGGTGGCCGACCTCTTCGAGATCGACCAGAAGGCCGTCGCCGGCATCAAGTTCCGCGCCATCCAGAAGCTGCAGAAGCACCTGGGCCAGGCCGACGAGAGCGCCCTGGCCTCGCTAAACGAGACCAGTGCCGACGTGACCGTCGCCCGCGTCTGGCGCGAACGCCGCCTGACCTGCCTCAAACGCAGCACGCTGGGGTCGTATCTGCTGGGCGTCCTCGAGGAACCCTGGCTCTCCTACACGCAGTTTCACCTCAACGTCGTCGGCTGCCCCATGTGCGTCGCCAACCTGCAGGACCTCGAAGAGCAGGAGGTGGCCGAAGAACCCGCCGAGGCCACCGACCGGATCTTCGCCTCCAGCGCCGGCTTCCTCAAGACGGCCACGCAAGAGTAGGACCCCGCCCGCCGCTCCGCACCACCGGACGGCGGTTTTTCCGACCCACCGATGTCGGTATCCTGTCCAAAGTGATTGCTGCTACGGTTCGACATCGGCCGACGCCGGCGGGCTGACGGCCCGGGCAAGGGTTGAATCGAGTTGGCTACCGCCTGGAAGTCGTGCCGGGCGCCACACCGGCGAGGTCCCGAAGAATCCGTCACGGGCACCGAATGTCAACGCAAGGCCTGATCACGCGCACCATCATCGGGATGGAGGTCCACGTCCAGCTCCAGACCCGAACCAAGCTGTTCTGCGGCTGCGCCACCGAGTTCGCCGCCGAGCCCAACAGCCGCACCTGCCCCGTGTGCCTGGGCCTGCCCGGCGTTCTCCCGGTCCTGAACCGCCGGGCCGTCGAGCTGGCCGTCCTCACCGGCCTGGCCCTCAACTGTGAGATCGCCTCCCACACCAGGTGGGACCGCAAAAGCTACTACTACCCCGACCTGCCCAAAAACTATCAGATCTCCCAGTACGACCTGCCGCTGTGCCGCAACGGATATTTCGACCTGCCGACCGATGCCGGCCCGCGGCGCGTGCGCATCATCCGAGCCCACCTCGAGGAGGACGCCGGCAAGAACATCCACGACGTCGGCGACTGCACACTGGTGGACCTCAACCGCACCGGCACGCCGCTGCTCGAGATCGTCACCGAGCCGGACCTGACCTCGGCCGACGAAGCACGCGCCTTCGCCGTCGAGCTGCAGCGCCTGGTCACCTACCTGGGCGTGTCCCGGGGCGTCATGCAGAAGGGCCAGATGCGCTTCGAGCCCAACGTCAACGTCGCCATCGTCACGGACGGCGTCGAGCACCGCACCCCCATCAGCGAAATCAAGAACCTCAACAGCTTCCGCGCCGTCCGCGGGGCCATCGACTACGAAGCCCGCCGGCAGGTCCGCGACTGGCTGGCCGACAACAGCTACCTCCAGAATCAGCGACCCAACGAGAACCGCGGCTGGAACGACGACCGTAGCGCCACCGAACTCCAACGCGGCAAGGAGGAGGCCCGGGACTACCGCTACTTCCCCGACCCCGACCTGCCGCCCGTCCGCATCCAGCCCGCCTGGCTCGACCAGATTCGAGCCCGGCTGCCCGAGCTGCCGATCGAACGCCGAAGCCGTTTCGTCTCCGACCTCGGCCTGTCACCCGCCGACGCCGAGACCATCGTCGCCGACCGCGCGACGGCCGACCTGTTCGAGTCGGCCGTTCGAGCCGGCGGACCGCCGGTTGGCCTTGCCAGGCAGTTCGTCAACGTCTGGGCCAGGCTGGCCAACGAGCGCGGAGGGCCCATCGCTGCACTGAACGTCGATGCGGAGCGCATCGGCGCCCTGGCCGGCCTCGTGGACAGCGGCAGGATCAGCCCCACGGCCGCCAACCGGATCGCCGCCGCAATGCTGGAGTCCCATAAGTCGCCCGATGTCCTGGCCGAGCAGTTGGGCCTGGTCCGGGCAGCCGACGTCGAGCAGTTGACCCAATGGGTCGACCAGGCCATCGCCGCTAATCCCGGCGCCGTGCGGACGATTCTGCCCAACCCGAAGAAGGCCCGGGCCGGCGAGGGGTTCCTCCGCGGCCAGGTCATGCGGCTCTCCGGCGGCAGGGCCGACGCGAAGCTGGCCGGCGAACTGATCGCCGGGAGAATCCGCGAGATGAGAACATGAGCAAGACAACAGGCCAATGATGCGACCGGGGGTGGACACCCGGCCGTTCCAGTCCGATAAGGGGGTCGGAGAACGTCGATGAAGGCTCTGCCACTGCGACTCATAACCGTGACCGCGTGCCTGCTGCTGCCGGCCTGCGCTGGCTGCCCCCCCAACGAGCCCAACGCGCTCGATTCCATGCCCCTGGCCGACGTCAAGATCGGCGACCACACCTTCCGCGCCTGGGTCGCCGACGATCCCGAAGAACGCGAGCGGGGCCTGATGCACGTCACCGCCGAGCAGATCAAGCCCCTGCCCGACGGCACCGAGCGGGCCATGATCTTCGTCTTCCCCGCCGAGATGCGGAACGGGTTCTGGATGAAGAACACCGTCATCCCCCTGGACATCGCCTTCATCCGCACAGACGCGACCATCGTCAACATCCTCACCATGGCCCCCCTGGACACCCGACACTACTACCCCAAAGGTCCCTATCGCTACGCCCTCGAAGTCCGGGCCAACACCTTCTCCGCCCTCAAGGTCCGCAGCGGACACAAGGTCACGATTCCACAGTCACTCCTAAAGGACGCCCGGTAGCCGACCGACTCACCTTTGGTCTTCCAGCAAGGGCCCGCCCTGCGATCAGGGAAGGGAGCGCTTGCGCCCGCGCAGGGGTCAAGTCCGATGCAGGTTCTGCTGGTCGATCCTTCATGCGAGCACCTGCCGGACGGCGTCGCCGATCTCCTCACCGAAAGCGGCTGGCAGGTGCAGGCCGCCGACGATTATCGCTCCGCGGTCGAACGGGCACACTCCGGACAGGTGGACGCCATCGTCCTGCCCATGCACGTTCGCGGGCGCCCCCCGGGCGCCGACCGCGAACTGGTCGGTCTCCTGAGAGAAATCGATTCCCGGCGAATCGCCGCCATCCTCATCGGTGACGGGCCCGCCGAGTCCCTGCTCCAGGAGGCCTCCCTCATCGACTTCGCCTCCACCGGCGTCTCCAAGGAGGAGATCCGCGCACGCCTGACCACCCTGACACGCTATCAGGCCCTGGTCAGGAGCATGGAGAGCGAGTTGACCAACATGGAGCGCCTGGGAAAGCGACTCAACCAGCACTTCGCCCAGGTAGACCAGGAGATGCAGCTCGCCAGCCGCCTGCAACGCGACTTCCTGCCACACGTCGACGAGCCCATTGGACCGCTCCGCTTTGCGGTGGTTTATCGGCCCGCCTCCTGGGTCTCCGGCGACATCTACGACGTCTTCCGCGTCGACGAGCAACACGTCGCCTTCTACGTCGCCGACGCCGTCGGACACGGCATGGCCGCCAGCCTCCTCACCATGTTCATCAAGAAGGCCGTCACCGGCAAACGCGTCCGCGCCGACGGCTACGAGCTGCTCGACCCCTCCCAGAGCCTCAGCCTGCTCAACGACGCACTGGCCGCCCAATCCCTGCCCAACTGCCAGTTCGTCACCGCCTGCTACTGCCTGGTCAACACCGAAACGCTCGAGTTGCAGTACGCCCGAGGCGGGCACACCTACCCCCTGTTCGTCTCCGTCGAAGGCCGGGTGACCGAGCTCAAGAGCACCGGCGGACTGTTGGGGCTCTTTCCCGGCGAGGAGTTCATCACCAAGAGCATCCGCCTCAAACCCGGCGAGAAGATCATCCTCTACAGCGACGGCCTCGAGTTCGCCTACAAGCCCCGCGAGGAGGGCGCCGACAAGTGGAGTTACCACCGCCGCGTCTTCGAGTCACTCGCTCACCTGCCCGTCACCAGGATCGCCTCGGACATCTCTACCCGTCTGGACCAGGAGGCCGGCTCCCTCAACCCCCACGACGACGTGACCGTGGTGGCCATGGAGGTGATGGACAACGCGCCCACGGAAGTGTCGGCATCCGGGGCCTCAATGAAAGTCCCGGCTGCGGACGCGTAACTGCTCCAGTTGTTCGCTCAGATCGCCCAGGCGTTCGGTCAGAACGTGGATCACCTCGCCCTGCCGCTCGACGCGTCCCTCGGCCACCAGAGCCACCGCCCGGCGGGTCGGCCGGCCCCATCGCTCGTAAACCCGCGGCCGAACGATCAGGTTGGCCGTCCCCGTCTCGTCTTCCAACGTATAGAAAAGTGTTCCCGACGCCGTCGCCGGCCGCTGACGCACCAAAACCAGCCCCGCAACCCGCACCCATGTGCCCGCCTTGGTTCCCCGAAGCTGCCCCGCTTCGATGATCCCCACCGACCTCAGCCCCACGCGTAGCAGCGACATCGGATGCGCCGCCAGCGACATACCGGCCGTCTCGTAGTCCTGGGCCACCCGACCCGCCAGCGACTGAACCGGTAGCGCCGGACGGGCCTCTTCAACCTCCAGGCCGGCGAACAGCGGCAGTTCCTCGTCGTCGTCCGCCCAACCGCCCAGCACGGACCACAGCGCCTCCCTGCGGTTCAGCCCCATCGACCCAAACGCGTCGGCCGCCGCCAGCCGGGCCAGCGTGCCGCGCCCCACCCCGCTCCGTCGGACCAGATCCGCAACCGAGACAAACGGCCCCTCCCGCCGGGCCTCCTCGATCCCCTCGACCTGTGCCCGCGAGACCCCCTTCACCAAACGCATACCCAGCCGAACGGCCGGCCCGTTAGCACCCCACCCCTGATGGGGGGTGCCCCATCCTTTGCCCAGCAAAGGGTGGGGGACGGAACCGCTATGGTCTATAGGCTCCAACAGACAATCGTAACCGCTGTAATTCACGTCGATCGCCCGCACCTCCACCCCATGCTGCCGCGCATCCCGCACCAACTGCGCCGGGGCATAAAAACCCATCGGCTGACTGTTGATCACCGAAGCGCAGAACGCCGCCGGGTGGTAGCGCTTCAACCAGGCCGACACGTACACCAGCAGGGCGAACGACGCCGCGTGACTCTCCGGAAACCCGTACGAGCCGAATCCCCGAATCTGCTCGAAGACCCGCTCGGCGTAGTCCGCCGACAGCCCGCTGGCCGTCATGCCCTCGATCAGCCGCTCGCGGAACTTGTCGATCGCCCCCCCGCGCCGCCAGGCCGCCATCGACCGACGCAGTTGGTCGGCCTCGCCCGGCGTGAACCCCGCCGCCACCACCACCAGTTGCATGGCCTGCTCCTGGAACAGTGGCACGCCCAGCGTCTTTTTCAGCACCTTCTCGATGGCCGGCGTCGGATAGGTCACCTTCTCCTCGCCGTTTCGCCGCCGCAGGTAGGGATGCACCATCTGGCCCTGGATCGGCCCAGGGCGAACGATGGCCACCTCGATCACCAGATCGTAATAGCGCCGCGGACGCAGGCGCGGCAGCATGCTCATCTGCGCCCGGGACTCGATCTGGAACACCCCCACCGTGTCCGCCCGGCAGATCATGTCGTACACCGCCGCGTCCTCCGCCGGAATGCTGTGCAACGCCAGAGGCACGGGAGAATTGAGAACTGGGAATTGAGAATCGAGAAAACCATCGGGACGCGCGGCGTCACTTTCTCCGCCATCTCCACTTCTCAATTCTGAATTCTCAATTCTCAAATCCGCTCCGCTATTATTCACCAGGTCGAAGCACTTGCGGATGGCCGTCAACATCCCCAGCGACAGGCAGTCGATCTTCAATATCCCCAACGCGTCGATGTCGTCCTTGTCCCACTCGATGAACGTCCGCCCGGGCATGGCCCCCTTCTCCAGCGGAACCATCTCGCACAGCGGGCCACGCGTGATCACGAAACCGCCCACGTGCTGCGAAAGATGACGCGGAAACCCCACGATCTGCCGCACCAGGCCCGTCAGGCAGCGAACCGTCCGCTCACCGGGATCGATGCCCGCCTCCCGGAGCCGGTCTTCCGGCAGGGTCCGATCGCCCCACGACTCCAGCGACTTGGCCAGCGCGTCCACCCGGTCCAGCGACAGCCCCAGAACCTTGCCCACGTCGCGCACCGCCGACCGCGGGCGATAGGTGATGGCCTCGGCCACGATCCCCGCCCGCTCCCGCCCGTACTTGTCGTAGATGTATTGGAACACCTCCTCGCGACGCTCGTGCTCGAAATCCACGTCGATGTCCGGCGGCTCGTTCCGCTCCCGAGAGACGAATCGCTCGAACAGCAGGTCGATCCGCTCCGGGTCCACCGCGGTCACGCCCAGGCAGTAGCACACGGCCGAGTTCGCCGCACTGCCACGACCCTGGCACAAGATCCCCCGCGACCGGGCGAAACGCACAATGTCCCACACGGTGAGAAAGTACGGCTCGTAGCCCAGCTCCTCGATCAGCTTCAGTTCGTGCTCGATCAGACGCCGCACCTTCGGCGGCACGCCCTTCGGGTAGCGCTCGCGGGCCCCCGCCCGCGTCAGCTCCGTCAGATAACGCAGCGGAGTCTTGCCCGCCGGGCACAGCTCCTCGGGATACTCGTAGCCAAGATCGTCCAGACTGAAGCCGCAGCGCGAGGCCGCCTCAACGGTGCCGGCCACCGCATCGGGATAACCCGCAAACAGGCCGGCCATCTGCTCGGGCGACTTCAGATATCGTTCGGCGTTGGCGAACAACCGCGTGCCGGCCTGTTCGATGGTGCAGCGCTCGCGAATGCAGGTCAGCACGTCCTGCAGGAACCGCCGGCCCGGCTCGTGGTAATGCACCTCGTTGGTCGCCAGCATGCCCACACCCGCCCGGCGGGACAGACGGTGCAACTGTGACAGACGCGCGTCATCGTCGCCACCCCTCAACGCCGTCGCGCCCAGGTACAGCCGGTCCCCGAAAACCTCCCCATACCGCAACAACTCAGCCTCATCGGGTGCTACGCCCAGATGGGTGCCACTGCGAGTGCGGGTGCCACTGGCAGACAAAGGGGTGCCACTGGCGGCTCGCCCGCCAGTGCGGATAGGGGTGCCACTGGCGGCTCGCCCGCCAGTGCGGATGCCAGTGCCTGTGCTTGTGGAACGTTCGTCAAGAACCAGCCCGATCAGCCCTTCCGACAGGTCGGCCACGTCCTCGAAGTGAATCTCGCACTGCCCCTTCGGCGTCCGCAGCCGCCCGCGGGTGATCAGCCGGGCCAGCCGCCCGTAGGCCGCCCGATCCGTCGGATACAGCGCGATGGCCGGCGCGTCGTCCGGCACGATCCGGGCTCCGACAATCAGCCGCAGCCCCCGAGCCTTGGCCGCCACGTGCATCCGCACCACACCGGCCAGCGTGTTCCGATCCGTCACCGCCAGTGCCGCATAGCCCAGCTCCGCCGCCCGATCGACCAGCTCCTCCGCATGCGACGCCCCCCGCAGAAACGAGAAGTTGCTCGCACAAACCAACTCGGCATAGCGTCCGCGATCGACGCGCGGTGTCTCGGACGCTCCCTCGGCACCGATCCCTTCCCGGTCGGCGCCGTGCAACTTCAGCAGCACGGTCGGATGCTTGCGTCGGCCATCGTCGGGACTCTCGGGCATCTCAGGCGACTGTTTTTCAAATTACACTATAGCTAAACAATTGTAGAGCAATGGATTATAGAAAAAATAGCCATAGATTGACAGGTGCCAGGCCATCACGTACAATATCCCGTCAGCCCGTCCATCACCCCCGGCTGACCGCAGGAGAACCTGCACATGGACACCATCGCCAAGGGGCGCATGATCGCCTCCATCACCTGCTCCGGTTGCCAACTGAACGGACCGGGCAGACAGCCCTTCTTCCGAGCGAAGCTCGACAGGCAACAAAGCCAGGAATTGATCACACGCCTCCAGCAGTGCGCCAAGGTGGACGGACGACGCTGGTTTCTCCTGCTCGTTACCTACGACGACACGACACGGCTTCTGCTCATGCAACAAAGTCCCCCGGCCTACGAAGCCAACGCAGCCCCCGACTATCTGCGCGGCGACGTGCTCAAGGTCACCGGCAAGAAAGACTCCTGCAACATCGAGTTCTCCGGACGGGTCGGCGCCCCCCTGCTGGTGGAACGCCTCCAGGCCGTAAGCCGCCGGATGCGGCGGTTTCTCGAAATCCGGGTCCCCAATCGTTGGAACAAACGCAACCTGATCGAGTTCATTCCCGACACCGATCTGGAAGCCGCCCAAACGCCTGAACACCGCAAGCTGGCCCTTGCCGGTGAAGCCCTGACCGCCCAAGCCTGGACCGAAAGCGACTTCAGCGATTGGGAACCGCAGGATGCCTGACCTGCACCAGGGCGAGATCTGGTGGGCCGACCTGCCCGCGCCGGCCGGTCGACGCCCCGTCTTGGTGCTCACCCGAACCGACGCCGTCGGCCACATGACCAACGTGACCGTGGCTCCGTTGACCCGGACAATCCGCGGAATCGATTCAGAAGTCGTGTTGTCGCCCGACCAGGGCGTGCCCACCGTCTGCGCCGTCTCCCTGGACAACATCATGACTGTTCGTAAGACCGTGTTGAGTCGGCGCATCGTCGCCCTTCCAGCCGACACCATGACGGAGGTGTTCGACGCCGTTCGATTCGTCTTCGCCATGCCATAGCGCCTCAATCGAACCATCCGTGTACAAACCATTGGCCCGTCTCGCGCTGGCGGAACAGCCAGCACCCCCGCCCCGACCGGCAGGCGGCTCGGAAATAGTCGCGGCGAACGTGCCGCCCCCGCCACCAGCCCGTCTCCAGCCGCTCCGGGCCCGCGCAGTCCACGATCACCTCGCGCGAACCTTTCCAGTCGAAACAGCTCGGCGGCCCCTCCGGTACCACGGCGATAACAGAAACCTCGACCGGCCTGGGCAGCAGGCGCAACGGACGAAGTGAAAAGTGAGAAGCGGGAAGTAATACCCCCGCACCCCGCGTTCCACGCCCCGCGCTCCGCGTTCCAAGTTCCGCGTTCCGAGCTTCGCGTTCCGACCCCTGAGCCCCGATTCCCGCGCTCCGCCCTTCTAGTTCCACGCTCC
The DNA here is from genome assembly GCA_035528995.1 of Phycisphaerae bacterium. GTDB lineage: Bacteria > Planctomycetota > Phycisphaerae > UBA1845 > UBA1845 > DATKXO01. Next base: position 13,682 of record DATKXO010000090.1, on the reverse strand, counting down.
GAGTCCCGACTTTCGCGCCCCGCGTTCCGCGTCCGATCAGCGGCACGTACTCGAAGGCACGCTCGGGCTGATGGTCGCTGACCGGCAACGGACGGACGACGGCCGACGGGCCCAGGCGGTTGCTCAACCGGTCGATCAGTTCGGCCAGGTCCTCCCCGTCCGCCCGGCCGGTCTCGAACAGCTCGTCCTGCCAGCCGTCCAGCGGCTCCACCCGGCGGGCCCACAGCGTGACCCCGGCCGCGCCGGTCGGCAGTTGCAGGTTGTCCAGCCCGCCCGTCAGCAGGGAGCGCAGGTGCCGCACCGACCGCGTGGCCCGCGAGACGTTCAGCTCCAAGGTGATCGGGCGCAGCTCGGGACAGTGGAAGGTGACAAACAGTTGTCGCACCCCCGCCACCCGACGCTCGAGCTGCTCGCAGAAACAGGCCAGCGTCCGTTCCACCGCCTCGCACAAAACGTCGTGCCGGTCGGTGGGCCGACCGATGCGCAGACCGCTCCTGAGCACCGCCGTCGGCCGGAACGGAGTCAGCACCTCCGGCTCGTCGCCCAGGGCCTGGTCCAGGCGGTACAACAGGTCGTCGCCGAACCGGGCCCCCAGCGACGCGCGCGGCAGGTGCAGCAGGGCCTCGATCGTCTCGACACCCAACGCCCCCAGGGCAGCGAGAATCCCGGGCTCGACGCGCAACGCGCCCACCGGCAGCGGGGCCAGTGCGGCCGCGGTTCGGCCCGGCGCGGCGACGATCTGATCGGCCGGATGGGCATGGGCCAGGGCCCAGGCCGCCCCGGGCGTGTCGGCCAGCGCGCCGCGGGCGGCGTACCCCAACTCGCCCACGCCATCGACGACCCGACGCAACAGCGTCTCCTCGTCGGGGAACAGCCGATGGCAGCCGGACACGTCCAGCAGCAGCGTGTCGTCGCCCTCCAGGTGCACGTAGGGCGAAAAACGATCGGCCCAGACGGCCAACGACTCGAGGGCGGCCCGGTCGGCCGCCGGATCGTGAGGCCGGGCGACCAACGAGGGCACCGACCGCACCGACGGCACCGAGGCCCGCGACGACACCGACGACACCGACGACACCGACGGCACCGACGGCAGCGAGGCCCGTGCTTCGGCCAGGGTCATCCCCACACGAATGCCCGCTCGGACCGCCCGGGCGTCCGCGGCCACCACGCGCACCACCGAGGCCTGCGTGGCGGTCACAACCACCGGCGCCACCGCGGCGGGGGCTGCGGGCGCCACGCCTGACACCAGGCCTGGCGCGAGGCCGGGCGCCTGCCCGAGACCGGGCACCTGCGCGGGCGCGACCGCGGCAGGGGCTTCTGGCGCGAGGCCGGGCACCTGCGCGGGGGCGGGGTCAGGCGCTGATCCGCCGGTCGCTCCGCTGTGGACGCTCAGCCGGTCGGTGGTCAGGTACGGGAAGTAGAGGCTCAACACCCGTTTCATCGTCCAGGCCGATAACGAACGGCTCTACGGGCGTCCCTTCCCGGACCTTCATCAAGGTGACGCGACACAGTCGAGGAGCGGAATGCGACGGTCCCATCCCGCCGCGCCGGACCGATTCACAACGACCCTCGATGACCCCTCCCTGTAAACCTGCCGATTCCCACCCGTCCACGCCTGCGGCACCCAACCCGCGATCCTGGAGCGCGACAGACCCGGGGGCTTCAACGGGGACGGGCTCGACGCGCATCTGCACGGCCGCGAACGAATGGCGGCGGCCGGTGTCGGGTCGCAGCAGAATCCCCAATCCGCCGCCGCTCTCCGCCGCCAGTTGCAGGCGCCGCGAGGCGGCGGCGTCCAGCCGACGGATGGGGGCCACCACGGCGGCCACGGCCGAACAACGCAAACACTGATCGACCGCCCAGACGACCTCTTCGGGCCTGGAAACCCGAATGACCAGCAGCCGATCGACCTGCATGCCCAACCGCCACATGGCCGGCGGATAGAAATCGCCCCCCGCATCGACGACCGCGACGGCGCGGCCGCTTTGTGCGGCGGCCACGGCGGCGCGAAGGGCGAGCGTGGTGCCCCCCGCACCATCGAGGTGCGAGAGGATCTCGGTGACCGCCCCGCCCGGCAGCCCGCCGTTGGGCAAGGCCCGATCCAAACGGGCCAGCCCGGTTGGCACGACCGGCCGCGTGCCCCCGCGGCGGCGATGCTGGTACCGTTCCAGCATCGCCCGCAGTTGCCGCAACCGGTCGTCGCGCGCAACCCCACCGTTCACCCTGGTCACGGGTGCTTGCGACATCCCAAAACCCCCGCGTCGGGACCCCCGGCGGCCCTGATCGGATATACCTAACATACACCAAACTTGTGGGTCTGTCAAGCGGAATCCTGGCCGTTGGTGAGAATCCGTGGCCGTGACGCTTGCGGCGGGGTTCGGCTGGTGTGTTGATGCCGCGGGCGGCTTGTCCGACCGTGCGGTGTCTCGGGTGGGGGCGTGGAGCACACACACTGGCAGACGAGCTGCCAGTGGCACCCGGCGTGTGGCGGACAAACACTGGCAGGCGAGCTGCCAGTGGCACCCGGCGCACCGGCAGGTGAGCGGCGAATGGCGAATAGCAAACTGGGAATGGAGAGACACTGGCAGGTGAGCCTCGCGGCAGGTCAACCCGCCTTCGGCGGAACGACCTGCCCTACCGATGCTGCCAGTGGCACCCGCCTGAACCGTCACGCGTCGTGGAAATCGCCGAGGGCTTGGCGGTATTGGGCGGGCGTGTTGATGTCGCGGATGGCGTCGAGGTCGGGGTCCACGTCGGCCAGGTCCTGCGGCGTCACCGGGCGGACGTCCAGGGCATCGAGCAGTGCCATCATGCTGTCACGGCCGTCGGCCAGCAGGCGGGCGATGGTGGAGAGGACGCCGACGCGGTACACGGCCGACAGCGGCTGGCGGTGGCCGTCGATCAGCGGGACGGCGGCATCGTGGTCGGCCAGCAGGTCGAGCAGGCGGTTGACGTATGCCGGCGTGATGAAGGGGGCGTCGCAGGCGCAGACGAAGGCCGCGTCGCATTGGCCGCAGATGGTGGCCAGGGCGTCGGCGAATCCGCGGAGGGGTCCGGCGTCGGGCACCGTGTCGCGGACTACCAAGACCGGCGGATCGAGTTCGGGCAGGTCCTGGTCGGGGGCGGCCGACACGACGACGGGGTCGGCGGCCTGAGCGACGGCGCTGACCACTCGCTCGAGCAAGGGCCGCCCGCCGAAGTCCAGCCAGGCCTTGGAGGCGCCCATCCGGGTACTGCCGCCGCCGCAGAGGACGATGGCGGCCAGACGTGGTTGTTGGGATGTGGACATTTGACGCCTGCCTCGTTACGCCGTTGCGACCCGGCCGGTTGGGCATGTCCGCAACCCGGCTCCGTTGTGGGTTATAAACCCACGTGGTCCACTTTCAAGCGAGGCGATCGTCGGCTCGGTCCCTAATGCGACAGATGGCGGAACACGGGCGGTACCGGTTTTCGGGCGTCCTTCGCGGCGCGGCGGTTCCGGGGATCTGGCCGGGCGTCGTGTGCAGCGTGCTGTTTACTCGTACGGTCCGGGCCTATTCTGCCGGCTCGATCACCTGTGACCGCAGCCTCTCGTCGCGCCCATTCGGGCGTTGCAGCTGATTGTCAGCCCCTGGTGGATGAAGCGCTTCCACTATTCGCACGGGTCGGTCGAGCTGCTGACGTGGTTGGATGTATCGTGAGGCAGGGAGCTGAACAGATGGAGGGCCTATCATCAGCGTCACAGGCGCAAGTAAGGGCTCCGGCTCTACCCTTGCGGTGCTTTCCCCGGAGCGTAGAATGATCCGTGCTAGACCATCCTGGAAGGCCCTCCGGGGCGCGGAGGTTCTCCCAGGGGTGGCCGAGTGGTTTATGGCACCGGACTGATAATCCGGCGATCCGAAAGGGTCCGTGGGTTCGAATCCCACCTCCTCCGGCCCGGGCCTCCTCAACCGCGGTGTTCGGCACCGCCGCTGAGGGGGCCCGAACTGGTTTGGCGCTGCACGACCTCTCCGAGTCGAACCGAAAGGCATTTGCCTCGGCCCACGCTGGGCTGCCCCGGAGGGCACAATCGTTAAAGGCTGTATCCGATCATCGCCCCGCTAACTCGTTCCAGTGGAACAACTTAGGGAGTGGGCGCGGCGAGCTGATTCGGGATCAGCCGCCAGATGCTCGGCGCGGGAGCCAGGATGCTGGCGCGACTTGCCTGTTCTCGGTAAGATTACGGCCATGAGTCGAGACGAAGTCCAGCATTTCCTCACCGCGTTGGGTTCATTCACCCGGTCCGACATCGCGAGCATTCTCAAGACGCGAGCCGACCCTGACTCAGCGACGACTGTGGTTGCTGCTTGCGCTTGGCTCAGCAGCATGGACCCTCACACCCAAATGCCGCCCCGCGAGCACTTCCTCGATGCGTTGGAAACGCTCGCTGCAAGCAAGCACGCGACAGCCCCGCACGCGCTGAAACTGATCGCGGCGAAGGCTGCCAACGCCCGCATCCGAGTCGAAGCCGTGCGACGCCTCGGAAGGGCTTCAGCCAAGGTCGAGGTCCGCAAGCTCCTGCACTCGCTCATCACGGGGCAGTCGTCGCCGACAGCTGGGTTTCAGGGCGAGAGGATCAACGACGACGAGTTCAAGCAGGCTGCCATTCAAGCGATTGGCGAAATGGCGAAGCCGAACGCTGCCGACACCGAACTGGTTCTCGGCATCCTCAAAGCGGATGTGGAATCGCGGTCCGACTCGGCGCTGTTCCAGACCGCCGCTGAGTCCCTTTGCAGGCTGGCAAAGCCGTCGAATCTCGAATGGTTGGCCGATGCGGCCACGAGTCTAAGAGACTCGCACATGGCGCTAAGCACCCTGAGCATCTGCGCGAAATACTCCCGCCGGGCCTTACTGGTCCATGCGGACAAGCTGTCCGATGCGTTGGTGCGATCCCTGCACCACCTGCCGAAGAGCGATGAATTGCAGGATCGCCTTTGCGATCTGGCCCGAAAAACGACATGCGCGCAGCTCCTGGAAAAGCTGTCATCCCGGTACTGGGACGCGCCCCCACATAGTCCCGTTGGCGCGGTGGTCTGGGCTGCGGTCGAGGCATATGGACCTGCCGACGCGGTCCTGGCCGATGCATGTCTTGCGCTCGCTAAAAGCGGAGAGAACGCGCAGCCCGGTGGTCCTTGGGTCCATCAGCTGACACGTTGTGCCGAAGCCGGGCATGCGGACCGAATCACGTGTCGGATCACTCGAATGGACGGGGCCGGCCACAAGCTCATCCTCGAAAGCGGATCGCTGCAGAACGTCTTAGGTGGGGCAGATGAGGTTGTGGAGGGGATCTGTCGCGCATTCACGGAAGCTCCAAATGTCGGAGATCCGCAGGTTTATGGCGCCATGCGCTGCGTGTTGGCTCTCGGCATCGCCGATTGCCGCGAACTCCCGTCTGTAGACTGGTTGGCGAGAGGTCGGATGGGAAAAGATGGTCGCACGAATCTGGCGGAACAGATCGCGGAACAGCTGCGGAGCAATGAAGCTTCGATGAGTCCGATCCAACGGTTAGCGCAGTCCGTCTTCGACCAGACGATGCAGAAGGGTGCAATTGAGATTGCGGCGAGGTTTGCGGCGCGCAACGACGAGCTGGCGTCTTTGTTCTGCGAGGTATTGCTGACTACTGCGGGCGACCTCGATTGTGCCGCTTGGGAGCCACTGACTACTACTCCCGAGTTTCGGCGTTTTGAGGACGGCTTTTTCTCGACATGCGAGCAATGGTTCAAGGATCATGCCGTCCGCTTTCTTATGCAGGATGACCGACTGAATCGCTATGTTCTCGATGTGATCCGCCGACGGAACCTCCGCTTCGCGGAAGCTGTGCGGACTGCCGCACGGAGCATCGTTCACACGAGTGATGCCGACCACTTGCTGGACCGAATTGCCTGCAGCGGGGAGGACAACTCAGTGGGCATGCTCGCTGAACTGACGTGCTTCGCTGCTGAGGACAGGGGACTGGCTCTGCACGTTCGGAAAGAGGCGATCCGGCGAACCGCAGGGCTGTGTGCTGAGGGGACCCTGCAGCCTGAGGAACTGCGAGCAGATATTCTGCCACACATCCACGCACGGTTCAACGACGCTCTCGAAGTTCGGCTCGCCGCATATGCAGCCTGCCTGCACGTGCCCGACTGTTCCAGCATCGTGCCGCTCGTAAGAAGGCGTGAGACGGAAGCAGAGATGCGGGGGAAGGCGGCGATCGGAAAGGCGCTGGCGACACTTCGGAAGCAGCTCCTGAGTGTGCGGCCGGACTTGCACGCTGCCACGGACTGTGTTTCGTGGATCCAGCACGTTCGCAACCTTGGAATCGCCTCCATGGGCGCGGAAATACGGCCTTACTTGGACCCGCCACATCCGAACGAGGACGTGGTCCTAGCAGCATTGGAATGCCTTGCCCAGCTTGGGGGACGTACGGCGCTCAAGATCGTCGATGGGTTCCTGCAAGAGACCTCGCCCGAGGGGGTCGTATTAAGGGAGGCTCGTCGGGCAAAGATCGTCTTGCAGGATCGGAATGACGCCGACTTGTTCGAGGCGCTATCCCAGTTCTTTCCAGAAGACTCCAACGTATTGAATCCGTCCCTCGATTACGATGCGCTGCTCGGCGGGCGCGCCAGGCGGTTGGCTGCCGGGCTCACCGACAGCTGGACACAATGGGAGGCCGGTCATTGGGGTGATTTCGTTACACACCTGGACGCGGCTTGCGACCTGCTGGTTCGGCACCTGTTCACAGCAGCGCCGGCGAAGATGAAGTTGGGGCGCGACAAATGCAGGCAACTCGCGACGAAGCCCTATGGAAATCGCCTTTCTGTTTCGCAGTTTCGTGACGCATATCCAGTTCTTCAGGCTGGTTTCTCGGAGATCCACGCGCTTCGTGGCGAGGGGACGACCGCGCACGTCGAAGAGCCCGACGGAACCGCGAAGCCGGGGCTCACCGACACCGGAGCCAAGTTCGCGATGGACCAGTTCGTGCAGCTCTTCCCGCGGTATGTCGCCGAACTAGCGGAGCTCAGCCAGCCTTCTGGGCAACCTGGCACGGGATGACGCGGTGCGCGGCGCTGTGGGAGCCGATGAGCCGGGGATGGCGTTTCACGGGTTGCGGTTGGCCCCCTGTCGACAGGCAGGGCACCTCCTGAATAGCGAATAGCGAGTTGGGGCCGCTCCCTTATCCCGGGAATCGGGACGGTGCGGGAAAACGGGGCGCGGGCTGGTTTGCGTCAGGTTTGGGGGCGCGACCTGCGGGGTGCTTTCCGCCGCCCGCTCCGGGGCGGGGTTCTTTAACGAACACGTTTCCCACGGGTTGCGCTGCGCCCGCCGGTTGGCGGGCTGCGCTCCACCCGCGGCTACAGACCGCCGCCCCCTTTGGGGGCGGAAGTGGGCGCGGCGTCGGGCGCGACTCGGGGCCGCTCCCTCATCCCGAGAGTCGGGACGGTCCAGAAAACGGGGCACTGCCTCATCCCGAGGATCGGGACGGTACAGAAAAAGGGCCGCTTCCTCAGCCCGAGAATCGGGACGGTGCTGAAGAAGGGCCGCTCCCTGATCCCGAGAATCGGGACGGTACGGAAAGGCGAGTTGCGAGTGGCGAATGGCGAGTAGCGAGTTGAAGGCGGAGAGACAGGATCCGCTTCCTCACGGGCGCGGCTCGGAAAGGCAACAATCGGGCGGTTCGTGTCGAGAGCAGTAGCACACATGCCTACCCGGGCTTCGCCCGTGAAGGCGTGCCACCCAACCGCGACGAGGTAGGCCGCGCGAACTGAAGTTCGCGGCTCGGGGATCGGCTAACTCATCCGGGAACTGGTATGGCGTGGCTCGCGTGGTGGGGGGTTGGCGGCTAGGCTATTGGTCATGGCTAGCGGGGACCAAACCGGTGACGCGATGTCGGGGCGCATCCTTGATGTGGTGCGCCGCTACTGGGGGGTTGATCAGCTTTGGCCGTTGCAGGAGGAGGCCATTCGGGCGGGGGTGGAGCATCGCGATTCGCTGGTGGTGCTGCCTACCGGCGGTGGGAAGTCGTTGTGCTATCAGGTGCCGCCGCTGCTGGCCGACCGCACGGACATCGTCATCTCGCCGTTGATCTCGCTGATGAAGGACCAGGTGGACGCGTTGCGGACCTGCGGCTACCCGGCCGCTGCGCTGCACAGCGGGATGACGCCGCAGGAACGCAGTCAGACCGAGGCCCAGATCGCGGCCGGCAAGTGCCGCCTGGTGTTCGTCGCTCCGGAGCGCGTGTTGTCGCCGTGGTTCCAGCAGACCATCGAACGGCTGAAGGTGCGGGCGTTCGCGGTTGACGAGGCCCACTGCATCAGCCACTGGGGACACGACTTCCGGCCGGAGTATCGCCAGCTTGCGACGCTGAAGGAGCGGTTCGCCGGCGCGAGCATCCACGCCTACACGGCCACGGCGACCCAGCGCGTGCGAGCGGACATCGTCGAGCAGTTGGGGCTCGAGGACCCGGCTCTGCTGGTGGGGTGTTTCGATCGGTGCAACCTGGTGTACCGCATTCTGCCGCGGGTGGACCGACGGGGGCAGGTGCTGGAAGTGATCCGGCGTCACCAGGGGGAGGCGGTCATCGTCTATTGCATCAGCCGCAAGGACACCGAGCAGATGGCCGCGTTCCTGGCGGCCAACGAGGTGCGGGCGGCGGCGTACCACGCGGGCATGGATGCCGTCGAGCGTCGCCGGACTCAGGACGCCTTCGCGGCGGAGTCGGTGGACGTGGTGGTGGCCACGGTGGCCTTCGGCATGGGCATCGACCGCAGCAACGTTCGCTGCGTGATCCACGCGGCCATGCCCAAATCGGTGGAGCACTATCAGCAGGAGACCGGGCGGGCGGGGCGCGACGGGCTGGAGGCCGAGTGCGTGCTGTTCTACTCGGCGGCCGACGCGATCCGCTGGGAGTCGATCCTCCGCAAGAGCACGGCCGAGACCGAGGCGGGCGAGGAGGTCGTGGAGGCGGCGTTGCAGCTTTGCAACCAGATGCGCCGCTTCTGCACCGGGCCGACGTGCCGGCACCGGGCGTTGTCCGAGCACTTCGGTCAGGCGTACGAGCGCACGGACTGCCAGGCGTGCGACGTGTGCCTGGACGAGGTGGAAGGCGTGATCGACGGGACGGTGAGCGCGCAGAAGATCCTGTCCTGTGTCGCCCGCGTGGAGGAGCGGTTCGGCGTGGAACACGTGGTGGACGTGCTGAGCGGGGCGGACACGGAACGCGTGCGGAACTGGAGCCACGACCAGCTCAGCACGTTCGGTCTGCTGAAAGACGTGCCCCGCAAAACGGTGCAGAACATGGTCTACCAACTGGTGGATCAGGGGCTGCTGGATCGGAGCGGCGGCGACCGGCCGGTGCTGATGCTCAACGAGAATTCCTGGTCGGTGCTGCGCGGGCAGCGCGAGGTCCGGCTCATCCGCCCGAAGGCCGAGCCGGTGGCCAAGACGAAGTTCGATGCCGAGTCGTGGGAAGGCGTTGACCGCGGGCTGTTCGAGCGTCTTCGCGAAGTCCGCCGCGAACTGGCCGAGGAGCGCGGCGTCCCGGCGTTCGTCATTTTCGGCGACGCGACGCTGCGCGGGATGGCCCGGCTGCGGCCGTCATCGCCTGAGGAGATGCTGTGCGTCAAAGGCGTGGGTCAGAAGAAGCTGACGGACCTCGGCCCCCGCTTCCTCGACGAAATTCGCGTCTATTGCCGGCAACATGGGGACGAGGCGGTACAATCGGGACGGAGCGCAGATTGATATCCCCAAACATGCGGCAGAGTCGGCGGGCGTGACCGGTGGGAGAAAACCGCGATGGAAGAACTGTTGAAAGACGTGCCCGAGGATCTGCGGGGGCTGTTCAAGTCGTTGGTCGCGCTGACCGACGCGTTCTGCGACGAGCACCTGGACGCAGAGTACAAGCAGCTCAGCCGGGAGATGGCGGCGGCCGTGTGCCAGGAGGGGTCGCCCGTGGTCCGGGGCAAGCCGGTGAGTTGGGCCAGTGGGATCATCTACACGCTCGGTCGGGTGAACTGCCTGAGCGACCCGGACAACCCGCCGACGATGACCGGCGCGGAGATCGCGGAGGGTTTCGGTATTTCGCAGAGCACGATGCTCGCCAAGTCGAAGGTGATTTGCGAGGGGCTGGACGTGATACCGCTGGACCCGCAGTGGTGCCGCGAGGACCTGCTCGACGAGAACCCGCTGATCTGGATGATGGAGCTGGACGGGTTCATCGTGGACATTCGTGACGCCCCGCGGGACGTGCAGGAGGCGGCCTACCGCGAAGGGTTGATTCCGTACATTCCGGCCGACTGCGACGAGGGTGGTCCGGACGACGAGGGGATCATCGCCCGGATCGGGCCGGATAGTTCGCGACCGTGACGGGCGGGGCAGCCGCGCGGTCGGCTGAAGCCGACCACGCGGAATAGCGAATAGGGGACGGAGAGACACCGGCGGGCGAGCTGCCAGTGGCACCCCGGCGTCCTCCGGCGATCAACGAGTTCTCAGGCCGGCCTCTCTACCCACCGGAATCGCAGGTCTCCACGTTCGCGCCTGGATCGTACGTCAACGTGGCGTGGACTACGTTGTCCACGCAGAAGGTGTAGGCGGTGCCGCCGTTCTTGGGCCCGGCGATGAGGACGGCCACGCCGTTGACGTCTGTGGTTTCGGTGAACGTGCCGGTGTACTGCCCGCTGAAGGTGCCGGTGACGTCGGCGCCTTCGACCGGCAGGCCGAGGTCGTCGAGGATGGTCACGGTCACGACGGCGTACTTGTTGCCGCCGCCCTGGTCGTCGATGGTGGGCACGATGGACTCGACGTGCATGATGTTTCCGCCGGCGGGCTGCGACGTCGCGCCGGCCTCGCCGCCGGGGCCGCTTTCGTTGCTGGCGGTGTCCACGGCCGTCACGACGTAGTAATAGGTCAGGCCGTTGCTCAGGCCGGTGTCGGTGAAATCGCTGGTGGCCAGGGGGGCGGCGTTCATCTTCAGGTAAGGCCCGCCGCTGTTGGTGGAGCGGAGCACGTTGTATCCGGCGAGGTCGGCATCGGCGTTGTCGTCCCAGTCCAGGGTGATGAAGGTGTCGTCGCCGGTGGCCAGCAGGCCGGTCGGGACGGCGGGCGGCACGATGTCCTGGGCATAGAGGGCAAACTGGTATTCACTGAAGTCATCCAGATCGACGTCGAGATCGCGGTTGCAGTCGAAGGGCTCACATCCGGGGTCGTGGAGCCCGCCCGGGCCGGTCATGCAGGCCGGGAACTGGGCGTAGTCGGCCAGGGTGGCCTGGCCGTCGCCGTCGTAGTCGCCCGCGACGGGCGGCACCAGAGCCAACTGTGCCTGGGCCATCATCTCCGGCGGACACTTGTCGTTGATGTTCCACAGGTCGTACATTTCCTGGCCCTTGGTGTCGGTGGTGTTCTCGTCGCGGAGGAACTCGATGAACTCCTTGCTGGTGCTCTGGTAGTAGAGCGTCACGTCGACCGAGGCGGCGGCGGCGGGAATGGCGTAGGAGGACACGTCCCAGTACTGCCCGTCGGCGTAGACGTAGTCAACGGGTGACCCGCCGAAGAGACCGTAGTCGGCGTTGGAGAAGCCCAACGGCGGGATGCGGTTGTCCAGGAAGATCTTGTTGTTGAGCACGAAGTGGAAGGACGGGCCGGGGGGCACGCCCGCCAGCGGCGCGACCACCTCGTCCATGCCGGGCTCGGTGTGGTAGATCTTGGCCTCGGCGTCGTGGCTCAGATAGCCGGTGGCCGAGTCGTAGGCCCCGGACTCGGCGATGAGCGTCGGCGTGTCGTCATAGAACTTGACGTTGATCCAGATGCGCCGGCCCTCGGGGTAGCCGGTGGGCAGCTTGTGGCCGGTGTTGTTGACCACGGTAACCAGCAGGTCGCGGTCCTGCTGCTCGACGGACATGTCGGCCGCGTTCTGTAGCATGTACCGGGCGCGGAGGATGCCGTCCTGCAGTGCGGCGTCGTTGACCTCGCCGGGGAACAGGGTGTTCAGCAGGCCGGGGAACCAGGTGCTGCCGCCGGTGATGTCGTGCAGGGGCAGGTCGTCGCGGGTGGGCGGGGTGCCGAAGTTGCAGCCCTCGCCGGTGACGTCGTGCATGTGGCAGTCCTGGCAGGTGGCGACGTAGTCCTTGTTGCCGCCGAACTGCGGGCCATAGACGCCGGCCTGCGTGTTGTACTGGCTGTAGAACCACTCGCTGTAGGTGCGTTCGACGGGCATGAGCGAGTGGGGTGAGAAGGTCGTCGAGGTGGTGTCGAAGGCGTTGGGCACGAAGTTGCCGCTGCCGTCGTTCTCGAATGCGGGGTTGCTCACGTTGTGGCAGGTGCCGCAGAGGGCGGCCTCACGGTGGAACGGCGAGACGAGTATCGGGTGGCCGCTGTCGGCGTTGAGGAAGGGGCCGCGGCGTGCGCCGGTGGGGTCGATGACGGCCATGCCGTTGCCGAACTCGGTTCCGGGGAAGCTGAGGGCGGCCAGGATGGCCTGGTCCTCGGACGGGTTCTCTCCGGGGCTGTAGATGGGATCGACCAGGCGGTGGCAGAAGTCGCAGGACACGCCGCTCTCGTCGGTGTCGAGCATCTGGCTGCCGTCGGTGGGAATCGACCGGCCCTGGAGCCAGCCGCGCGGGAAGTGGCACCGCAGGCACATGTCTCCGGAGTCGGGGGCGTCCTGGTTGGCGATGGTCATGTTGGCCAGGAAGATCAGATCGCGCGAGGCCTGGGCCATCATGCTGCCCTGCCAGTTGTAGTAGGGCTCGAAGGCGGTGTTGTAGTTTCCGTGGCAGGGCTCGCAGGCTTCGGGCGGGTTGAGGATGCCGGCCTCGAAGGGCTGGCTGCCCGGCTGGTCGAAGTCGCGCAGCGTGGAGGGGACGATCCCGCCGGGCGGCGACTCGATGGTGAAGACGGCGTCGCTGTCGTCCTGGGCTTCGTTGAACGCGTTGTCGGTGGCCACGGCGCGGAAGACGGCCTGGACCGTGGGCCGGTTTGCCGGGAACCAGGTGTGGCTGCCGGTGTTGCTCAGGCTCTGGGCCACCGGCTTGAAGGTGGCTCCGTTGTCGAGCGACACGTACAGATCGATGGTGGCGATGCCGCTGGCGTCGTCGGCGAACCACTGGACGGTTGTGCCGCTGTTGGCCACCAGTGTTTCGCCCCCGTTCGGTGCCGTCAGGCTGACCGTCGGCGGCGTGGTGTCGCCGCCGGTGCTGGGCAGCAGATAGGGCTGGATGTCGGCCAGGTCCACGTTCGATACGCTGGCGAGATTGGCCGGCGTCAGACCGGGGAACGTCGGCGTGTTGACGAAGTTCACGGTGTCGGTGATCTCGATACCGTTGCTGAATCCGTCGCCGTCGGAATCCAATCCGTCCAGACCGAGGATCGCAGCGACCGAGCGGTCGGTGGCCTCGACCGCCAGGCCGAATGGGTTGCGCGTTCCGCCGCCTCCGAAGTCGAAGTGGCAGACGCCGCAGTGGCCGGCCTGACTGGGCACGTCGTCCAGCACACTGCCGACCGCCGAGGGATAGGCGTCGAAGAAGTTACCGCGGTAGGGGTTGCGGGCCTGGGCCTGCGGCGTCAGGCAGCAGAGGATCAACAACGCGCAGACGGCTGCCATGATGAGACCGACTGGGGATGTTCGCGAGTTCGCTCTTGTCATTTGGATCGCTCCTTCTCCTGCTCCCCGCCCGGTTGGATGGGCGGTT
>DATKXO010000089.1:0-3568 GCA_035528995.1 Phycisphaerae bacterium | reverse complement strand
CCGGCTCACCGGCGGGCGCGTGGTCGCAGGCTTCCAGCCGGTGACCGACGCCGCCGTGCTCGACCGTCTGGACGAATCCGCCCGAGGCAAGGTGCTGTGGGCGGACCTGAAGGCCTTGGGAATCACCGAGTACGGGCCCGTCAAGGGGGGCGGGCTGGAGCTCTTCTTCCAGGACGAGCCGATGACCTTGGCCCGGTGGCCCAACGAGGGTTTCGTCAACAGCGTCGACCTGGTCGGCGGCAAGCCGGTCGACGTCCGCGGCACCAAGGGGGACAAGATCGGCAAGTTCATCTATGAGGGCGATCGTCCTAAGCGCTGGGCCGGCGAGAAGGACCCCTGGGTCCACGGCTACTGGTTCTGGGACTGGTCCGACCAGCGGCACGCGGTCGAGTCGATCGACACCGAGCGGCGCGTGATCGCCGTCAAGCCGCCCTACCACGGCTACGGCTACCGCAAGGGACAGTGGTTCTACGCCTTCAACCTCCTCTCCGAGCTCGACGCGCCCGGCGAGTGGTATCTCGACCGCGACTCGGGCGTCCTCTACTTCTGGCCGCCCGCGCCGATCGACGAAGGCCAGGCGGTCGTCTCCGTCCTCGGCACGCTCGCGAGCGTCCGCGACGCCTCGCACGTCGCGTTTGCGGGCATGATCCTGGAAGCCGCGCGGGGGACCGCCGTGACGATCACCGGCTGCGAGCAGGTGCAGGTCACCGGGTGCCTGCTGCGGAACCTGGGAAGCTGGGCGGTGAGGATCTCCGGCGGGAAGCAGTGCGGCGTGGCCGACTGCGACGTGACCCAAACCGGCGACGGCGGGATCGCCCTTTCCGGCGGCGACCGCAAGACCCTCACCCCCGCCGGACACGCGGCCGTGAACAACCACGTCCACCACTACAGCCGCTGGAACCGGATGTACCAGCCGGCGATCTCGCTCCAGGGCGTGGGGAACCTCGCCCTTCACAACCTGATCCACCACGCCCCGCACGAGGCCATGGCCTTCGGCGGCAACGACCACCGGATCGAGCTCAACGAGATCCACCACGTGTGCGAGGAGTCGAACGACGCCGGGGCGATCTACAGCGGGCGCGACTGGACCATGCGGGGCACCGTCATCCGGCACAACTTCCTCCACCACATCAACGGCTTCCGCGGCCGGGGGTGCGTGGGCGTCTACCTGGACGACATGTTCTGCGGCACCGAGATCTCCGGCAACGTGTTCTACGACGTCACCCGCGCAGCGTTCATCGGGGGCGGGCGGGACTGCACCGTCGAGAACAACGTGTTCGTCGACTGCAAGCCGTCGCTGCACATCGACGCCCGGGCCATGGGCTGGGCCGGCGGGAGCGTGCCCACCACGATGACCACACGGCTGAAGGCGATGCCCTACGAGACGCCGCTCTGGCAGAAGCGCTACCCGAAGCTGCCGGGCATCCTCGACGACGAGCCGGCCGCGCCCAAAGGGAACCTCGTCGTGCGCAACGCCTCGTTCGGCGGCAAGTGGGACGGCGTGCAAGGCCAGGCGCGGCCGTACGTCGCCTTCCAAGACAACCTGGTCGATCAGCCGCTCGACCCGGACCCCGGCTTCGTCGACGCGGCCAACCTGAACTTCCAGCTCCGCGACGACTCGCCCGTCTACAAGCAGGTCCCCGGCTTCCAGAAGATACCGTTCGACAAGATGGGGCTGGTGCCCTGCGAGTCTCCTTTTCGGAAGGGCCGGCCATGAAGCGAACGGCCCGAGCGCCGATCTGCCCCAGGGCGGCTCAATCGGTCATGTCGAAGGAGAAGTCGTTCTCCTTGCCCTTCTCAACCGTGGCCGAGAGGCCGGATGTCCGGGAGTTTTCGTATTTCGCGGGGAAGCGCCTCGCGGACTCATCCGGCAGCGAATAGTCGTCGGTGGTCGTGCTGTCGGTGGGCTCGGTGATAACCACGGTATGCTTGCCCAGTGTGGCACCGTCGCCCGACTTAAACGTCGAGAGAGAGAACTTGCCCGAGGCGTCGGTGGTCCCTGAGGCCGGTCGGGCGCCCTCGCCGTCGGGGATGAAGCCGACGTTCACCCCGTCCACCGGCTCGCCGTTGTAGGTTACCGTCCCGGTGACTTTCACGGTCGGGGCCGTGCCTGGCCCACCGCAACCGACCACCCAAGCCAAGCCCAGCACGACCCCCAATCGCATTGCTTTCTGACGCGTGATCATCGACCCCTCCCTTGCGAACAGTTCTGGTTGCTGGCGACCCGGCACGATCGTCCACGCCGTACCGGTCGAGAGGTGAACTCCCCCGTCGCGCGTCTCGTCGGGCATAACCCGCGCTACGTTTTCCGGGAGTGGCGCGACTGCGTTTCGCCTCACGGCACCTGGACGGGCTCCCCGTCGCCCCGGTTCCCCAAGTGACGGTACGTGGCGAGTTCGATCGTTTCGCTGACGAACGTGACGCTCCCGTCACAGATCCCGAAGTTTGCCCCGCCGGGGTGTCGGCTCATGAACGAGTAGTTGTTACCCCAATCCGTCCAACGGGTTTCCAGGGTCTGAGCCGGATCGGTCATGATGATGTTTGACTTGTAGTTCAGCGGGATGCCGCACGTGGCGGTCGAGCCGTTGAACCAGTACCACCAGGTATGATTACACCAACGTGGAATCGCTTCCCCGACGGCAAACGTGTTCGAGGCGCCGTCTTCGATTTCGGCGAATTTGATCCAGGCCTCCCGGTAGTTGTTGTTGTTGCGGAAAATGATTCCGTTGCCCCGGTCGAGTCCGCTCCCGTCATTGCCCCAGTAGCCGCCGCGGGGCCACGTGTGCCGGCACACGGCGTCGCCCCACGCCCAGTTGCTGCCGGCACATGCCTTATAATTCGTGATGGCCCGCGTGTCGTTCACGTTGGCGCGACTACCCATCAGGCCTTGTTGGTTGCTGTCCGACGGACACAGGAAGGCGGCAATCACTGTGCGCGAGACCTCGGTATTGACGTTGTAGTCGGCGTCGCCGGGATTCCCCGTTCCTACCTGAAGACCGAAGATGATCTTGTCGTACAGCGGCTGCTGCTCGACATACGGCAGGATGGCCTGCATCCAACTGTGGCCGGTGTTGGTGTAGTCGTACTGGGCGTTCCCGCCGTAGCAGGAAGGAAGCACCTTGTAGGTGTCGTGGTAGTTGTGCATCGCCAACACCAGTTGCTTGACGTTGTTCGTGCACTGCGCTCGGCGCGCCGCCTCGCGGGCGGCTTGAACGGCCGGCAACAACAGGGCGATCAGGATTCCAATAATGGCGATCACCACCAGCAGCTCGACAAGCGTGAAAGCTTGCCGCTTGCGCAAGAAGCCAGACATCGGCGTTCCTCCATTGAAAGAACGGATCTGGGAAAACGACCTCGGAAAAGGCTTGAAAGAAGAGAGAGCCCTCCGGGGCGCCCCCCTGACCGAAGCCAAACGGAGCGCCTGGAATGGAAGAGATCGCGCCCTCAGGCTGTCCCCCCTCGCCCCCGACACGTGTCATTTCACGGCTGTCGCGCCGCCAGGAAATCCTGATCCTGACCAGCAGGCTAGCCTTTTTCTGCGGCTTGTCAAGGGGTTGACGCAAGCCGG
>DATKXO010000088.1:0-4043 GCA_035528995.1 Phycisphaerae bacterium | reverse complement strand
CCGGTCGGCCACGTGGTCATCGCCGCCCGCGGGACATCGGACAACGCCGCGATCTATGCCCAATACGTGCTCGGTGCTCGCCACCGGCTCCCGGTCGGCCTGGGGACGCCCTCCGTCGTTTCGATCTATGGCGTAGCCCCGATCCTCACGGACACGCTCGTGATCGGGATCAGCCAGTCGGGCGCTTCACCGGATATCGTGGCGGTCCTCGCCGCTGCACGCGACCAGGGTGCCCCGACTGTCGCCATCACGAACGAGCGGCGCTCGGCGCTGGCCGCTGTGGCGGACCAGACGATCGAGCTATCCGCCGGCCCGGAACGAGCGGTCGCCGCGACCAAGACGTACACGACGGAACTGCTGGCGATCGCTCTCCTGTCAGCCGCCCTCAGCGATGATCCGGCCGATCGGGCCGCGGTGGCGAAGATCCCGACCATGCTGGGGCGCGTCCTCGAACTCGAGGGTGAGATCGCGCGGATCGCTGCCGACCAGCTCCGAGCGACACGGGCCATCGTCCTGGCCCGCGGCTTCGAATACCCGACGGCCCGGGAATGGGCCCTCAAGCTAAAGGAACTCGCCCGTGTCTTCGCTGACCCGTATTCGTCGGCCGACTTCCAGCACGGACCCCTGGCGCTGGTGGAGCCCGGGGTCCCGGTGCTGGCCGTCGCCCGGGCCGGGGTGACGGAGACAGATCTGGTCGACCTCCTCGGCCGACTTCGAACCGATCTCGATGCGGAGCTCATGGTCATCTCGGACGTGCCGGAGGCCCTCGACCTGGCAACCTGGCCGGTCCGGCTATCGACCGGCACGCCCGAATGGCTTGGCCCGATCGTTACGATCGTCGCGGGACAGCTCCATGCCTTGCACCTGACGCGCGCCCGGGGCCTGGATCCAGAGCGGCCACGCAACCTCCAGAAGGTCACGAGGACGACGTAGCGAACGGCCGGGCCTCGCGGCAGGGACCGGCTGCCGAACACGTTCCCCGCCGACGCTGGTAGATCACACACCCGGACCAGCAGGCGGGAGGCTGCCCCGGGGGCAGGTCTCTCCTGAGTGTCCCCCCCAGCAGGCAGGATTCTCATGAGCAGAACGTTAAGGCCAACGAAACTCGACAGCGGACCTGTGGTTGCCGCGCGCCGTGCCCGGTCACGCACGAACCGCCGCTGATTCCCTGACCGCACACGCAGCCCGGGTCAGCTCAGCGGTCCGGATCCGCCTTAGCGTTCCCCCGGCGAGAATCCGGCCAGGTTGGCGCGGCCGGCAACCTGCCTCAGGCCCGGTCCAGGAGCCTCGAGAGGAACGCCTGGGTCCGTGGGTCCTGCGGCTGATCGATGACTTGCTCGGGTGGTCCGGCCTCGATGAACGTGCCTTCCTCGATGAAGTAGACCCGATCGGCGGCCTCCCGCGCGAAGGCCATCTCGTGGGTGACGACGATCATCGTTGCACCCTCGTGAGCAAGTTCGGACATGACCTTCAGTACTTCACCGACGAGCGTCGGGTCCAGCGCGGACGTCGGCTCGTCGAAGAGCAGCACCTTGGGCTCCATCGTGAGCGCCCGGGCGATCGCAACGCGCTGCTTCTGGCCGCCGGACAGCCGGGCCGGGTACTCGTCGCGTTTCTCTTCCAGCCCGACTTTGGACAGGTACTTCTCCGCCGTCGCCACGGCCTCCTCACGTGGCACGCCCTTGACCCGTGTGGGCCCCTCGATGAGGTTCTGGATGACTGTCATATGCGGGAAGAGATTGAATTCCTGGAACACCATCTGGGCCCGCAATCGGATCTGGCGGATCCGTTCCTGGTGACTGCGGTCCCACCGATGCAGCGGGTCCGCTTCGACGCGAAGGCCGTCGACCTCGATGGTCCCGACCGTCGGTTCTTCGAGGAAGTTGGTGCAACGCAGCAGCGTGCTCTTGCCTGACCCGGATCGCCCGATCAGGCAGATCGTCTCGCTCGGGTAGACCTCCAGGTTGCAGCCCTGCAGGACGTGGTTGGAGCCGAAGTACTTCTCCAGGCCCTCGAGCCGGACGATGGGGTCGGCGCCCGCCGGGGTCAGGGCTCCGGGAGCGGCGTATGGATCGCGCAACCGCTGGTCCGTCGTCATCGGGTCGGCCATCACACTCGCCGATCGCTTTCGGCCATCCGCTTCTCGAGGCGATCCTGCAGGATCGAGAAGATGATGGTCAGGACCCAGTAGACGAGCGCGGCCAGGAGCAGTGCCTCCAGAGCGCGGAAGTTCTGGGTTCCGACCCGCTGGGCTCGCCACAGGAGCTCCTGGACGCCGAGCAGAGAAACGAGCGCCGAGTCCTTGATCATCGCGATGAATTCGTTACCGATCGCTGGCGTCACGATCCGGATCGCCTGGGGCAGGATGATCCGGCGCATGGTCATCCTGTCCGTCATGCCGATCGCCGCCGCAGCCTCCAACTGGCCCCTCGGGATGGCCTGGATGCCCGCGCGGAAGACCTCGGTCATATATGCGCCGTAGTTGAAGGCGAGAGCGAACACGCCCAGGACCAGCGTGGGAACGCCCGCGAACCCCTCCCAGATCTGGGGCAGGGCCAGGTAGATGAAGAGGATCTGGACGATGAGCGGGGTGCCACGGACGAGCGATACGTAGAAGCTCGCGATCGCGTACACGACCGGATGTTTCGACAGCCGCCCGAGCGCGCCAAGGACCGCGAAGACGATCGCGATCGCGATCGACGAGGCCGAAACGAGGATCGTCACCGAGATGCCGGCCAGGATGAAGCCTTGCCACTTGCCCAGGAATTCGGCATCGATCTTGTTGGCGGCGAGAAGCCCGCCGACGATCAGACCGAGCAGGACGAGCCAGGTCGCGAAGAAGATGAGCCTGAACCGGAGCGTGTCGCGCCGCCGACTACGGGCCACAGCCTCAATGATCGCCGCGCTCGTCTCGATCCTGACCTGGTCGATGGGCGCCTGCATCTGTCCGTGGTGCCCAACGCCCGCCATGCCGCTCTCCTCTCCGCCGTTACGACGATGGGGCGCCGCCGCGGCGCCCCATCGGTTCAAGGTACCGTCAGCCGCCCACCTTTGTCGTCAGATCCTCCCCGAACCACTTGTCAGACAGGGCCTGGAGGGTCCCGTCCGATCGCATCTCGTCGAGGATCCTGTTCACCTCGCTGACCATGGAGGCCGGGTCTGCGCCGCTCTTGTCGAACGCGACGGCGAGTGGCTCGCTGAAGACCGGGTCACCGACCTTCGCGACGGCTATGCCCTCGTCGATCGCGCCCTGCACCGTGGTCGCAGAGCTGAGCCAGCCGTCGAAGTCGCGCCGACCGGCCTGCCAGGCCTCCGCACAATTGCGGTCGGAGGTGAGCGTCGTGGCAGTCGAGCCCTCGGGTGGCTTCGTCTGCGGACTCTCTGTCCCGAAGTCGAGCGTGCCGTCGAGCCATTCCTGGTACGTCGTGGCGCTGCCGACGCAGATCACCTTGCCGGCCAGGCCGTCCAGGGAGGTGATCCCCGAGTCAGGCAGGACGGCCATCTGGGCCGGGGTGTAGTAGTACGGCTTCGAGAACGCGACGACCTTCTCGCGCGGGCTCGTGATCGTCATCGATCCGACACTGAAGTCCCAGCGCCCGCTCCACGAGCCCGCGGTGATGGCATCCCAGCTCGGGGTCTCGAACACGATGTCGACGCCGAGCCGCTTTGCGATCTCCGTGCCGACGTCGATGTCGAAGCCCTCGTAGCCGCCGTCGGTGGTCAGCGCTGACTGGGGCGGGTACTCCGGGTCGGTCGACATCACGATCCTGCCGGCCTGCTTCACTTTGCCCAGGAGATCATCGGTCCCGCCGCTGCACGCGGCGAACGTGAAGGTAGCGATCGCGAACAGGCTGATCAGCCGGAATCGCGTGGAATGAAATGGGGTCATGACGCCTCCATTCTCGCGGCTCCGCGTTGTCCCGGTCGGCCGCTGTTCGTTGCTACCCGGCACGCTTTACCGGCGCAGCCTGTCGGCAGTGTGGCACGGTTCGTGCACGAACGGAAGTGCCGAAACCGATCGTCGCCGTCCTCCGCGGCGCCTC
>DATKXO010000087.1:0-6038 GCA_035528995.1 Phycisphaerae bacterium | reverse complement strand
CTTCTCCGCCAACCTTGGTCCCTCCGTCCCTTGGTCCCTCGGTCCCTACCGGCCCGCCGCGGGCCCGATAACAAAGGTGCTCCAATAGGGGGGGCGCACGAATGAGCACGTTGCGCACCTTGGGCTTCACGAACGCGGACGAAGTGTTTTATCCGGACGACCGACGAGCCGCCCCGTTCACCCCGCGCGGATCCTTGCCCTACCGGAGGACCGCGTGCTTACCCTTGACAGACCCGCGCCCCGTCAAGGGCGGGCGCGTGCGCCTCTGTTCAAGACGGCCGGGACCCTTCGACTACGCTCAGGGCAGGCGGGGCTCGGCCGCTACGGGACGTCCCGTACCTGGCGTGCTACGGCGTACATCCCCAATCGGCCATGAGGATGCCGAGGTCGCCTTGGTCGGTATCGCCGTCGGCATCGAGGTCGCCGTCACAGTTGCCGCCGGTGCAATTCCAGTCTGCCAGCAGGACCCCGAGATCGCCCTGGTCGGTATCGTCGTCGCCATCGAGGTCACCGACGCACTCGCACTCGTCGGGGACGCCGTTGGCGTTGACGTCGGAACTCGTCCCATTGGCGATGTCGCAATCGTCTCGGACGCCGTTGGCGTTGCAGTCGAACGGGGCCGGCAGCTCGTAATGGACCAATTCCGGGCGGAGGTTGAACAGGGTGGCGCGGGCCTTGTCAGTCTGCTGCGGCGTGAAGCTGGTTCGACAGCTCGGCCGTGAACTGGACAACATATTGGTCGTATCCGGATCGTAGGGATCGCCGTGGCACGGATCGGTCTCGTCGCCGACGTAGATACAGGCCCCAGTGACATTGTGATTTCCGAGTCCTGGATCCGCCGGCGTGTCGCACAGGAGATCGCCGGCCGTATCGCAGTTAGAGCCGTCCACGCATTCGGCACCGTAGGCCGTTTCGTGCGTGTGCACCAGATCGAAGTAATGTCCGACCTCGTGCGGAAAGGTGGTGTGGTTCCACCAGACGGCGGTACAGTCGTTGTCCATCACGATGCCCTGCACCGGGCTCCAGGTGAACGACGAGATGCCGCAGATCGGCCCGCTTTCCCGGGCCAGGTTCTCCGTGAAGTAGCAGTTGATCGTGGCCGGCACCACGTTGGTGCGTCTGAGGGCGTTGATCTCGCCCATCGTGTCGATGTTGTAGTAGAAGTCGTCGTCGTCGATATAGTCGATCGGGCCGCCCAGGTAGAACTGGATATCGGTGTCGAGAAAGCCGACGTCTACATCGTCCAGGGTCTCGCAGATGCGATCCGCCGGCAACCCGCCTTCGCCGGTGCTCATGCGAACGACGTGGAACGTGAGCGGCACATAGACGATCGCTCGCGGGCCGGGCTTCGGGTCGTAGGCACCCGCGGCGATCAGTTCCAGCGCCCGCTTCGCCCCTTCAGGGGTTAGGATGGTCCCGCATTCACATTGGGCCACTGCGGGTTGTGCGCCGGCACCCAGCCCCATTCCGGCAACCGCGACGAACGTCATGAGTGTCGCTATCGGAGATCGCATGATCCTTCCTCCTGTTCGGTGGCACCCGGTCGAGCGGCACCGAGACGTACGGCGAGACGTTTGACGCCACACTCTTATCGTAGCAGGACGGCGGGGGCGGGTTCAAGGTTTTGGCCCGCGTGGCGCCGGGCGCTACGTCCGGTGCGGGGCCCGGACGCTACAGGACGACGGCCGGGACAGGGCCCGGCCGGTACATCTCACTTCGTGCGTTTGTGTCTTTGTGGTTGTCGTCTCAGCGTCGGCTGGCGATGGCGGCGGCCAAGGGCTGGATGACGTGCGGGACGACGCGCTCGGCGGCTATCTGTTCGCCGAGCGCGACCAGCTCGTGGTGCGCCTTGGGCAACTCGGCCGGACCGCCGCGGTTCCAGTAACGGCGCACGGTCACGTACACGCTCAGCGGCGCGGGCTCGTAGTCGCCGCTGCGCACCTCATGGCTCGACGTGCGGCCCTTGATCTCCATGTACAACTGCTTCTCGCAGTCGGGGGTGAGCGTGACGCCGAGGAACGGCTGGCAGTCGATCACGCGCTGCTCCTCGCCGACCAGCGTGGTCATCAGGGGGTGGTCGGCAAAGAGCGTCTCGGCGACGAGCTCGTCGTGGTTGCCGCGGTACTCCAGGTCGAACGTGTACACGACCTCCATGTAGTCGTAATCGAGGTCGCTGAGGCTGAGCTGGTAGGGTGCCTGGGTGAGCACGACCTTGGCCAGCCGATCGACCTGCTCGGCGTCGGAGGGGCTATGGCAGCCGAACTTGAGGGCGTTCGCGTCGAGCCGTACGTAGTAGCGACCTTCGCCGTCGGGTTCCTCCTCCTCCTCCAGCAGCAGCGTGCCGTCGTCGCGGCGGCGCAAGCGGGACAGGCGCGGGAACGCCCGGCGAATCTGCTCGAAAAAGTGCAGGAGGCTGTCGCGCGAGGGGTCCAGCTCGAGCTTGAAGTACAAGCGCGAGTTGACGTAGAACTCGTCGCACAACGCTCCGAATGACCACATCATCAGCTAACCTCCGCCGCGCCCCACCCTTGTGACGCTCGTGCTGCCGGGCATAATATCCGCCAACCGACGGCCGGTAAACCGGTGACCAGGACCGCAAGCGGATTCGGCTGCGCGTTAGAAAAGTGGGTAGGCTCGGTTGTCATCCCGACCGCGTCCGCCAGCGGCGGACGCGCGGAAGCTCGCCCCAACGCGCGATTGGACAAGATTCCTCGGCGCGGAGTTTACCCTGAGCAACGTCGAAGGGCTTCTCGGAATGACAAGATACCCACCCAAGCGACGCTCACCCAGCAGATTCGGCTGCGGGGTTTACGAGGCAGATCAGCACCATGAACGAGTCCCTGCTTGACGAGGCGACAGGGCTGGCCGACCAGCTCCGCGGTTGGCGGCGACACCTGCACGCTCACCCGGAACTCAGCGGCCAAGAGCAGAACACCGCCCGTTTCGTGGCCAGCGAGCTGAGGAAGCTCGGGTACGAGCCGGTCGAGCGCGTCGGCGGGACGTTCGGGCTGACCGCCGAACTGGCGGTGAACGACCGGGCTCCCGCCGTCGCACTCCGGGCCGACATGGACGCCCTGGCGATCCAGGAGGAGACCGGTCTGCCCTTTGCCTCGCAGAACCCCGGTGTGATGCACGCCTGCGGCCACGACGCCCACATGGCCATGCTGCTGGGGGCCGCCAAGCTGCTGCAAGGGCATAAGGAGCGGCTCGGCCGATCGGTCCGGCTGATCTTCCAGCCGCACGAGGAGATCTATCCCGGTGGGGCGTCGGCGATGATCGCGGCCGGCGTGCTCGAGAATGTCGAGTCGATATTCGGGCTCCACATCTGGAGCGAACTTGCCGTGGGCGAACTGGGCACCCGCACCGGTCCCTTCATGGCCGGGCTGAACGACTTCGAGATCACGCTGATCGGCAAAGGTGGGCACGCCGCCATGCCGGAGCAGTGCATCGACCCGGTCGTCGTTGCCGCGCAGGTCATCCTGGCCTTGCAGACCGTGGTGAGTCGATCGATTGCGATAGCGGATCAGGCGGTGGTCTCGGTGACGCAGGTTGAGGCGGGGACGGCCTTTAACATCATCCCCGAGCGTGTGACCCTCCGCGGCACGATCCGCATGTTCAACGAAGCGGTCCAGGCGCGGCTGTGCAGCCGGGTCCGGGAGCTGTCCGGGGGCGTGGCCCGGGCGTACGGGGCCGAGGCTCAGGTGCGGATCGAGCCGGGCTACCCCGTTTTGGTCAACGACCCGGGGGCGACGGAGCGGGCCCTGCGGGCGGCCCGTCAACTAGGCCTGACGGATGCCGCCCTGCAGACGCTCCCCCTACAGGGGGGTGCCGAGGACTTCGCCTACTACTGCCGGGACGTTCCCGGCGTGATTGTGTTCGTGGGGACGCGGAACGAGGCCAAGGGCTGCACCTACCCGCACCACCATCCGCGTTTCGACGTGGACGAGGAGGTTTTGCCCGTGGGGGCGGCCCTGCTGGCCCGGTACGCTCTGGAGCCCGCCGAGGACCGGGCAGGGTGATCGGGGCCATGGACGCCCAGGCGATGCTCGGGGGGCGGTGCGGGTGATCAGACCGGCCCGGATCGGCCCGTGGCGGCTCCCGCCAACTGCCCGGGCCGTCGGCGGGCGTCTGCCGGGCGGGCGGGGCGGCGACGTGGCGGGTCGGTCGTGAACGGGCCGGTCCCGACTGGGAGCCGCGCGAAATCTTTCCGATCTTTCCCTAGCATAAGGTGGCCCACTTCATCACCCCCTGGGTGCCGGACCCACGGCAGTCGCGCGTGGTCGTAGGGTGTGCTGGTCAAAGGGATTTGGGGGGTGGGCGCGGCCGTGGTGTTCGGTTTATATTAGGATTACCGACCTCGCCGAACGGGCCTGTTTGGCTCGGTACCCATTATGTTGCGTTTCTCGGGGCGGCTGGCGCAACTTGTGGTATAGGCGACGGTTATGAAAAAAGCTCCCTGGAGTCCGATCGGATTTGACGGCACCCACATCTTGGGCTATATTCAAGATTGCCCCCTATATCTATGGCCATAGAACCCCGGCCGATGGGGGGGTATGCCTTGAGCCGCGCTGAGTCCTGCGCGCATACATCAGGCATTGTTGTGCACAGCGCAAGGAAGCCCGCCCACGGAAAGGAAGGCCACGGATGTCCTCAGTTTCCACTGGCGTTCGCAACGGGAATGGGCCCTCTCCGGACCTGCCGCCGCTTACGGATAACGCGCGCAAGGTCCTCGAAGCTCGCTACCTGAAGAAGAACGAGCAGGGGGTCTGCATCGAGGAGCCGGAAGCACTGTTCCGCCGCGTTGCCAAGACCATAGCCGACGTCGAGCTGCTGTACGGGGCGACGGAGGGCGAGCGTCAGCAATGGGAAGACCAGTTCCACCGGCTGGTGGCCGGCGGGACGTTCATGCCCAACTCACCCACGCTGATGAATGCGGGGCGTGAGATGGGCATGCTTTCGGCCTGCTTCGTGTTGCCGGTACGCGACTCCGTGGCGGACATCTTCGATAGCATCAAGCACACGGCCCTGATCCAGAAGGCGGGCGGCGGAACCGGTTTCGCCTTCGACGAGCTGCGGCCCACGGGCGATTTCATCAAATCCAGCGGCGGGACGACCAGCGGCCCGATCAGCTTCTGGCGGGCCTTCAGCGAGGCGACCAACGCCATCCAGCAGGGCGCCTTTCGGCGGGGCGCCAACATGGGGATGATGTACATCCACCATCCCGACATTCTCAAGTTCCTGCACGCCAAGCAGGATTTGAAAGAGTTCACCAACTACAACATCTCGGTGAAGATCACCGACACGTGGATGGAGGAGTTCCTGGACCGGCCCCATTCGCCGCACGTGGTGCGCAATCCGCGCAGCGGCACGGCGTACGTCATTCCGCGGGACGCAGACGTGCGTGAGTACGACCTTCGCGACCTGATGGAGGTCGATTGCGTGGAGCCGGTTCGTAGCGACGGCCTGGAGCGGTACTTCCGCTCGCCGCGTCTGACCGGCCCAGTCCCGGCCGAGTTGCGTGGGCGCGTCTACACCAAGCGCGATATCTGGGACATTATCGTCAGAAACGCCTGGCAGACGGGCGAGCCCGGCGTGGTCTTCATCGACCGCATCAACGAGCACAATCCCACGCCGCAGTTGGGCCGGATCGAGGCCACCAACCCCTGTGGCGAGCAGCCGCTGTTGCCGTACGAGGCCTGCAACCTGGGCAGCGTCAACCTCGGTCGGTTCGTGACCAAGGCCTGCACGCCGGAGGCGGACGTGGACTGGGACGGGCTGCGCCAGGCGGTGCACCTCGCCACGCGTTTCTTGGACAACGTGATCGATGCCAACAACTACCCGCTGCCCGAGATTGAGCGGATGTGCAAGGCCAATCGCAAGATCGGGCTGGGGATCATGGGCTTTGCGGACGCGTTGTACAAGCTGGGCGTGCCGTACAACAGCGAGGGCGGGTTGGCCTGGGGCGAGCGCTTCATGCAGTTCGTCAACGACGCGGCCCACAACTACAGCGAGCACCTGGCGCGTTGCCGCGGCTGCTT
>DATKXO010000086.1:0-26889 GCA_035528995.1 Phycisphaerae bacterium | reverse complement strand
GTTCTCCGCCCGCGTCAACGTGCCCGACCACAAGGCCGCCACCTTCAGCCGCGAACACGCCGCTTACGACCTGCCCGCCACCAACCCCTTCCTGCGCGAGGTCTTCGATTACATCGCCGGCACCAAACTCGACCCCTCCATCGTCTGGGCCGTGGACCTGCTGGCCGACATCCTCCGCCGCTGCGACATAGGCGAAATCCTCTCCCAGTTCGGCAAGGCCATCCGCCAGGAAGACCCCGTCGTCCATTTCTACGAAACCTTCCTCGCCGCTTACGACCCCGCCCTGCGCGAATCGCGCGGCGTTTACTACACCCCCGAACCCGTCGTCTCCTACATTGTCCACAGCATCGACGCCATCTTGAGACGCGACTTCGCCTGCCCCGAAGGCTTGGCCGACCACAGCAAGGTTCACATTGACGTTCCCGACCCAAATCACAAAGACGGCAAAGTCCGCCGAGAGGTCCATCGCGTCCAGATTCTCGACCCGGCCACCGGCACCGGCACCTTCCTTTACGAAACCATCCGCCTGATCCACGAATCTCTCAAGGCCAATCGGGGTATCTGGGCGGGCGAAGCCGGCTACGTCGCCCAGCACTTGCTGCCGCGTCTTTTCGGCTTCGAGTTGATGATGGCCCCTTACGCGGTAGCGCACCTCAAGCTCGGTTGGCTGCTCAAAGACACCGGCTACGACTTCGCCGTCGCCGAACGCCTGCGCGTCTATCTCACCAACACCCTCGAAGAAGCCGAAGTTGTCGCCGACGCCAAGCTACTCTTCGCCAACCAGATCGCCCGCGAAGCCAACGCCGCCTCCAAGGTGAAAACCGACTGCCCCATCATGGTCGTCCTTGGAAACCCACCATACTCCGGGCATTCGGCTAACAAGGGGAGGTGGATCTGGACGCTAGTGCGGGACTATAGTAAAGATTGCCCAGAACTAAACAAGCCAGCACAAGCGAAGTGGTTACAGGATGATTACGTTAAGTTCATCCGCTTTGGTCAGTATCGCATCGATCGCACCGGTTACGGGATACTGGCTTTCATCACCAACCACGGCTACCTCGACAACCCCACCTTCCGCGGCATGCGCCAAAGTCTCATGCACACCTTCGACGACATCTACGTCCTCGACCTTCACGGCAGCGCCAAGAAGAAGGAAACCGCCCCGGATGGCTCTAAAGACGAAAACGTCTTCGACATCATGCAGGGCGTTGCCATCGGTATATTCGTCAAGCGCCGAAATGGATCACAGAAGAAGCCCGCACGTGTATTGCACGCAGAACTGTGGGGATTGCGCGACAGCAAGTATGAGTGGCTCTACGCCAATACCGTAGCGAGCACTTCCTGGAGCGACGTTGCGACGAGCGAAGTGTTGCCGGTTTTCAAGCCTCAAGATGAGGTTGTAGGCACAGAATACCGACTGGGCCTCAGTATTCGGGACGTCTTTTCGCCTTACGGCGATCCGGCACCTGGAGTTGTTACCACACATGACCAGTTCGCTGTTTCCTGGAGTGCGAACGACGCTATCAGCAAAGTGGAGCGGTTGCTTGCCACAACTAGTGAGCAGGAAGCGAGATCGATATTCAAACTCTGTTCGCAGAATCAGTGGCTATATGAGCGCGCAATGAAGGAGTTGGCAGACGGTTCTTGGCGGAACCAGGTTGTACCAATCCTGTACAGGCCGTTTGACCAGCGTGTCACCGTTTATAATCGTAATGTCGCCGTGCATCGGCGTGAGCGGGCTACATGGCACATGCTCGCTGGTGAGAATCTCGCTCTGATATCCGCCAGGAGCAACAAGTCTCAAAACCAGGACCATTTCTTCTGTTCAAACATCATAACGGAAACAAAGTGCGGGGAATCGACAACTCAGTCAGCGTTGTTTCCTCTCTACATCTTCCCAACATCGGAATCTGGAGCGGAGAAGTTGTTTTCAGAGGGTTCGGGGCCGGGCAAGGGCGGGCGCCGTCCGAATCTCTCGCCGGAATTCGTGGGTGAGTTTGGAGAGAAGTTGGGCTTGGCGTTCGTGTCCGACGGCGTGGGGGACATGAAGAAGACCTTCGGCCCGGAGGACGTGTTCCATTACGCCTACGCGGTGTTCCACAGCCCGACGTACCGCAGCCGGTACGCCGAGTTCTTGAAGATCGACTTCCCGCGTCTGCCGCTGACGAGCGACCGCAAGCTGTTCGCCCGGTTGTGCGCCTTGGGCGCGGAGTTGGTCGAGTTGCACCTCTTGGAGCGGGTGCCCGAGCCGGCGGCGAGCTACCCGCAATCCGGGCGTAGCGTGGTGGACAAGCCGCATTACAAGCCGCCGACGGATCAGGCCCCAGGGCGCGTGTATGTGAACAAGGACCAGTATTTCGACAGCGTCCCGCCGGAGGTTTGGGAGTTCCACATCGGCGGGTATCAGGTCTGCCAGAAGTGGCTCAAGGACCGCAAGGCCCGCACGCTCAGTTATGACGACATCCAGACCTATCGGAAGATCACCGAAGCGCTGCGTAGGACGATCCAGTTGATGCGGGACATCGATCAGGCCATCCCCACGTGGCCGCTGCCCTGAGGGCGGGCATCCCAACATTCGGCGGTCACCTGTCGCCGAATGCCGTGCTCCCGCGTCTTGGCGGCTTGTTAAGGGCTTGTTAAGGGGCTTGTTAAGGGGGTCAGGCTTACTTCTTGCTCCCGTCGCTGCCTCCCTTTGGGCGCCACGGCGGCATGGCTCCGCCCAGCACCCCCGTCCAACGCCCACCGCGCACCGAACATCCTCACCCCCCTCACCTCCCCCGCTCGCCCACAAACCCCCGTTCAAACCCGCACGCCGCCCCATTCGCCATTCGCCATTCGCAATTCCCCCTCCCCCAATCCGCGTCCATCCGCGAAATCCGCGGCCCGTCCGCCTTTCCCGCCTCGCTCCTCAGTCCCCGTTTCTTCGCTTCTTTCTGTGCTCTCTGTGTCATCTGTGGATCATGCCGTTTTTCGACACCCGTTCGACGCCCGCCCGCCCGGCGCGATCGTCACACCTCTTCCCGCACGCCCGCCCAACGCCGCGATTCTCCCTTCTCCCTTCGCCTCCCTGCCGCCCCGTCTCCGTGGCCCGCCTTGCCCTTGCCCTTTCCCTTTTGCCTGGCCTGAATCTGCGCCAATCTGCGAAATCTGCGGACAATGCCGTTGCAGTTAAAAAACGATCAACTGTCTCCGCCCCTGTTCTCGCCGCGCCAGCCGCGCCCTCTGCGGTGAACGTCCTGCCTCTGCTTGCCAACTCGATACTCGCTACTCGCAACTCTGAACTCACCTTTCGCCCTTCGTCATTCTTCGAATCCCAAATCTCCAATCCTGCCCCACCTGACCGCCTCAAAGCCTCAGCCTTCCTTCTGTGCCATCTGTCTCATCTGTGGATCAAGCCGTTCTGCGGAGCAAGGTAAGGGTGAGGTTGCTTCCTGCTGCCCTCGCTGCCCCACTTTGCCCCCATCGCTGGTCCCCTGCTAGCCTGCGCCCCGCCTCAGTCCCTCTCAGGCCTCTCTCCGCGCTCTCGGCGCCCTCTGTGGTGAATGCCCTCGGCCGTTCGCCTTGCCTCTCCGGATTCCGCATTCCGCATTCGGACGTCCGCATCCCAATATCCACCTTCTCACTTCTCCCTTCTCACTTCCCTCTTCGCCTCCGTGCCTCCCCGTCTCCCTGGTCAGCTTCTCCCGCCTCAATTCCCACTTCAAACCGCCCCTGGCGCTACCAAAAACCCCGTTTTCCGCAGACCGCACCCCCTGAAGGTGATCGGGCGCCAAGTTATAGGGGTAGAGGAACGCATCCCTCAGGCGCGGATGCGCGTAGCCGACGCCACCGGAGGCCGCAACGCCGGCAAGAAAAAGGCCACGGGCACGAGACGCGCACGGCAGGCACCCAACGCACGGGTGCGCCCGACCGAAAGGAGGTGCCACGGACGAATCCGTCCCATGACACAATTGAATAAGAGGCACGGGTGCCCAGAGGCCGCCGCGGGTCGCCGGTTTGAACCGGCCCTCGCCCGGTGCTTCTCCTGGCTCAGAAGAGTGATCCTCGCTCGCTGCTCCGCGCTAGCTGAAGCTCGCGGATCAATGGGGTCACGGACGTTTCGACCGGCGCAATGGGTCAGTTTGAGTTTTTGACCAGCGCTGCCGCTACGCGGCCGGAGCATCAGACCGATCGGCGGGCGAGACGAAAACGCGGCCCAACCGCGCCCCGACCGATCGCAGGTCGGCCGCGATCAGGTAGATCGACGGCACCACGACCAAGACCAGCACCGTCGCGAAGGCCAGCCCGAAGGAGATGGATATCCCCATGGGGATCAGGAAGCGGGCCTGGAACGACTGCTCGGCGAGCAAAGGGGCCAGTCCGGCCACGGTGGTGATGCTGGTCAGCAGGATGGGCCGCAGACGCGACTTGCAGCCGATGACCACGGCCTCGAACATCTTCGTGCCGGCCGCGATCTGCCGGTTGATGAAGCTCACCAGAATCAGCGAGTCGTTCACCACGATCCCCGACAGGGCCACCAGCCCGATGAGCGACAGCACGGTCAGCGGATAGCCCATCAGGTAGTGCCCCACCACGGCACCGGTCAGGCCGAAGGGAATCGCAGTCATCACGATCAGCGGCTGCACGTAGCTGCGGAACAGCCCCGCCAGGATGACGAAGATCAGCAGCATAGCGATAACGAAGTCCCGCTTCAGCGAGACGAACGACTTGGCGAACTCGCGCTCCTGTCCGCCGAAGGCCATGCTGACATCCCGTCCTTCGGCCAGCTCCGTGAAACCGGCCGCCAACTTCGCGTTGATGTCATGGGAGTTGGCCACGGCCTCATCCACGTCGGCCGTCACGGTCACCGTGCGCCGCTGATCCAGCCGGTTGATGGCCGCATAGCTGCGCCCCTCGCGCACCCGGGCCACCTCCGAGAACGGCACCAGCGTCCCGTCCGGCGCGGCGATCCACATCGACTCGACGTCATACACCTGCCTGCGGTCCGACTCCGGATAGCGAACCACGATCTTGACGTCTTCGCGATCCCGGTTGATCTTGCGAGCCTCCAGCCCGTAGAACGCCGCCCGCACCTGGCCGGCCAATGACTCCGTCGTCAGCCCCAACGCCCGGGCCGAATCCAACAGCTCGATCTGAATCTCCCGCCGGCCGGCATCGAAGTTGTCGTCGATGTCGAAGACGCCCTCGAACTGGCCGAGCCGCTGCTTCAGCCGGTCGCAGACGGCCACGATGTCCTCCAGGCGCTCGCCGCTGATCTCCAGTTGGATCGCCCGACCACCCGGACCCCCGTGGATGGCCGTGTAGCGCAACGCATTGGCCCCGGGGATGTCGCCGGTCTGCTCCCGCAGATCCCGCAGGATCGCCTCGCTGTCCCGCTGCCGCTCCTCGACCGCCTGCAGCTCGATGATCACCTGGGCGGTGTGCGACCTGGCCCCGGCAGCCTGGCCCCAATCGTCGATTTGCGAGCCCACCAGCGTGAACATGCTCTGGACTTCGGGGATGGCCAGTCCGGCCCGTTCGATGGCCTGCACGCCCTCATCGGTCTGCGCCAACGGCGTGCCCACCGGCATCTCCAGATTGGCCAGCAGCGTCTCGG
Organism: Phycisphaerae bacterium; assembly: GCA_035528995.1. Classification (GTDB taxonomy): domain Bacteria; phylum Planctomycetota; class Phycisphaerae; order UBA1845; family UBA1845; genus DATKXO01. Next base: position 21,293 of record DATKXO010000086.1, on the reverse strand, counting down.
AGTCCATCTTCTGGAAGGGCACAAAGGGCACCCGCCCCCCCTGCACGGCGCCCGCCGCGACAATCAACCCGGCCACCGCGACACCCAGCGTGACGTAACGGTATCCCAGGGCCAAACGCAGCAGCCGCTCGTACCCGGCGATCAGCACGTTATGCAGCACGTGCTGCTGGAGGCCGCGGAACCGGGCCCGCAGGGTCTTCAGCCGCCCGTTGGTCTCGCGGACCCGTCGAGGCACCATCTGATGGGCCAGGTGCGAGGGCAGAATGGTCAGGGCCTCGAACAACGAGGTGCTCAATGCGATGATCACGATGATGGGCAGTACGATGAAGAAGTCACCCATCTGCCCCTCGATGTACATCAGCGGAGCAAACGCCGCGACGGTCGTGGCAATCGCGCAAACCACGGGCCAGGTAACCTCCTCGGCCCCTTGGATCGCGGCCACCTTGGGGGGCACACCGCGCTCGACCTTCGAGTAGATGTGCTCCGCGATGATGATGGCGTCGTCCACCAGCATGCCCAACACGACGATCATACCGAACATGGTCAGCAGGTTGAGCGTCATCCCGATGAGCTTCATCACGATCAGCGTGCCCAGGATGGACAGCACCAGCCCCATCATCACCCAGAACGCCACCCGCCAGTTCAAGAAAGCCAACAGCGTGACGAAGACCAGCATCAGCCCCCACAGGCCGTTGCGCTTCACCAGATCCAGCCGCCCCTCGATGAACCGGGACAGGTCGCTATGTGTCTCCATGAGACCCGGCAGGTCGCCGTAGGGCTGGAGGGCAGCCGTCTGATAGACCCCCTGGGCCGCCCGCCCGCGCGGCGTATAGGTGTCCGCCCCGGAGAGTTCGAACGGCTGCCCCGTCTTTCCGGCCAGGAAGGCCTTGACCTTCCAGGCAATGTCGATGGCATCCTGGTTGGCCGTCTTGTACACGGTCACAGACACCGACGGCCTCGCGTTGTAGCGCCCGATCAGATCGACGTCCTCAAACCCATCCACGACCCGGGCGACGTCCTTCAAGCGAATGACCCGGCCCCGGGCATCGCTGCGGACCACGATTTCGCCAATGGCCTCGGCCTGGTCTTTCTCCCCCACCGTCCGCACGGCCACGTTGCCGCCGCCGGTGCGCACCTGCCCCCCGGGCAGGTCCAGGTTGGACCGGCGGATGGCGTTGGCCACCTCGCCAAACGACAGCCCGAACTCCAGCAGCCGCCCCTGCCGGACTTCGACGCTGATCTCGTCCGGGCGCGTACCGCTCAGAACGACCTCGGTGATCCCGTCGATCTGCAGGACGTCGTCGCGCAGCTGCCTGCCCCACTCCTTGAGCGTCTGCTCGTCAATCTGCCCGTAGAGCGAAAACGAGATAACCGGCAGGCGGGGCTCGGCCGCTGTGACCCGCGTCTCTTCGGCCTCTTCGGGGAAGTCCTCCCGCGGAATCGTGTCGATCACCGCCTTGGCATCGGTGACCACCTGGTCGACGTCATCCACGTCGTTTCGCAACGCCAGCAGGATGGTGGAGTACCCCTCGCCGATAGTGGTCCGCATCTCGTCAAGTTCTTCCAGGCCCTTGACCTGCTCCTCAATCTTGATGGAGATGCCCTTTTCCACCTCCGCCGGCGTGGCGCCGGGATAGATCGTCGTGATGCGTATCTGGTTCGGGCGGATTTCGGGGAACATCTCCCGCACCAGCGTGAAGGCGCAATACAACCCGCCGATCAGGATGGTCAGCATCAGCAGGTTGACCAGAATGGGGTTGTGCACGCTGAAGCGCGGCAGGGAAAACCCTGTTGGGGCGCCCGAAGAGGCTGGGGGAGAATCGACTTCTCGGCGCCGGAGACGCCGGATACGGAACACCAGCCCAGTTGTGGTTCTTGGTAGGCGTCTCCGGCGCGCGCGCCGTGGTTTATTCCCAGGCTCCGAAGATGGGTCTTCGGACTGACTCCCACTGACTGGCTGGTCTTGGTCTGGTGGGTCGGGCAGGGTCATTGGCGTGCCCCTTCCGCCCCGTCGGTCGCCCGCGGCGTCGGCACGTGGACTACGGACCCGTCCTCGAGCACGTCGAGATTCGTCACGATGACCCGGTCACCGGGAGCGAAGTCGCCGGTCACAACCGCCTGCTCGGCCAGCAGCCGTTCGACCTGCACGCCGCGGCGCGTTGCCCGGTCGCCGTTGACCACGAACACGTGCCCATCCACGATCGCACCGCGGGGGACCAAGAGTACGTCGGTCAGCGTCGGCCCGGTCACGTCGGCCCGCAGGAAGTACCCCGGCACCAGGGGCGTGCCCTGGAGACGGTTGTCCACCACCACGTAAGCCTGAAACGTGCGTGACCGTTCGTCGGCACTGGGCGACACGCGCTCCACCTCGCCCGACCATTGCAGTTCCGGCGCACTGTCCACCGACAGCGTCACCGCCGTTGCGATCGTCACCCGCGGGCGGGTCGCGACCGGCAGCTCGATGGGCACCTCGATGCGTATCGGATCGATCAGACTGGCCACCGCGGTGCCGCGTTGCACCGTCTCGCCGACCTCGACCATCAGCTCGTCGATCTGCCCGTCGAACGGGGCCGCGATCCGGCAGTGCTCCACGTCCAGTCTGGCCAGCTCCACATCGGCCAGGCGGGCCTGATGGGCGGCACGGAGCTGTTTCTTCCGCGGCGCGATCAGGGCGAGTTGGTTCTCGTATATCGTCCGCTCGCGGACCGCACGGGAATGGGCCAAACGGGCCAGATCGTACTCCCGGGACGAGGCGTGCTCGCCCTCCAGGAGCCCGGCCAGGCGCCGCTCGTCGTTTCGGGTGACCTCCACCTCGTTGTGGGCGATGCCGATGAGGCGCTTCAGGTTGGCCTCTTCGACGTCGAGCCGCAGCAGGTCGGCCTCGGCGCCGGCCGCGGAACTCAGCTTCTCCTCCAGAGCCTGCAAGTACCGCCGCTCGTCGATGCGGGTCAGAAGCTGATCGGCGGTGACCGGACTGCCCGCCCGCAGCCCGTCGGCCAGCTCCATCACCTCGCCACCGACTTCGGTCGTCAGCACCACCGATCGATAGGCCCGGGCGCTGCCGTAGCCGGTGATCCTCTCGGTCACGGTTTCCGGCCCCACGGTGACCGTCTGCACCAGGGGCGGCGGCAGCGAGGCCGCCTTCTGGGGGGGCACCGGCCGCGTGTGGTACATCACCCTCGCGATCGTAGCACCCGCACCCACCACCAGTGTGATCAGGGCCAGGGAAATCAACGTCTTGGTCAGCATGTTTGGGTGGACCCCAAGCGGTCGGTTACGCGGCTGGTCTAATCCCATTATAGTACCAGATTCGGGGACCGCCCAGACGGCTGACCGCGCCGCGGTGTCGCATCTTGTGGACCCGGCGGTACGGTACCACGCAGCGGCGCCGGGGCTGGCGGCGTTGCTTTGTCGGCCGTCGTGGCCGCGGTCCGACTGGAGACTGCCATGATGCACACACGGACCCGCTCGCTCGCGGCGGGCGGGCTGGTATTGGCGATGACGGCAGGGTGGGGACCGTCCGCCCAGGCCCAGATCCCGGAATCACAGACCACCACTCAACCCGCGGACCGGCCTGCAGAACCCGTGGAGGTGCAAGGGAAATCGACGACCCGGCCGGCATCGCCCGGCGCCGTCACGCTTTCCACGGCGCCCTACCCGGCGGAGGTGGCCGACGAAGCCGAATACGCCCGCCACGTTCGCCAACGGACCGATGCCCTGATCGAGGCCGCCGGACGCGCCGGGGACACGCAGGGCCGTATCGAGAACCTTCTGGCCGCCGCCAACTGGATCCTGGCCCGTCAGATCGAGCCGCAGATCACCCGTCTGCTGCTGGGTATCGAGGAACCCGGAGACGCCGAGGCCCTGACCGTTTCGCTGACCCTTGGGCAAGAGCAGTTGGAAGCGGCCGGCCAGTTGCTGGCCGATCCGGACGCCCAGGCGGAGGGGGCACAGCCGCCTGCCGACACCGACGGAGGTGAGGACCAGCCGCCGCCTGCGGCTCAGCGGCTCGAAGCCCTGCACGGCGACCTGTCCGCGTTCGCCGGCGCCGTCGCGGTCATAGCCGGCGTCGCCTCCGGCGATGACGCCATGCAACGGGCCCGAAGGTCCGCGTCTCGGTTGGGTGTGCTGCTCGAGGACACGCGCCCGGGGGTCGCCCCGGCGGCCGTCTTGTATCAGGCCCTCCTGTTCGCTCGGATCGAACGAATGGACCGGGCCATGACTGTGCTCGACCTGGCTTTGCGCCCTCTGCCGTCGGGGGCGGAGGTGCCGTCCTTCTTCGGCCGGCTGTTGCGCTGCCGGTTCCTGGGGCGGCAAGGCTCCCACGCGGTGGCCTGGTCTTTGCTCCTGCGGCTCGAGGAGCGCTGTCAGGACTGGTTTGACACGCCGCAGACCAGAGAGGAAGCCACCGCCTCTGTGGGCGTCGTGCGTCTCGAGGTGGCCCGGGCCTGGAAGGAGTCGCTGGCCCAAGCCGGTGCCGCCGACGAGTCGGCCTGGTGCCGGGCGGCCGAAGAACGCATCCGCGATTCTCTCGTTCAGGGTGATGCCGCGCCCAGAGTCATGCGCCTCGGCGATGCCGTCCCCATCCTCAGCGAACTCCTCGCCGCCCAAGACGCACCGGGCGAAGCCACGCCCGACTGAGCGTCGTACCGGCCCCGGCCACTCATCGTGCGGGCCGGTTCACCGGACGCGCCCCGTGGTTTGCGTTGCCGTCGCTGTCGTCCATCGGTTATCCTTCGCCCATGGCCAGGAAAGGACCCAAGGTGAAGGACCTCGCCCGGGAGCTGGGCGTCACCTCCCGGGCCGTGATCGACCGTTGCCGGGCGGAAGGGCTCCGCGTGCAGAACAGCATCACCCGCCTGGACGCCGAGACCGAACGACTGGTCCGCTCCTGGTTCGCCACGGCGCCCGACACGGCGGATGCCGGTGACCGTCGCAACAGCGGTCCATAGCGGCCAGCCTCGCCGGGAAGCGGAATCAGGCCCACAGGGTCCGCCGGGGTCAGGCTACCGCGAAGAGCTGCACGGACGAGACGACGACGGGAATGGCTGTGGCCGCCACGCACCATTCCGCGAGTGTCCGCCCGGTCTTGTCCTGGCGATGCCCGATCACCTCGCACATGGTGATGATGAACATCACCAGGGTGAACTTGAAGGCCACGGCCCCGGGCAGCCCCAGGCGCTCGATGATCTCGCGGGCCACGACGTTGACCTCCGCGTGGGTGCCCGCCATCCAGACGATGAGGAACGTCAGGATCAGGTCCGCCGCGGCCATCAACACGAACAGCAGGTACGTCGTGGGGTAGCGCAACGAGCGCAGGCTGGACCCAGCGGGTTTGGCCGACCCGGGCGGGCCGGCCGCCACGATCGAACCACCGCACTCGCCACACGAGCCGGGCGCGAGCGTGGCGTACTCGCGGCCGCAGCCGGCGCAGACACCGGTCATCATTACGCTGTTGTTCTTGCGTGGCATGACGATTCCGCCTTTCGTGTAGGCTCGCCTGTGACCCACGCTGCCCGCGCCGCGGTACGCCATTCATGTGATCAAGCGGCGTCCCTCAAACATGGATTCGGATGACGGTCGCCCAGATTCTAGACGAACCGATCCATTTCATTATTTCACTGAATCTTCCCGGCGTCTGCCGAACCGCGGCATCCTGATAACAAATTACGATCGCACCTGGGGAAGGCGCGCGGAGGCGTGTTTCCCGGTGGCTATGACCGGTGTATCCGACCTCGGTTCTGTGGGGGGACCGACCCAGTCAACGGCGGCGGCACCGCGCCGGGGTCGAGGAAACCGTGGCATCCGACAAGAATTTACGATCGGACGGAGGGACGGGCCGGCCGCTAGCTCCCCAGGGTCTCCGGGCCGAAGTCCGTGTCGGTGAAGCCGACGTTGAACGTGACGTCGGTCAGCACGTATTTGCCCAGCAGGTCCTCGCCCGCAACGTCGGCGTAGGAGAAACAGGCCGTCGGCAGCAACCACTCGGTGTCGATGTGAAAGACCAGCAGCGCGTCGGGGTAGGGCTGTTCCTGGCCGGTGTAGGGCAGCCGGCGCTCGAACACGTAGGTGGGGCGATCGTCGATCGACCCGCGACCGATGTAGCGCAGGTCCAACGCGCCGTCGTCATCGGACCGCTCGCTGTACTTGATGATCAGTTCCAGCGTGCTGGCGAACCCGAACTGGTCGATCGTACGGCGCGAGGCCTTCTCGGCCCGCTTGCCGTGGACCGGTTGCAGAATCTTGCTGATGAACAGCTTGGCGATGGCGCCGGCCGGTTTGCACCAGGCCTGGTCCTGACCGCTTTCGTCAGGCCAGCGTCCGGCGATGTAGGTGACCTGCTCCGCCTGGTCCGCGTTGCGGAGCCAGTGCATGTTGACGCTGTACGGGTCATCGCGGAACTTGACGTTGGTCACCTGCTCCGGCGTGATCCGCGAGCCGATGCGTTCCTGCTTGATGAACGTGCAGCGGTAGTCGCGGTAGTTGCGCCGGTAGTGTTCGCGGCAACGGTCCAGGAAGGCCAGCGGGTCCGACTTGGCCAGCTCCTCCTGAGCGTCCGTGACCTCGGTGAACGCCCCGGCGGCGTAGACCCGCTCCACACGCACCGGACCCTGCAGCAGGTCGGTGCGACCGGCCGTGTGCTCACGGTGACATTGCACGCACAGCGCCAAGGTGATCAACAGACCCACCGCAGCGAGCCGGCTGCGGTTCGATATCTTCTCTGCAAGATTGACCATATTGTGAACGACTGCGGTGACCAGACCCGGCCCTGCGGGCTTCGCGCACCTCTCCTGGCTACTCGATCCCTCTCGTCGTCAGTGACCGGCTGAGGCAACTACGCCCCAACCTCGTTACCCCCAATATTATCGGAAGGTGACGAGTCCACGCTCCAGCCGAAACCCCTTAGTCCGCGCCTGGGCGGTCCTGCGGCCGGCGACCCGTCTTCTTCGGGCTGGCCGGTGAGGGATCGCCCCCACCGGTCCGCTATTATACACAGGTGTACCGCGGGCGACCACCTCGGCTGCACGGTTTTATGGGCGAGCGGTGTTAATCCGGCTCCGGTAGCTGCTCAGGGGCCAAAGCGTCCAGTCCGGATGGAATCCAGATCTCGAACGTCGTCCCCTTGCCGGGCTGCGACGCCACCGACACCCTCCCGCCTACTTCCTGAACGATGGCGTGAACCACCGCCAGGCCGAACCCCGGAGCCCGCTCCTCCTGGCCCTGCGGCGCGGGCTTGGTGCTGTAGAACGGCTCGAACGCCCGGTCCAGGACATCCTCGTTCATGCCGCAACCCGTGTCGATGAAACGCAACAGCGACCCGCCTTCCAACTCGAACATCTCGATGCGCAGCTCGCCTCCGCCCCGCATGGCCTCCACCGCATTGTGAACCAGGTTGAAGACCACGGTGATCATCGGGCCGCGAGGCACCGCCGTCACAGGTACGGCACGCAGGTCCAGTTGAAGGGAGACGTTGGCCTGGGCCAGCTCGGGCTCGACCACGTCGATGGCCTGCAGCACCACCTCGGTCAGATCGCCCAGGTCGGACTCCCGGTGGGCGCCCTCCGCAAAGGCCAGCAGGTTGTCGACCAGGCGCGATGCTCGGGCCAGAGAACGGGCCGTCTGACTCATCACACGGTGCTCGACCGCGGGGTCGTTGGCCGCCAGGGCGAAATCCACGCTGGTGACTACGCCGCCCAGAATGTTGTTGAAGTGATGGGCCAGGGCACCGGCCATCTCGCCCAGAGCCGCCATCTTGCGCTCCAGACCCACCTGTCTGGCCAGCTCGACCCGCCGGGTGATGTCCCGCACCCAGGTCGAGGCACCCAGCGTGACGCCGTGATCGTCTATGATGGGCGACATGACCACTGCCAGGTCACGGGGCTCGCCGGCGCTGTCCCGCAGGCTGAATTCGAACTGGCTGGCTTCGCGGTGCCGGACCGCCCGCTGCAGCAGGGCCTCCGCGGCCCTGCGATGGTCGCCCGGCATGATGGACAGCACCGACGTGCCCAACATCTGGGCCGCCGACGCCCCGAACACCCGGTGGGCCGAGCTGTTCCAGAACCGGATCTTCAGGTCCGTATCCGTCGCGATCAGCGCCGCCCCGGCGTGCTGGCAGACCAGACGGTAGTACTCGTCCGGCAGATCGGCGGGATGTGACCGGGGTGGTGCTTTGTCCGGATCAGCCATGGCGCTACTGCTGGGCGGCCTCGGTTCGGAACGGCTGCGGGGTGATGCACAGGACGGTCTCGTACCTGCGCCCCTCGCGCTCATGAGTGAGGAAGCACCGGCCCACGGTAAGCCCGGTGCCGCTGCTGGTATCCGGGCCGATGACCAGAAACTCCCCCGCTGCCAGCCTCAGTGTACGGCTCAACTCGCGGAAAGCCAGTCCGTCGTATTGCCGCCCCCGACGCACGTTGCCCTGCTCGTCCCGTCCGTACTTCTCCGCACCCAGCAGGCGAATCTCCGGGGTCACCTGGATGGTCACCGTTTGCGGGCCGTCAACCTCCAGCGCGTAGTCCAGGTGCAGGTACTTCTCCCCCCGTTCCAGCGTGCGCCCCACCATCCGGTTGTCGGCGGTCAGCAGGAAGATGGGTTGATCCTCCTCGATGGAATCCAGTTGCAGGGTCAGGGGCAGCCCGCGCTGAACCACGTGCGGAACCCGTAACACCCGGGCCTCGCAGGCCTCGAACATCGCTCGCAACGCCGGCCAGGAGTCCGCCGACGCCGTCCCCATCCGAAACCCGTTCCGGCGCAGCAGCGCCGTTTGGGTCGGGTCACCGTGAAGCTCGTTCACGTAGTTCCAGGCCTTCCGGCTGTGGTGGGTCTGATCGGCGGGCAGTTCCACCCGCAGCACGTCGAACTGCATCTGCACGACCACGATCGTATTGCTGGAGGGGTCGCCGGCCGGATCGGCCAGCAGTGATCGCATTCCGCCGCCCGGTGCCTGTGCTTCCGGGGCCCCGGCGCCCGCCCGGGCGAACCATGGCCCGCAGCCGCCGGCCGCAAGCACCGCGCCGGCACCCAGCGCCGCCCCCAACATGCCGACCACCTGCCAGCGCACACCGGTCACGGATCGAACCCTAATCCTCGGTCATGGTGGGGTCAATGGCCCGACTCGGCGTCGCAACGGGCCATCCGGGCGGACGGTCAGTATTCCCGGCGCTGGCGGGCCGGTGGTATGGCCAGCTGCTGGCGATACTTGGCCACCGTGCGGCGGGAGATGGCCAACTCCTCCGACTCCAGCACCGCCGCGATCTGGTCATCGTTCAGCGGCGCCTTGCGGTCCTCACCCTCGATGATCTCCTTCACTCGGGCTTTGACCGAGTCCCAACTGGTCGATTCGCCGTTGACCGATTCCTTGCCCCCGGTGAAGAAGTACCGCAGAGGGTAGATCCCGCGAGGGGTCTGCATGTACTTGTCGGCCACCGTCCGGCTGATGGTGGACGGATCGCATTCGAGCTGGACGGCCAGCTCGCTCATTCTCAAGATCCTCAGACCGGCGGGGCCCATGCTGAAGAAGTCCTGCTGCCGCTCGACGATGGCCTCGGCCACGTCCAGCAACCGGCTCCGCCGGTAGTTGATGGCGTCGATCAGGGCCGTGGCGTTCTCCATGTGCTTGCGCACGAAGGCCCGCACGTCCTTGCCGTTGTTGCGCTCCTTGAGCAGTTTCTGGTAGTGGGCGGACAACCGCAGATTGGGCGTGTTGCCCCGGGTCAGCCGGACCAGAAGCCGACCGCTGTCGTCGGCGTACTCCACGATGACGTCGGGCGTGATTCGCGGCACCTGCCGTTCGATCACCAGATGCGCCGGATGCAGGTGCAACGTGGAGCTGATCGCCTTCACCGCCTCGCTGATCTCGCCAACCGTGTACCCGGTGGCCTTGGCCACCGCGGGGAATCGGTTGCGGGCGATATCGTGCAGGTGGTTGGTGATCAACTCCCGCTCGATGCGGTTGTTGCCCGGCAGAGCGTCGAGCTGGACCAGCAGGCACTCCTGATAGTCCCGGGCGGCGACGCCCACCGGGTCCAGCCCCTGCACCAGCGGGAGCGCCTTCTCGATCAGTTTCACCGGTATTCGTGGACGCGTGTCCTCGGCCACCTCCTCCAGGTGCGTCCGCAAATAGCCGTCCTCTTCCAGACTATAGATGATCGCCTCACCGGCCCGGCGGGTCTCCCCGTCCAGGTCGAGCAGCGCCCACTGGCTCAGGAGGTGTTCGGCCAGGCTCTGGGGGCGGGCGGCCGTGTTGGCCATCGCGTCCATCTTCGCGTCACGCTCGCCGTCGTAGGATCGGCGCTGCCGTGACGGGAACCAGGAGTCCTCGTAGTACAGGTCGTACTCCCGGCCCAACCGGTCCGGCAGGTCGAAGCTCGGACTTTCCGGGCTGCCGGCGTCCTCGCCCTCGCCAGGCGTCTCGGTGGGCTCCGAGGTCTCTTCCGTCGAGGTCGCCGCCGAGGCCGGCTCGTCGCTTTCCAGGACGATGTTGCGCTCCAGCTCCTCGTCGATGCGCGCCTCCAGGGCCGTCACGTTGAGCTGCAGGATGTCCATGGACTGGATCAGTTGCGGCGTGAGCTTCTGCTCCAGCCGCATCTGCTGACCCATGACCTGTGACAGAATCTGCGACATCCGCGCATCCCTAAAAGTAGCGCGCCCAGCGAATAATCCATCCTGCCCGGATGGCCTGCATCCTTGCGTGACCGGCCGCAAGCCGGCACCCTGGAAGGCCGTGCCCTCGCGAGGTATTATACCATCCTCCGGGCAACCGTGGATGGTCGGGCGCAAGGAAACCGGTCCGACCGGGCCGATTATCAACCCTCAGGCTACAGCGGTGTCCGCCCGCGGACAGCCGCTTCGAGCATGCCCGGCGTCGCGTATTCGAGTTGCGATCCCACCGCCAGGCCTCGGGCGGGGCGCGTTACCTTCACCCCCAGCTCCGCCACGAGACTCTGTATGTGAAGTGCCGTCCCGTCTCCCTCCAGCGTCGGATTGGTCGCCAGGATGACCTCGCGGACCGATCCTGTCCGGACCCGCCGGACCAGCGCGTCGATGGTCAGATCCGCCGGTTCGACGCCCTCCAGCGGGGCCACGTGTCCCATAAGCACGTGGTAAACCCCGTGGATCAGCCCGGCGCCCTCCAGCATCAGCACGTCTTTGGGTTGCTCGACCACCCAGATCTCGCCCGCGTCGCGCGTGGCATCCGAGCAGATGGCGCACACGTCCTGTTCGGTCAGGTTGTAGCACACCCGACAGTGGCGGATGTTGTCCTTGACGTCCAGGATCGCCTGGGCCAGCGCGGCCGCCGAGTCGCGCGACTCGCGCAGCAGATAAAACGCCAGCCGCTCCGCGCTGCGCGGACCGATCCCGGGTAGCTTGACGAGCAACTCCTCCAGTCGCTCGAGAGAACGGATGGCGTGGGTTTCCATGGAGTGTTGTCCCGCTCGCCGGGCGCTCGCCTCAACTGCCGCCGCCCCCCAGCATGTCCGAAAGCCCGGGGATGTTCAGCCCCCCGGTCAGCTTGGCCATCTCGGCCTGCGCCTCCTGGTGGGCCTTGTTCACCGCGGCGCTCACCGCCGCCTTGATCAGATCCTCGAGCAACTCGACGTCCTCGGCGGCCTGCGGCTGGATCTTGACGTCCATCAACGTCCCCTTGCCGTCGACGGTCGCGCTGACCGCGCCGCCGCCCGCCTCCGACGTGTACCGTCGAGCGGACAGCTCCGCCTGGATCTGCTCCATCCGGCCCTTCATCTCCCTGGCCTGCTTGAGTACCGACGCGAGGTTTCCCAGTCCGCCGAGCATGGATTCACTCCGGTTGGGCGTTGCCTGGCAGGTCCTCCGGCGCCTGGGAGGCGACGCTCTCGGCCACCTCGGGCACCGATCGGGCCGGTCGAATGTCGACCAGCGAGCCGCCGAACAGGTCCATCGACCTGCGCACCACGGGATCGGACAGGACGCTCTGCTTGCTCTCGGCGCTGATCGTCATCCCGGTCGCCGTTGGCTGCGCGGTCGCACCCTTTGCGGGTTGTTCGACGGAACGCGCCCGAGGCGAGGTCCCGCGCGGTGCCGGCGATGGGACGGGCTGCTCTATCGCCCCGGCCGGGCCGCTAGCGACGCTTTTTTTTTGCGCGGCCCCTGGCCCTTCGGTGCCCAGCGACGCCAGAACGGTCTTGAGATCGCTGAACTGTTCGGCCAGCGCCGAACGCACGATCGCGGCGTCGATCAACGCCCGGCCGGCGCCGCTGAACTTGACCGCGCGACGCAGCTCCTGCCCCAGGGCGATCAGGTAAACGTACGTGGGTGTGTCGAAGCGACGGCTCTGGTCGGCCAGTTGCTTGCGCAACGGAGCGGGCACGTCCACCAGATCGCTGTCCTGCCCGCACACCGACAGCAGCATCAGCGTGCGCAGGTGCTCCAGCAGAACCTCGCAAAACCGCTCCGCCGTCAGCCCCGACCCCAGGCACCGCTCGACGCAGACCAGCGCTCCGGCCGCGTCCCCGTCGGCCACCCGGTCCATCATCTCGAAGACGATCTCGTTGTGCGGCGTGGGCAGGACCTGCTCCACCAGGGCCCCGTCCAGCTTGTCCGACCCGAAGGCCAGCAACTGGTCCAGCAGCGACAACCCGTCGCGCATGGAACCGGCCGCCAGCCGGGCGACCCGGCGGATCACCGCCTCGTCCGCTTCCACCTTCTCGCAGCCCAGAATGTGCCGTATGCGACCGGAGATCGTCTCGGTGTCCATGCTGCGGAAGTCGAAGCGCTGACAGCGGCTCTGGATGGTGGCCGGCACCTTCTGCACCTCCGTCGTCGCCAGGATGAACTTGACGTGCGGCGGCGGCTCCTCCAGCGTCTTCAGCAGGGCGTTGAACGCCCCGGTGCTGAGCATGTGCACCTCGTCGATGATGTACACCTTGAACCGGCTCCGGGCCGGGCGGTAGATCGCGTTGTTCCGCAGGTCGCGGATGTTGTCTACGCCCGTGTTCGACGCCGCGTCGATCTCGACGACGTCGATGTCTTCACCCTCGTTGATCAGCCGGCAGGATTCGCACGCCCCGCAGGGCGACACCGTCGGACCGTCGGACGACAGGCAGTTCAGCGACTTGGCCAGGATGCGGGCCATCGACGTCTTGCCCACGCCCCGGGTGCCGGTGAACAGATAGCCGTGGTGGATCCGACCCGACTTCACCGCGTTTCGTAGCGTGGTCGCGATCGCGTCCTGCCCCACGATCTCGTCGAAGGTCTGGCTGCGATACTTCCTGGCTAGAACCGTATAGGCCATGGTGCTGCTCGCCGCCGCGCCCGCTGCGCACAAACCTCAGCCGGTGACCGGCATTGACGGCCAGGTTGATCCACGGCACCTGAGTGCTACAGGTGGGCTGCTGTGTCTCCACCCTGACCCTTTGCCTGCAGAACCCACTGCATGGGACCCGGCCGTCAATGCCGGCCGCCGGCGGTCTGCTTCCATTCCCGAATCGCCCGCGGAGCGATCCGCGGAGCCGAACCGAATTCTACAGCGCTGCCCACCCGCCGCCAACCCGCGTGCCAGGCCCGATCGCCGCCCCGGGCCTCGTTCCCGAATCGGGCTGGCAACCGGACGCAGGTGACGTACAATGAGCCGACCTGCGGTGCCGGGGAGAAGCCCGTCTGCACCTTCGCCTCCCGGCGTCCGCCCCTGGTGGGGGCACTGCAAGTCCAGCCCCCCGCTGGAGGTTTCGTCATGTCGACCGGCCGCACACGCAAGAGCCGGCAGCCAGAGCAGAGCGCCGAAGGGCTTTACCAGGCTCTACAACGCGTCCGCTTCCACGTCGCCCGCATGCCCCTGGCCCACATCGTCTGGGGCGCCGACTTCCGCGCCGAGGAGTGGAACCCGGCCGCGGAAAAGACCTTCGGCTTCACCGCCGACGAGGCCATCGGGCGGCATGCCTACGACCTGATCGTTCCCCGAGATGTCCACGCCGCGGTGGAGAAGGTCTGGGCCGAACTGCTGGCCGGCGATGAATCCAGCCACTCCATCAACGACAACGTGTGCAAGGACGGCACACGCATTCGCTGCGAGTGGTTCAACACGCCCTTGCGTGACGCCTCCGGCAGGATCGTCGGCGTGGCCTCCATGGCCCAGGACGTCTCCGAGCGCGAAGTACTCGAGGCTCAACTCCGCCGGGCCCAGAAGCTCGAGAGCCTGGGCATGTTGGCCGGCGGCGTGGCCCACGACTTCAACAACCTGCTGACCATCATGCTGGGCAACGCCGCCCTGTTGCGCAACATGCCCGGCCTACCCAAGATGGCCGGGCGACATCTCACCCTGATCGAGGAAGCCGCCGGCCGGGCCGCCAGTCTCACCGAACAACTGCTCCGCTTCGGCGGAGGGGGAACACCCAAACTCAAACGCTGCTCCCTGAACCACGCCATCCGCGGGGCCCTCAAGCTGGTGCGGTCCGCCATCTCCGACTCCGTCACCATGCGGACCGACTTCGCCCCCAAGCTGCCCGGCATCCTGGCCGACCCACCCCAGGTCGAGCAGGTCATCATGAATCTCTGCATGAACGCCTCGGATGCCATGCCCAACGGTGGGAGCATTGCCGTCCGGACCGCTGTCGATCGTTTGACCCAACGACTCTGCGCCGAGTGCGTTCCCTCCCGCCAGGCCATCCCCGGCAGTCGCGTGGTCTTGAGCGTGACCGATGACGGCGTCGGCATGTCGGAATCCACCATGGAGCGGATGTTTGATCCATTCTTCACCACCCGGCCCGCCGGGCACGGGCTGGGCATGGCCGCTGTCCTGGGCATCATCGCTCAGCACAATGCCTGTGTCCGAGTGGAAAGCGCCTTGGGGCGGGGAACATCCGTGCAGGTCTATTTCCCGATGGCACCGGACACTTCCGAAACGAAGGGGCGGACCGCTTCCCGGGAGAAGGAATCCCAGCGCGCCGCCCGGCGCCCGGCGCCGGCGGCCGCACGCTCGTCACAAACGTGACCCAACCTCCCCGTAGTAACAAGTGATATTAGTCCCAGGACGAGTCCGCCGATTCACCAGCCGCGTTCAGTTCGCCCGGTCCATATCAGCACGCCAAAGAACGCGGTAGCGGCCAGCGTCCCCGCAGGCCGTTTGCAGGAAACCGTCTATTGGAGGCGTTTTCGGCAGGCAAAGCAGCAGCTTCGGTGGCAAACCGAGTTTCTTAGCGACCTGCTATTCGTCCCCGAGAGGCCCAATTGGCTCAGACGAGCTGTAACCAGTGTGATCGGCAGGAACAGCCTGATGCCCGATGCGCAAAGTAGAAGCCCCTATGCCACTGCGAGCGCAGCCTTTTGGCACGACTCGGGGCCGGGGCTTCCAAGCACGTTCCGGCTTCGTCGCCGGAACCACGTCTAATGACGTGCTGATCTATTATGACTCACGATTCCGCCATGGGCAAATGAAATTGATCCTTAGTTGCCTCATTTCGCCGAAATCGCGCCCGCAAGCCCAGCTTCCGACCATCGCCGTTGGCCTTTTCAGGACCACTGCACACGCACCGCCAGCGAGCAATCCCCTCTGCTTATCGGTTCCGCAGCCCGTCGAACACCGGCCCTACCCGGCAATCACAACCGCTTGAGCGATTGGGCCGGACCGTAGCCCCAGTCCAACAACATGCTGGACAGAAGCTCCATCGGCAGACCCACGACGTTCGTGAAGCTCCCCTCCACACGCTCGACGAACGCGTCGCCCTCGTCCTGGATGCCGTACGCGCCGGCTTTGCCACGCCAGGCCCCGCCGGCCAGGTAGGCTTCCACCTGCTCGACCGGTGGGTCGCCCATGACCACAACCGTCACGTCGTGCGAGATCATCCGGCGCTCCGTGCCCGCATCCAGCAGCGTCACCCCGGTGATGATCTCCTGCCGCCGCCCCAGCAGGGCACCCAGAATCCGACGGGCGTCCTCCAGGTCGGTCGGTTTGCCGAACACCTCCGCGCCGCAGACGACCAGAGTGTCGGCCGCGATGATCAATCCTGTATCGAACTGCCCGGCCACGCTGCGGGCCTTGAAGTAGCTCAGCGCCTCGGCCTTGTGTGTCGGCGGTACGTCGGGGCCGATGTGCTCCGGCTCGTCGACCGGCGGCTCGGCCACGATGAACGAATACCCGGCCTCGCCCAGCAGTTGCCGGCGACGCGGGCTGGCCGACGCCAGGATCAGCGGTGGATCACTCGGCCGACCGGTCGCCATCCCGCGCTCCCTCCGGAACCGTCCACACGCCGGGAACGTACACGTAAGCGCCCCATTCGCTATTGGTCAGCACCACGCCCACGTTTCGCCTCCGGTCGCCCGTGAGAACGAAGTCGCCTGTGCGCAGGGGCAGGCTCGCCGATCCGCTCGGCACGCGCATCAGCCAGGGAACACCGGCCGACCGTGCGCCGCTCGCCGCCAGTTCCACAAAGGCGGCGCACCCCTCGCTCGTATGCGCGGGCTGCCACATCACCAGCCCGACCTCACTGTCCGTGCCGCCGCCCTCCAGACTGGCCCCGCAATGGTCGGGGTAGACGCGCACGACCGTCAGTCGGCGGTCGTCCCCTGTGCCGTCGCGGGTGAAAAGCCGGTCGCCACGTCGCACGCCGTCCGCCTCCCCCAGCGAAACCAGGGCGTAGTCGCCCTCCACCCGGAACACGAAGCCCTGGCGGATCTGACTCGACCCGGCCGGTGCCCGGCGGACCGCGAGATCACCGGCCTGCATCGCCGACGCGCTCAGTGAGGTCAATACTTCCGCCTCCGCCTCCGGGCCTTCGATCGACACCACCTGCGCGAAGCCGACGTAGCGCCCGCCGCGGTACACGTCCAGCCGATCCCCGATGGCCAGCCGAGACGCAGCCGGATTGTCCAACCGAACGGTGCTCCCACTCGCATCTGGATCGACCGCCGACACAAACGCCCGCACCACAGCGGGTCGTTCCGGCCTGTCCGGGCCGGCCGGGTTCGGCCCGTTGCTGCGGTCCTCCCCCGGTGCCCGATCCGCACGCGCCCGGCGAACCACCAGCGGCGGTAGCCGGGCCTCGAGGTTCTCGGGCAGGTTCCGGGGGATCACCCAGGCCTCACCCCTTGGTGGGAGGGCCCATTCCAGGAAATCGAGCGTCGCCACCGGCCCGTCCGCTTCCATCTTCGAGACGGCGCCGGCTGCGACGACGTCCGCTTCCACCAACACCGCTACCAGATCGCCCACCGTGATACCCGCGCTGGCCTCACCTTCCAGGCGCAGCACGTCTCCGGCACCGGCGTGGACTCGATAACTGACGGTGTGGAATATCGCCTGGTCGGCTGCGGCTGTTTGGAGGGTCAGAAGGACGGCACAGAACGCGATGCCGGCGCGTGGGTCAGGCCGTTTCCCGGCAACTGACCATGGCACGCGGCCGCGCGGGCTTGATGAAGCTTCTCTGCCGCCGTCCATCGCGGAGCATCTTACGCCCCGCCCGGCGCCGGCGATAGGTGGTCAGGCCCCAGCGGGTGAGCACGTACAACACACCTCCGCTGACCAGCCCCACAATGCCGCACCCCAGCCAAAGCTCCGTGCTCAGCTCCAGCAGCAGGGACAGCACCGACGACCAGAAGCTCCACTGCACCAGGTGCGACCAACCGGGGATTGTCGCGACCGCGCTCATCCGCTCGACGACCGCGTGGATGTTGGCTCCGTTCCCTACGTTCAGCAGCCGGGCGCCGATCATCCAGCAGAACGAGTAGATCGGCACCGCGGTGAACGGGTTGGTCACCCAGACGATGGGGATGCACACGGCCTTGTTGGCCCGCAACGCCGCCGCGATCGCGACCGCCAGCACCATCTGCAGCCCGATGGTGGGCGTGAAGGCCACGAACATGGCGATGGCCACACCCAGCGCAATGCGGTGCGGCGTGTCATCGGCGTGCAGCACCCGATGAAAGATGAACCTGCGAGCCTGTTTCCAGAGTCCGGACAATTCGTCGACTTCCCTTCCCTATCAGCCGCGCCAAGGCACAGAAACGCCGAGTCTAGCAAAACAGGGCGGCGGCGCCTGCGCCTGCGCATATCTTCGGCAATTATAGGCAGGTCGTGCACCAACCGCCCACCAATCGGGGCTAATCTGTTGATGCGGACCTCACCGCGGCCGAGGTGGCCTGCAACACGTTCTCCACCTCCAGTGAACTCATGCAGGCGTGTCCGTGGGGACACTGCGACAGGCGTCGCAGGTAGCAGGGCACGCAGGGCAGGTCCGCCTGCAGAATCCTCGCACTCTTGCTGTACGGTCCGGTTCGCGAAGGGTTCGTCGGTCCCAGAAGGCACACCAGCGGTCGGCCCAAAGCGGCCGCCAGGTGCATTGGGGCCGAATCGTGACAGATCACGACGACCGCTCGCTCCAGGACGGCCACCAGTTCCCGCAGGCTTGTTGTACCGGCCAGATTCGTTACCGCCTGGCCGCAGGCGGCTTCGATCCGATTGCACACGTCCGCCTCGTCAGGACCGGCCAGCAGCACCGAGGGCAACCCCTGCTGCCGCGCCAGGCCGTCCACCACCGCTGCGAACCGGTCTTCCGGCCAGCGCTTGGTCTCCCAGCGGGCCCCCGGCATGATGGCCGCGAACCGTTTGCCGTCCGCCAGGCCGGCGCCCGACAGGATCTTCCCGGCCCGGCGGCGTTCCGTTTCCGTGACGGCCAGGTCAAAGCTGACCGGAACATCGGTGAAGCCCAGCAGGCGAGCGGTCGCGTAGTTGCGATCGACGGCGTGGGCATTTGGTTTACCGGGCGCGATGCGGTGGCTGTAAAAAACCCAGGCCAGTTCGCGCGCCGCCGCGAATCCGATCCGAACCGGCGCCCCGCTGGCCAGGGCCAGCAGACCGCTGCGGAACAGACCCTGCAGGTCCACGACCAGATCGTACCGCCGCCTGTGCAGGTCGCGGCAGAACGCGGCGAACTCGACGGCGATCCGCGGGTCACGCAGCATCCGGCCGTAGCGGCGACGGTCGAAGCGAACCACCTCGGAAAGGTCGGGGTGTCCTTCGATCAGCGGCGCGAAGGCCGAGCCCGCCAGCCAGTCGATGCCCGCCTTAGGATAGCGTCGGCGCAATCCGTGCAGCACCGGAAGGGCGTGCACCAGGTCGCCCAGGGAACTCGGCTTGATCAGCAGGATGCGGTGGAATTCCCGGTGGGCCAGCGGAGAGGTTTGGTCGGATCGGTCGTTCATCCGCTTTCGGGGGGCTGGAACTCAACCCAGGTGTGCGAGGAATCCAACACCTCGCACGGCGTGAAACGCGCCTTGTAGGCCATCGTCCTGGCCCCGGCAACGTAGTAGCCCAGGTAATAGTAGGTCATTCCCGACCGGCGGCAATAGTCGATCTCCCACAGCGCCGAGTAGGTCCCCAGGCTGCGCCGCCGGTGCTTGGGGGCGAAGTACATGTACACCGAGCTGAGCGCGTCCGCCGACCGGTCGGCGATGCTCACCCCCACCAGCTCGTCTTTCAGACGGTAGCAGATTTCGAGGCCGTCCACCGGCGGGCGGTACAGAAAGTCGACGATGTCCTCGCGATCGCGCGACATCGTGTCGTCGTGCTGGAAGTCGATGTAGGCCAGGAACAGGTTCCACTTCTCTTCGGTCAGTTCCGGCCGGCCGACGGTCACGCCAACGTCGCGGTTGCGCTTCAGCGCCCGCCGCTGCGATCGACTCGGCTTGAAGCGATGCACCGGCACCCGCAGGGCCCGACACTCGGTGCATTCCCGGCAGACCGGGCGGTAGATCACGCGGCCGCTGCGGCGGAAGTTGCGGTCCATCAGACGGGCGTAGATTTCCGGGTCCAGTTCGTGGATGGAGAACCCTTCGCACCGGGCAAGCTGCCCCGGCAGGTACGGGCAGTCATGCTGAGCGCTCATGGGGAGCGCTTCGGTCTCCAGAAACGCGTCCACGATCCGGGCGTAGGCGGCGGTTTTGGGAGTCATGGCCGTCCGACATGCTAACACAAGTCAGCCGACCGGCAGAAACAGGCCGGGGCGCATGGCTTCGCAGGCGTAGATGACCAACGGCGGCAGGAAGATGCCCGGCAGCATGTCGGCCACGGGGATCTTCTTGATCTCCAGGATCAGCAGGGCGTTGGCCAGCAGGACGATGCCGCCCACCACGTTCATCATCTCGCGCGAGAGCTCGGGCAGGCCGCCGGCGCCGTAGTGGAACGCCAGGGTCAGGCCGCCCTGGAAGAACAGGACGGTGAGGATGCTGCCGGCCACTCCGGCACCCAGGGAGGCGGCCAGGGCCATCGAGCAGAAGCCGTCCAGGGCGGCCTTGACGTAGAGCAGGCTGGGGTCGAAGCGGGTGCCGTTGTTAAGGCAGCCCAGCAGGGTCAACGGGCCGACGCAGAAGATCACGCTGGCGACCAGGAAGCCCTCGGCGAAGCGGCCGGCGTCGCCCTTGCCGCCGGTCTTGGCGTGGATGAGGTGGCCGAGGGACTCGACCCGCTGGTGAAGCCGCAGCCAGGACCCGAGGAGGCTGCCGACCAGCAGACAGCCGATGGTGACCATGCCCAGGCGGGCGCCGAAGGTCTGGCCGGCGTCGACCAGTGGGCCGTACTTGCCGACCATCCGGCCCATGACGATGACCGAGGCGTCGATGCCGAGCGTGATGGTGATGAGGCCCAGGCCGTCCAGGACGATGCGGCGGTAGCGGTCGGGTAGCTTGGCGCCGATGGACAGGCCGATGGTGCAGCCGACGATGACGGTGCCGGCGTTGACGATGGTGCCGTTGAGCATGGACCACATGCGGAAACCCTCGCGTCGAACGGGCGGGCTACTGTAGCTGAGGGCGGGCGCCGGTTCAAACCGGTGGTCCGCGGCAGCCCGAGGTGGTCCGCGGTGGACGCTATTGAGTTGTGTCATGGGACGGATTCGTCCGGGGCACCTCCTTTCGGTCGGGCGCTGGCCCGGTGCGTTGGGCGCCGGCCCGTGCGCGTCTCGTGCCCGTGGCCTTTTTCTTGTCGGCGTCGCGGCCTCCGGTGGCGTCGGCTACGCGCATCCGCGCCTGAGGGGTGCGTTCCTCTACCCCTATAACTTGGCGCCCGATCACCTTCGGGGGGTCGGATTTGCGGAAATCGGGGTTTTTGGGGGCGCCAGGGGCGCTTTGAAGTAGGAATTGAGGGGAGACCTGGGCAACCAGGCAGTCAGGCAACAGGAACGGCGCGAGGCGAACCACGGAGACACTGAGGCACGGAGACGGCAAACGGCAGAACGGCAGAACTGCAACAGCGAAGAAAAGAGGCGGAACCGCAGAGAGCACAAAGGACGCCGAGGACTGCCTCGATATTGGGTGGTGGGTGCGGCCGGTGG
>DATKXO010000085.1:0-4559 GCA_035528995.1 Phycisphaerae bacterium | reverse complement strand
CGCCTGGCATCGTCTGAGGAATGAAACTGTGAGATCGATCTTCATGACGTTCTGCCAGAGACCGGGGTCCGGCACGCGCATGACCGTCAGGTCACAACCGATGACGCGGCAGCACGCCTCAAGACACGTCTCCCAGTCGAGGGTAGACCAGGTAAAGAGCGCCCAGGATGCGCCAGGATCGACGGATACCGGCGGATCTGCTTCCAGCACCGCCAGCACTTCCTGCTTGAGCAGCGCCCAAGAGTTCAGCCGACCGTTGCGGCCGGTTGCATGCAGCACTATCGGCGTGGTCCCTGTCCTCTTGTTTCTGACCATGCCACCGTTCCTCTATCGGGGGTGGCCGGCTCCCTCGCACCTCCTTGAAGGAGCCGGCGTTTCCCGATGATCGCCGACCGGCGTGACGGTTAGCTGGTCGGATCGATTTCCAGCAGGTGGCCGCAATACTTGTCGACCACCAGCTCGTCGATGAACAGGTCGCCCTGCACGACGGTGGACTTCGTCTGGTTCTCCGAATAGACCCCGAACTGCGCGGCAGTGCCGGGACCCATCGCCTCCCAGATCAGAGTCCGGGCGACGCACGGCTCGCTCGGATCATCCGTCTCTGCGACGCGACAAACCATCGCATAGTCCTGGTTCCAGACCTGTGCGAGCGTCGGAGCAGCGTCACCCTCGTTGCCGGAGTTATAGACCGCTCCGACGGGGATGATGTACTTCAGCCCCAGGATCGGAGCCAGGAAGCGGCTCATATCCTCGGGCGTCGCCACGACGATGCCGGACAGCAGCGCCCGGATCGCCGTGTTCTTCATCTTGAGGTTCTCGATCTGATCGTAGGACGTGATCAGAGCGTTCGGCTCAAGACCGGTGCCCAGACGGACCTTCTCCTTCGCGGCGGCCACCTGGCCGATCACGTCAGAACCGGCCGTGTCCCACGGTGCCGCATGGCAATCCGTGGTCAGGGCCGAGCCCGTCCAGACAGTCGTGCTGCAGAGCAGCGCCGCCATCCGCGACTCGAGGCCGGTGTAAAGCTCCCCGAGCACGGTCTGACCGGCGACGATCTGCGCCTGCATCAACGAGCGATACATCCCCTCGTGCTCCTTGGGGATCTGATGCTCGTAGCCGTATCCCTCGCACTTGTACGCCGTGCCGGACACGGTGATCCCGCCGCGCTTGTAGGCCGATCCGGGGGACCGGATGAGCGTCGGCAGACTGGGCAACGTTCTGGCCCGGTCGATGTTCGCCATCGTGCCGGTCTGTTCCCGAACCAGAATGGGCCGGGCCATATTGAAGGCCTGGAACCTCTGGTTCATGGGGTTGAACTGAAAGACTGCCTGCGCGATCCACGGGGCAGGCACCGTCCCACTGTAGGTCACCGCCATCTCTGCGGCTCCTCCTGTGTTGCCTGCGCGCCGTCACTCGCGCAAGTCAAAGGTTGGGCGGCGTCAGCCGCCCGTGGATTACGTCAGGTTGTAAACCTGGCCCACTGCGACGACCATCTCGATGATGTCGCCGGCCGTGTCGCTGGCCTGGTTGCAGATCCCGACCTGTGTGCCAGACAGGTTGCTGTCCGTCACCTCACCATTGGCCGCCGTATACAAGAAATCGCCGACCGCCAGGTCCGTCAGGTCGGAGATCACCTTGACGATGCCGCCCCTGTTCAGGAGCCTGACGCTGATCGGCAGACCTACGGTCCCGCCGTTCTGCGCGACACCAATGACGTTGGTGTCGGCGTCCGCCGTCCCGGCGGTTTCATCCACGAAACCGTCCGCCTCCAGCGTGACGAGCGCATACTGGGTGACGGTGGAGCCGGCGTAGAACGTTGCGTAGTCGCCGTCCAACTGCTTGGCGAGAGCCATGCGTATTTCCTCCACGCTGCCCGGGCGCCGTCACTCGCGCGGGTCAGTAGTGCGAGCTCAGGTCTTCACCGCTACCCCGGCCGGCATGCACACCGCGTCGGCCAGTTCGGGATGACGCTTGCTGATCTCAATCATCGCTTCACCCTTGCTGCAGCCAGGGTGAATCGTCTGCCACTGTTCGACCAGACCGTAGAAACTCAGGGCAGCGCCCTGTTCGGCCGGCCCACTGTGCGGCAGAGGCCCGATGCCGGTAATCACCGGCTGCTTCTCCGCCTCGGCCGTGAGCCGGGCGATCTCAGCGTCCTTCTCCGCGAGTTGGACGTCCTTCCAGGACGATTCCGCCTCGTCCATCGACGCGCCGGCCTTGAGCTGTGCGATGACGAACTTCGGGTTGTCCCCGAACTTCGCTTCCAGCTCGGCCAGCGTCGCCGCCTTCTTGCCCTCCGTTTCGAGGGCTCCCGCCTTCGCGGGGTCCGCCTGCACGTCTGGCATGATGGTCCTCTCCTCGTTGGGAGGGTCCGTTGCTGACGCCGGCCCGTTGCCGCCGTCTCGCCTTACGACCTGCAATCCGCGCCGATCGAGGTAGCCGTGCAGCCACTCGCGGGCGCGTTCGGATTCGATGCCCAGCCCGAGCGCCACGTCGTCGGGCGGTTCGTCGCTCTGTCCGAGAGCCCAGTCCGCCCAGCGATCAGCCTGTTCGACCAGCGCTCCCTGTTCGAGACGCGTGAACATGCCGCTGTTCGCGGCGGGTTCGTCTACCACGTCAGACGCTTCCACTCCGGCCAGGCGAATATGCGGATAGTGCTCCGCGTTGTCCGGGTCGGGACTGGTGAACTTGCCGTCCTCGTCGGAATGCGCGCTCTTGAACTCCTGCTCGGCACCCATGTCGTGGTAGAACACAATCGAGGCGCCGAAGGCGTCCGGGTCCTCGTCTGCCAGGTCCATCACGTAGCCGGCCAGGTCGCCGTCGGGCGACTTGCTGCCGGCCTGCGCGAAGTGGAGGTCGCCGACCACTCGCCCGTCGACGCGACGAAAGTTCCGCGTGCGCCCGAGGAACTTGCCGAGCCCGTCCGAGCAGAGCCCGGGATGGGTGAACCGCGACTTGAGCCCGGTGTCGATCGCATTGCCAACGGCGACGACCTGGTCGAGGAATGTCTCATCAATCCACGCCTCGTGACCCTTCGCCTCGCCGCGCGTCACAACGGAGTAACCACGAATCACCCGCGCCTCACGGTCGACGCCTTGCGCACCTTCGGCGATGCCCGTGGCCAGCGACGTGCGGGCCCGGTACTTTCTGGCGGGATTGCGGGGCATGTCTGTCTCCTACTCAGGCTCGGAAGGTTCGCGCGGCTGACGCGGTTCGTTCTCTGGACTGCGCGGCTCGGCCGCAACATCCGGCGCAGGACTCGACCCGCCGGGCGCCCGCAGGCCGGCGAACATCTGCCACGGGATACTCTGGCCGGGGAACTCGCCCTCGAGGCGCTGCGCGATCTCCAGTGCGTTGCGTATCTCCGCCTCGCGAGCCTCCATCAGCTCGTCGCGGTCCATATTGAGGCTCTTGCATGCGATGGCGTGCGTAGACAGGCCGCGATCAAGCTTGGCGCCCCACGCCTGCGCCTCCTTCAACTCGTCCAGCCACGGGAACGTCGGCCTGATCCACTCGTGACGGTGGGCGTCCGGCCGGGCGGTAAGCTTCTTCTGCACGATCATCCGGTCCGTCCAGTGGTTGCGGATGCGCCGGCTGTACTTCTCAATCAGGCCCTGCAGGTATCGGAACTGTGCGAATGCCTGTTCGAGGCAGCCCCGGATCGAACTGTAATTCGTCTGCGAGAAGTCCAGGAGGATGAGTTCGAGCGGCATGCCGATGGGCAGACCCATCAGCCGCAAGAACATGCGGATGGCGTCCGGGAAGTTCTGACCAGGGATGTTGCGCTCGACGCCCTCGATCTTGTCGCCCGGCGTCAGGGCGTGGAAGATCAGCACGCTATCGAACTCGTGAACCCGCACGGCGACCTCGCCCGTGGTCGTCTGCGTCTCGTCCACCTTGTCCGGGTCGGCGATGGACAGACCGCCCAGCGTCGCGGCGTCTTCGTGGTAGAGGCGCAGGGCGACGCGCGAAAGTATCTGCCAGGCAAGGGCTTCGGAGTCGCAGACGTCGCTGATACGGTGGATCATCGGAAAGGCGGCCTGGCAGGCGGGCATACCGCGCGTCTGCGACGGCCGCTCGATGAGCGCGATCCATGCAACGTCTTTGGCATCGATCGACTTCGCAGCCGATGGGTCCACCTGACCCATCATCCCGTAAGGACTGATCCAGAACTTCGTCGGCCGGCCGCGTTCGTCCGTCGAGACGCCGTTCGCCAGGATGTCCTTCTCGCCGCCGGCGATCCGGTCGGAGTCGATGAGTTGGACCTTGCCGTCGAGGTCCTCCGGCTCCTCGAGCAGCAGCGCCAGGTGATCGCCCGTCTTGAGCAGTTCGGCCAGGGCCATGCGCTGGCACTCGGCCCACGTGAGCAGACCGCGCGCCTCCGGCTCCTCCGCGAACTCGTCACGCCACAGCCGCTCGTGCTTTACGTTCCACTCCTTGCTCGACGTGCGGGCCTGCTGGCCATAGCCGTCGCCCACGGCGTTGTTGACGGCCCGGTCGATCAGGCCGCGATAGAGCCCGTTGTCACGGTAGAACTGCAGCGACTGGTTGACGAGCTG
>DATKXO010000084.1:0-2055 GCA_035528995.1 Phycisphaerae bacterium | reverse complement strand
ATGTTGCCGGGAGTGGTATGGGAGCGGGTGGTCTGCCATGTGCTGGAGGCTGCATCGGCTTCGGGGCCGGTGTACTCGAAGAAGTACTGCACGGGCGTGCTCTGGTCGAACGCTTCGGTGCAGCTCATGGTGATGGTAGTGCCGGAGAAGGCAGGCGGCGCGGAGAAGGAAGGCGTTGGCAGCGGCGGGCCGTCGTCGAGGGTGTAGAGGGTGGCCTCGGGGCCGGGAGCGCTCACCTGGCCGTCTCCGTTCCTGGCGATCACGCGGAAGCGCTGCAGCGTGTCGCCCGGGATGCCGGTCACGGTCACCGTGCCCCATTCATCCTGCAGGCGCCACACGGGATCGGCGGCGGGCTCGCCGTAGCGGTCGACGTAGGTGCCGGTCCGGCTGTTGAGGATGGCCAGGAGTACGCGCGGCGAGTTGGCCCCGCGCAATGGCGTGACGTTGACCGACGTGTAGGCGGCCGCGCCGAGCGTGGGCGCGGGCGGCACCGCCGGGGCGACGTAGCCCGACGCCTTGGCCGAGAAGTTGGTCTCGTTCTTCGCCGCGCTCGTGTCGCGCGCCTTCACCCGGTAGCTGTAGTAGCCGCCGGGCACGAGAGGCTCGGGCTCCACGAGGCGGGGCACCGTGAACGTGTAGTTGTAGAACGGGCTGGCGTGCTTGACCGGATCTTCCGGCACCCATCCGCTGCTCAAGCCGCCGGTGTCGCCCCCCATGAACTCGAAGAAGAACTGGATCGGAGCCTCCTGGTCGTCGCTGGTGTCGACCACAGACATCACAATGGTACCGGTGCCGTCAACCCCCTGCGGAGTTTGCGCGAACTTCGTGTCGACCGGTTCGGGCTTGACCAGGTCGGGGGCGAGCGTAAGCCTGACGACCGGCGGATTCGGCTGCGGGATCGGGCTGGCCTCGAATGCTGTGAGGGTGAGGTTGGCGGTGTGCGTTTGCGGCAGCAGGCCGAGCACGAGCGGCTGCGCCACGACGATAGCGGACGGGCTGGTCTTGTAGAACGTGCCCTCGCAGGGGTCGTTCGGCCGATCCTTCACGCGAAGCTCGAGCCATGGCTGGTCGGACGTGAGTGTCCACGGGATGATGTTTCCGCCGCCCACGCTCTCGATGATGAACTCCTGCGGCGCGGGATCGATTCCGCCTTCGCCGGCGCTGAACGAGAGCTGCGTTACCGGGGTCCCCGCCTGATCATGGAACGACACCAGGCCGGGGTTCTCAAGGATGTGCATCGTAACGGTCACGATGCTCGTGACGGCTCCGGCGGTGAAGGTCAGGTTGCAAGTGTAGGTACCCTTCTCGAACGTCATGATGCTGGGCATGGCCGTTATGTTCTGCGGATTTCCGGGCGACACGGAGCCGGAATAGGCGGAGAGTGTAACCCAATCGCAGTCGCGCTCGGCGGTCCAGTTGGCCGTGGCGTTCAAATGGCGCACGGTAATGGTGAGGGGCTGCGGCGGGTGTTGCCAATCGGCGTCGAACTCGATCTGCGACGGCAGCGCCCTGAACGCCCGAGCCGGCGTGAGCGTTGCCGTGATCTGGTATTTGTCCACGAGATCGTTGTTGCCGGAGTCCTTCACGCGAATGTAGTAGGCGCCGGGGGACAATTCCTCGCACCTGGCTTCGACCGTCGAGACATCGGGCAGGCTGATGGAGGCGGTGCCGTATGCCAGCTCGTCAACCAGGTCGGGGTTGACATAGAGCACGCTGTTGTCGTAGAGGTAGATCTCCGGTTCCGGCAGCGGGCCCTGCTGTTCGGTCACCGTCATCGTTATGTCGATGTCGGCCAGTTGCGTAACGTTGATGGCAAACCAGTCTTCGTCGCCGAGGGGCGAGACGCTGATGTTCGTGATCGGAACGCCCGAGGAGATGGGGCTGGCGTCGGCGGGCGTATCGTTGGGTTCAAGATAGTCCTTCGGATGATCGAACTGGGTGAGCGAGAGGACGTACGGGTCGACTACTGCGGAGTCGGTGGCTTCGGTCACCTTGAGGTAATAGGCGCCGGCGACGCGCCTGCCGGAGATCTGCGGATCGGGCCCCACGGCATAG
>DATKXO010000083.1:0-2065 GCA_035528995.1 Phycisphaerae bacterium | reverse complement strand
CGTCGAGACAATGTTTCCGTATGCGGTTTCTACCGGCGCACGGGTCCACAGATCATCCAGGATGTTCAACATGCGTTCGGACCACGGGCTGGGTCCGAGCCATTCGGTCAGGGGCAGCAGGCCGTCTTTGACGTACTCCGACGAGCCGAAGATAATCCGGCCCAGGTCCGCTTTTTCATCCCAGAAGCCTTTCTTGGAAAACGAGTAGGTGTCGGGCAGATTGCCGAGGCGGCTTGTCAGTTGTGTTTCGGCGTTCAGCATGTCTCGCATTCGGCCCTCGAAGAGCGGCCGGTCCGTCAGGGCCGCGGTCAGGACCATGAACGGATAGTTATCGGCGGCGCTGTCCTGGGCGTTCCAGATATCTTTGTCCCGGGTGAGGTTTCTGGGAATCAGGCCGCTTTTCGGGTCAGCGTGTCGAAGCCAGCCTTCGACGAAACGCTGGCAGCGACGAAAGCCTTCATTGGCGAGGCGTCCGTTCTCCAGCGACGGGCGAAACGCTGCATCGTCGATGTCGGCTGACTTTCCGACACCCCGGCGGGCCAGTTGTTTCAATGCGCCCAGATGATTGTCATAGACGCCGCGAGGGTCGGTGTTATGCTTCTTGCAGAGCGAAGCCGCCATGCCGATCAGCTCGCCCATCATCCCGCCGGTCCGCATGACCCGGACGGTCCCCAGGGCCACGTGCGTGACGCTGATACATCGGCCCGCCATCAGCAGGTTGCTCACGTTACGCGAATAGAGACAGCGGTACGGAATCGGGTAGGGCTTGATCTGGGTGAACTTGGCGATTGAACGGAATTCTTGGCCGGGGAAGTACTTGGAGTTCTTCGGGTCGGGGTAGTGAAGATCAATGGACCATGTCGTCGTGACAAACGAATCGGGGAATCTCCTTTGGCGCTGAACGTCCTGCTGCACCAGGATAACGTCGCCGAGCAGCCGGCGGGATTCGCGCTTGCCGGCGACGTACGCCACCCAATCGAGCTTGCGGTCGGCGTATTTGGCCCTGTCCTGGCTCTTGTTTTTCAGGTACGCCCAGTTGCCATAGACGGCGCGCAGCGCGTGATCGCGGATCAGCTCAAACTCCGTGATCTGATCGTTGTTCATTCCCGTCTCCCAGTCCCAGTCGCCGCGGATCAGGTAGTGACAGCTCTGCTCGTCGAACTGCAGCGCCCAGGGACAGTCGGGAAAGCGTGTAGGTGTGCTGGTCTGCCCGGCATACCACTGGACCGATGCGCCCATTGTCATTTTGTCGGGCGTATCCGGCGCCAGCGACTCGCCTGTTTCGTCCCTGCTCTCACGTCCCATGCGATAGTCGGCGCCGGCCAGATAGCCGAGAGTGCCATCGCCGGTGCAATCGGCAAAGACCGGGGCGGTAAAACGCGACCGGCTGCCGTCTCGAATGTGCTGGGCAATGACCGCAACGATACGGTCACCCTGCTTCTCGACCGCGAGCGCGTGCATGTTCAGGAAAAGATGAGCGTTCTTCTCGCCCCCAACCACATTGAGCTTCTGCTGGTCGTTATAGTGCTCGGCGGGCTGGGCGTTGCCGCGAAGCCCGGTATCGAGCTCGTTGACCACACCGCCCAGCGCCGGGTAAGGCGGCAGATTCACTTCGCCGTTCAGATGAACGCGAACTTCCGTGCTGTTGTTGCCTCCGAGAACGGGCCGGTCTTGTATCAGGGCCACCTGGAGACCCAGCCTTGCGGCGGAGACCGCCGTGCACGTGCCGGCGATTCCGCCTCCGACCACGACCAAATCAAAATTGCCTCCATCTTTCGGCTGTTCGCCCAAACCGAGCATTTGCCTTCGGAAAGCCGCCATCGGCTCGCCCTCGTTCGGCGGGACGAAATTCATGTCGGTCGTAAAGACAATCGCGTCGCATCGGCCGTCGAAGCCGGTCAGATCGTGCAGCATGAGCACGACCTGCTGCTTGGTAATCTCGACGGTTCCGCCATCCTGCCAATGCCACTGAGCCCCTTCGGTGCCGAACACGGCAGGGAGGGGAACGCGGTCGATGACGAGCTGGAACCTGCCGGGCGCTCCCGGCGCTTTCCACGGCGCGACC
>DATKXO010000082.1:0-3406 GCA_035528995.1 Phycisphaerae bacterium | reverse complement strand
CCGTTCACGAACCCGTACGGGCTGTAGACCACCCGCAACTGGTTTTCCAGGCTGATGCCTTCGAGCGTCGGCTCCCGCAGGCCCGGGTGCTCGTGCAGCACCAGCGGCGTATAGGTCACTTCCTGGATCGGATAGACCGCGCGGTAGACCGGGTGATCGAGGGGGAGTCGCTCGAGGGGGTGGTCCGGCAGGACGCGCCGGATCTCGCGCCGGAACGCGTCGTCGAAGCCTTTGCGTCCGCAGCACGCGTTGGCCACCAGCACGCCCCCCGCCGCCAGGTACCGCTGCAGGTTCCGCACTTCCTCGTCCGCAAGTTTGAAATCCTCGTGGCCCGTCATGTAGAGGATCGGGTGCGCGAAGGCGTCGATGCTCCTCAGGTCCACGTTCTCACGCTTGAACTGCACCTCCACCGTCGTATTTTGCGCCAGGTGCTTCAAGAGCGCCGCCAGCGCCGACGGCTGCGTGTCCCAGTCCCCGTCGTGAATGACCTGGGCGATGACGAGTTGGTCCCGCGTCGCCTCGCCCGTCTGGTGATACACCCGCTCCGTCGAGAGGAACCGTCCCAGTTCGTACGTCGCCAGGGTGTAGGTGATCATGTTGGCACCTAGTCTCCGGGCGTCCTTGATGTCGACGCGCTGGCCGTGGTCGTGGGTGTGGCCATCCCACCCGCACGAGAGGTCATATCCACCGCAGTAGATGATGGCGGCACGGCATCCCAGATGGACCGCTTCCAGCGGCGGGCGGTCTTCCCAGAACGTATCGGCCCCTTTCTTGTAGCGTACCGTTTGGATGGAGTAGAAGCAGGAATACAGGGGGTGATCGGGCGCGATCGGCTCCAGCGGACGCTTCGGAAAGATCCGCGCGACCAGCGAGCGAAAGGCCTTGTCCATTTCCGGCGCCCCGCAGCACGCATCGCCCCAAATGGTTCCCCCGTCGAGGCAGAACCGCCGCAGCCGCGGCAGCACCTCCTCCGGCACGGTGAACGCGTCGTGCCCCGTGAAATACAGGATCGGCAACTCCGTCGGGTCGCCCGAGAACTCCGCCAAGTCCGTGTCCACCGTACGGTACTGGATGTTCAACTGCCGGTTCGTCCACTCCAGCAGGTTCGCAATGTCGTTCGGGTCGGTCATCCAGTCCCGGTACGAGTACCGTTGACCGTCGCGCGTCGCCCACTTGATCTCCCCCAGGATCACCTTGCCCACCAGGGCAGGGGGGCTCGGCTGGCGTTTCTTCTCGGTCCGGCGAAGCGGCGTCGCGGGCAGAGGCAGCGGCGGAAAACTCTCCCCGGCCGTCCGACGCTGCGGGGCCGCCGGCGGCGGCGGACCGCACGTCCTGGACTGCGCCGACGCCTCCGCCGCCAGCGCCGCCGCCAGACCCGCCACCAGCATCGCCAGCAGACCTCGCGCGACCCGACTCGTTTCAGCCTTCGAGCGTGACATGGCTTTCCCTCGTTCCGGCGCCGCCAAGGCAGCGGGCTGGCGCCCGCGCCACAGCGGGGTTGGAAAATGGCCTTTGCCGTCTCTTTAATCGGCAACGCTGCGGCAGGGTGCCGACCCAAAATCCGCATCGGCCCGCGGGTTTCCTCTAGATTATACTCTCGGTCCGGTGCGGAAGTTGCAAGAAAACGCCGGTTCAACCCCCTCGGGCCTTGGACTTGACACAGGGGACCCACGGGGTAGAATGGCGGCACGCGCCCGTAGCTCAATTGGATAGAGCATCGGACTTCGGATCCGAGGGTTGGGGGTTCGACTCCCTCCGGGCGCGCCAAGTTAACTCGTTGCGAGAACGCAACTTATGACTCCTTCGGTTCCGGCCCTGACCCCCCAAAAGGCCCAAAGTGGGTCAGAAGTGGGTCAGTCAGGACGCCTCCCAGGATCTCCGACTGAACCTGCCGGGCCTTCTCCAGATCGTCCTCCTGCACTGAGAGGTAATACTGCTGCGTCGTCTGGCGAACCATCCTCATCTCCCACAGCGGCGCCGGTGCTGTCCACCAGCGCGACGTCGGGGACCAGCGTGCTGCTCGAGGGCAGGACCGCCGTGAGTTCCACGATGTTCCCGGCGCTGAACGTTCCCAGAGCAAACAAATCCTCGTCCGTGTTAGACCCTTCGGAAGCCATCACCGTACCGGCGGCAGCCCCTGTCTGTTGGCCTGGTGCTCCCTGCTGCAGCGTGAGCCAATTTGCCCCTGCGATGGGGAGTCGTTCGCATAGTTGGCGTCGGACTCCAGCGTTGGCTGGTTCCCGTGGACCAGATCCACTCGCAGTTCGTACGCTCCTGGCGTCGAGCTGTTCTGGTACTTGCCCACCCGGACGACGTACGTTCCACTGCTCGTGATCGCATAGCGGTTGATGAGCGCGTCCCCATCGGGGCCGCTGTTGTGGTCGCTTGCCAGAGTCCCGTCAGCCGAGTTACGAAGTTCGACATATGGGTTGAGGTCGCTGTCCGGAGTGTCCACACTGATCGTAACGAGGTCCCCGGCCAACGCCGAGAATCTCCAGTAATCCGGGTCGCTCCATGTGTCTCCGGAGATGGCGGGACGGATCGTCCCCAACCCACGACCCATGAAGTACCCCCCGCCGGCCGGGTCTTCCGTCAAGGACAACGCCGTGGCGGTGGCTAAGGTGTCGTTCGATGAGGACGCGATAACCGTGCCCGGCGAGATCGCAATAGAAAACTCGCGAATGAAATCGTCGCCTCCTGTTCCATCGCCGTCACCATCGAGCGAGTTCCCCGCAAGGTCAGCCAGGGACGAGGCTCGCGCGGTGAACCGATAGTGCCCTGGTTGAAGAGGCGAAGGTGAGGAGCCTGCTGCCGGAAGGATGTCAACCGTGACCGTTGTCCCTGCGGCGTAAGCGGGATTGACGGCAAGCACGGAGAGCACGTCATCTGGTGTATCGAGTGTGTTGTCCGGGCCCGCTACGCGAAGCTCCCAGCTCGACGCGCTGTTCACACCCGTCGGCTGAAGGGCCTCGCTTGTGGTTATTGTCAATCGGTCAACGGCTTGGGAGATCGATCCGCCGGATGAAGGCAGCGGCAGCACGTCTGCTATCACGGGGCTGAGGAGGTCGCTTCCGTCCAAGAGCAGGCGCGGCTCAAGTGGCTCCAGCGTGCTCACCTGGCACGGCACTGGGAGGGCGGGGCGGCCGGCGCGGAGCCATGCGTTCATCGCCCGCCGCTATTGATCTTTGCACTGTTAAAGTAAGAGCGTCGCTTTGCCGATGCTATTGAGTATGAGAACCAAAGGATCGGCGGCGGAACTGGAGCGGCGTCGACGGCAGGCCGTGGCGCTGTTGAATCAGGGAGTGAAGGCGGCCCAGGCGGCGCGGGCCCTGGGCGTCTCGGGGGCCGCGGTGACTCGCTGGAAGCAGGCTTACGAGGAGCGCGGCGAGGCTGGCTTGGCGGCCAA
>DATKXO010000081.1:0-2119 GCA_035528995.1 Phycisphaerae bacterium | reverse complement strand
ATGTCGGACCCGAACGCGCTCATTCAGGTCAAGATGGACCTGTCCCGCGAGCGGGGCGATACCATCACGTTCCCCATGCTGGCCCCCTTGTCCGGCAATGGCCGGGCGCAACTCGCCACCGCCGTCACCGGCAGCCCACGGTTGATAGAGGGCAACGAGGAAGCAATCAACTCGTATTCCTACAGCATCACGCTGCTGGAATGGGCGCACGCCGTTCGCACCATCGGCAAGCTGATGGAGCGGCAGACCGCGTTCTCGGTGTCCGACTCCATGACGGCCGCCCTCGGCCTCTGGTGGGCTCGGATTCTGGA
This sequence comes from Phycisphaerae bacterium, assembly GCA_035528995.1. GTDB lineage: Bacteria > Planctomycetota > Phycisphaerae > UBA1845 > UBA1845 > DATKXO01. The sequence continues at coordinate 1,808 of DATKXO010000081.1, read as the reverse complement.
CCGGACGACATACAAGGCAATGGCCGGTCTGGCGCAGGCGGACGACGCCTCCGTTGCCATCCTGGCGGCCTCCGTACCGAGCCGGAAGATTTCCGGCGGGTGTGCCGCTGGCACGTTCTCCTATACGTCCGGCGCGACGGCCGATTCCAGTCTCGGACAAACTGACTACATGTGCTTCGAGATCATCGACACGGCCCGACAACTGGCCCAGGTCGATACCAGCGGCCCGACCATGCGGCCCATCATCGTCGATGGTGACGAGATGTATTTCATGTTCATGTCGAGCCAGCAGGCGACGGACCTCCGCAACGACGCGGGTGCCTCTGTGAACATGACATGGAAAGAGGCGCAGATGAACGCCAATGTGCGGGGCCGGAACAATCCGATTTTCAAGAACGCCCTGGGCTTCTACAGGGACGTGGCCCTGTTCGAGTATCCGTTCATCGACGTTGCCACGCTCGGCGGCAAGCGGACTGGTGCCGGTGGCGCAACACCTGCTGAGTTGTTCGACGGGACCGACGCGTTCGCCAGCGGCGTCATTGGCCATCGCGCGTTGTTCTGCGGCGCCCAAGCGGCTGTCCACGCCTACGGCTCGATGCCGAAGATGGTGGACGAGACGTTCGAGTACAAGACCCAGATGGGCCGTTCGTTGCAGAACATCATCGCCATCGGTCGACCGGAGTTCAACTCCGTTGACTACGGCGTGATGGCGGTCGACACCGCTGTAACCGCATAAGTGCTGCCCGGCTACTTCGGTAGCTTTGTCGTATAGGCCCGACGGGGCGGTCAGCTTGTGGCTGGCCGCCCCAGAGGCCGATTAGGAGCGTGAAGCATGACCGGCGCACAGATACGGACCGCTCTGAATAGCCGCCTCAGCAAGTCCGTGGCGGTGAACGGGCTGAATACGGAACTGACCCTGGCCTTGCAGGCAATCGCCCGCCTTGCCCAGTGGCCGGACCTTCACAAGACGGACACAACTACGCTGGCCTTCACGGTCGGGTTGAAAAGCAAGGCTCTGCCGTCCGACTTCCGTATCCTGGACAGGCTGTATCGGGCCGACGACTCGACGCTTGCAGAGATGGAAGTAGACGCGCTGCGGGCGTATCAGGAAGTTGAGAGTGCCACGACTGGCGAGCCTACCGACTACGCTATAATCGGCGGGAGCGTGTACCTTTGGCCGATACCGGACGCCAGCTACACCATCCGAATGTCCTACTGGTACAACCCGGCGGCAATCTCTGACGAGACTGCGGCTTTGCCCTTTGGCGACGAGTTCCAAGAGGCGATGATTACCGGGACGATTGTGGCCTACCTCAAGACCAGCGGCTTCAGCGAGCATCCGAAGCTGGCCGAGAACCAAATCGCGTTCGACCGCGAGATATTCATGCTGATGCCCGTCGAGGACAGGAAAGTCACGGCGGCGAAGGCATTTAACTACGGGCGATAGAATATGCCAACCAGCACGTCAACCCTGGCCAGTATGGAAGAGAAGAACGCCCGGCAGCAGTTCCGCCGTGGACGGCAATCGGTATACGTTCGCGTCTACAACGTGCCGATGGATAGAACCCAGACCCTCCCAAGGGCTGGCGACTACTTCCCTGGCGAAATATCCGGGCCGAGGATAGCTCCTGGCGGCGTCTCGACAGCCCGTGTTCAGGTTAAGGGCGGGGTGAGTGGGCTTCGGATAACCATATCTGCAACCAAGCCAGCGTATGAAAAGTACGTCGTCGTCCTAAAGACTTCCGTTCCCACGGCTGACTGCCGAGGCTTCTATTCGCCCGACGGGACTGTTTCAGACAGCGTGGAAG
>DATKXO010000080.1:0-26235 GCA_035528995.1 Phycisphaerae bacterium | reverse complement strand
GGGATCGTAGCCGAGCCGTTTGCACCAGGCTGCGTCGAACCACAGGTAGCCCTGAATCTCGTTGTAGCCCAGCCCGGCGGTCCACTGTTGCAGGGATCGGTGCTCGAGCTCGTGTATGGCGTTGGGCGTGAAGGAGCGGGTGGTCGTCTCGGGCAGCTTGGGCTCGATGTTGTCGTAGCCGACGTAGCGGGCGATCTCCTCGATGACGTCGGCCTCGATAGAGATGTCCTTTGTGGCGCGGAAGCCGGGCACGCCGATTCGCAGCTTGTGGCCGGCGTCCTGGACGGTGAATTCGAGCGGCTCGAGGATGCTCCTGATCGCGTCCCGGCTGACGGAACGGCCCATGAAGCGGTTGACGAAGTCGGGATCGATCTCGATGGAGACCGGCTGGGCCGGGTTCGGGAAGCAGTCCGAGAGCTTCGACGCGAACGCGAGATCGGGCCATTCGTTGCGGGCCAGGTAGACGAACCGCTGGATGGCCAGGACGGTGTTGGCCGGGTCGAGCGACTTCTCGAACCGGGCGCTGGCGTCGGTTCGGTGACCCATGGCGGTCGCACACCGGCGGATCACAGCGGGGTTGAAGTTGGCGCTTTCCAGAAGCAGGGATTTCGTTTCCGGGCCGATCTCCGTCTCGGCGCCGCCCATGATGCCGGCCAGGGCGACGGGCTTTCGATTGGACAGGATCATCAGGGCGTTGGCGGGCATGGTGCGCTCGGCGCCGTCGAGGGTGGCGAACTTAGACCCGGGCTCGACCAAGCCGACCTCGATTCGGTCCACGCGGTCGCCATCGAAGGCGTGCATCGGTTGGCCCAGTTCCATCATGATGTAGTTGGTCAGGTCCACCAGACAGTCGATGGGGCGCAGCCCGACGTGCCCCAGCCGAAGCTGCAGCCAGAGCGGCGCCGGCCTGGCCGGCACGTTGTGTAACACCAGTCCGGTGTAACGCGGGCACATGCCCGGATCGTCGATCTCGATGGGCAGCTCGGGCAGGTCGAGATTGGTCAGCTCGTCAGACGGCGTGACGGGGTAGGGCTTGAGCGGCCGGTGGTAGATGGCGGCCAGTTCGCGAGCGATCCCGTAGTGTCCCCAGAGGTCGGGGCGGTGGGTGATGGACTTGTTGTCCACCTCGATGACCCAGTCATCGAACCAGTCCGGCGGAAGCGGGAATCCCGGGGCGCCTTCGCGGCTGTCCGGGGCGAGCAGGATCGCCTCGCCGGCGGCCAGGGCGATGCCCAGAGCGTCACCGGGGAGGATCATGCCGGTGCTGGTCCGGCCAGCGACCTGAGCCTCGGTGATCTCGCCCAGCGCGTCGACCCGGGCACCGGGCGGCGCGTAAACCACGGACCAGCCGACGTGCAAGGTCGGCGCGGCGGTCACGGTCTCGACCTGTCGCCCGTTGCCGACATCCAGCGTGACGTGGCGCAGGTTCTGGGTGCCGGCCAGGTTCTGCATGTCCAGGACGCGAGCGGCGATCAGTCCCCGGGCGCCTACGGCGATCCGCTCGACGGATTCGATCTCGGCGCAGACGATGGTGAAACGGTCGGCGACCGTTTGTGGGTCGAGTTCGGCGGGCAGGTCCACGAACTCGCGTAGCCAGTTGAGTGAGATCAGCATGCCTGGCGCCCCATTTCGCTGTCCCACACGGTTGGGCCGGTGAGTCTGCACGGCGGCACCAGGGCCCGCAGATCGCCGGAGTTCATGACGCGAATATCGTGGATGCCGTACTTCATCATGGCCAGTCGGGTCAGCCCCAGGCCGAAGGCGAAGCCGGTGTACTCATGCGGGTCGATGCCGCCGTGGCGCAGGACGTTGGGATGCACCATGCCGCAGGGCAGGATTTCCAGCCAGCCGCTTTTCTTGCAGGTGGCACAGCCTCGGCCGTCGCAGATCAGGCAGCTCATGTCCAGCTCGAAGCCGGGCTCGACGAAGGGGAAGTAGCCCGGGCGCAGCCGAATCTTCACTTCGCGTTCGAAGACCTCGCGCAAGAGGAGCTTCATCACCGCGATGAGGTTGGCGATGGAGATGTTCCGATCGATCATCAGGCCTTCGCACTGGTGGAAGGTGTTCTCGTGGGAGGCATCGGTGGTCTCGTAGCGGAAGCATCGGCCGGGGACGATGCAGCGGATGGGGGGACCGAACTTCTCCATGGACCGCACCTGCACGGGCGAGGTGTGGGTCCGCAGCAGCAGGCCGTTGGTCAGCCAGAAGGTATCCTGCATGTCGCGTGCGGGGTGATCGGCGGGGATGTTGAGGGCCTCGAAGTTGTAGTAGTCGCTCTCCATGTCAGGGCCGGCCTCGACGGTGAAGCCCAGGCGCTGGAAGACGTGCTCGATCTTCCACTGGACGATGGTGACCGGGTGCAGGTTGCCCAGGGGTGGTCGGACACCGGGGAGCGTGGGATCGAAGGCGGAGGCCTTTGTCGCCTCGGCGGCTGCCTCGGAGGAGGAGATCCGCCTGGCGGCTTCGTCGAACAGAGCCGTTACCGCTTTGTTCGCGGTGTTGAGGGCCTGGCCCACCTGACCGCGCAGGTCGGGCGTGTAGTCGCGGATGGTGCCCATCATTTTGCCGAGGGCACCCTTCTTGCCCAGGAAACGGGAGCGCACCCGTCGGACGTCGTCGAGCGACCGCACGCCCTTCAAGAGAGACTGGACCTCGGTCTCGATGCGGGCAACCTGGTTGCGAAGCTGCTCGATGTCCATTGCGACTCTGCCGACGGAAGCCATCGTAACGCCGTTGGGGGGCGTAGCTTAGGGGCGGCGCCGGCGGATTGCAAGGCGGATGTGCGGCGGATTAGGGCGGCGAACAGGTTACGGCAGCGACGTTTTCGTCCTCGTCAAGCTACCGGTTTCGCCTGGGGCGTTGGAAGGGTACAATGATCCGCGGTTCGGGGTCTTTCTGCGGCTGATGGCGCACCCTGCGTACATCGGAAAGGGCGACTTATGGAAGGACGCGTGGTTATCGTCACCGGTGGTGGTCGGGGTATCGGCCAGGCGGTCTGCCGTCGATTCGCCCGTGAGAGGTGGAACGTCGTCGCGATCGCCCGAAGTGGAGAGCAGCTCGACCAGACGGCCGAACAAGTCGAGTCGGACGGAGGCCGCTGCACCACCCGGGTCGCCGACGTGACCTCCGTGGAGCAGGTCCAGGCCGTCGTCGATTCCACCGAGAAACACTTCGGGCGGATCGACGTGCTGGTCAACAACGCTGGTGCAGCCGTCCGGGCCGAGGTCAAGGACGTGACCGCGGTGGAGTTCGAGACGCTGCTGCGGGTGAACGTGGCCGGCGTGTTCTACGCCTGCAAAGCCGTCTGGGGGGTGATGGAAGGTCAGGGGGGCGGGACGATCGTTAACCTGTCGTCGATGGCGGCCATTGACCCGTTTCCGGGTCTGGCGACCTACGGTGCGGCGAAGGCGTGGGTCAACGCGTTCACTCGGGGCTTGGCGGACGAGGGCCGGGCTGCGGGCATCCGCGTTTTCGCGGTCGCCCCCGGTTCGGTCTGGACGGACATGCTGCGATCCGCGTTCCCGAAGTTTCCACAGGAGCAGGCCCTGGACCCGGCCGAGGTCGCTGACGCGATTCATGCTCTGACGCAACCGGCGATGACGTACGCAAGCGGGCAGACGCTCTACCTCAAGAAATGACGGGTCGGCTCTCCGCGCGGCTGGGCTCCACCAGTCCGGGCGTGCTGCAGCGTGGGCGTGGTGATCTGCCGCCGCCGTCGCATTCTGCTGCATAGGCATGGTCGTCGCCGCGACAAACCCGTGTCACCACCACTCCGTCGGCTTCAGATAGGGCTGCGTTCTATCCGGGCAGGCCCGGGGTGTTGACGGTGGCCTCCCGGCGCGCGATGAGATACGAGATCCAGGCCGGGCAGGCGTGCCGAACGCCGTCGGGGGCCTCTTCCGGTGGCGGTGCGACAACCGTTCGTCGCGGCGTTGTGACCCGGGCACGCCGGACATAGATTGTGGTGGAGCAGACGCCGGTTGCGGGCAAGTCTCGGCAAGGTTGAAGGGCATGGACGAGGAACATCGTTATCGCCGCAACACCAGGCGGATAGTGGGCGTGGCGGTCTTGGCGATGGGGCTGCTGTACTTCCTGGCCGCGTGGAAGATGCGCGACGCCTTCCTGGCGGCGGAGATCGGCCCAATCGTTTGGAGCACCGCGAGCCCCTACACATTGTTCCTGCTGGGCTCGCTGGCGTTGGGGTGGTTCACGGCGTGGCTGGGCGAGCGGCGGGGCCTGGTCACGTGGTTGCCGCTGTTGGCGTCGGCCGTGATTGCGGTGGGGTTGGGACTGGCGCTCAGCGTGCTGAACATCCAGCCGTGGCCCAAGAGCATGGTGATTGCGTTCGGTCTGGCGGTGGTTGGTTTCATGGGTGCGGGCGTGCTGCGCCAGAAATTGGAAGGCTGACCGGGTCGGGGCGGCCTGTTCGGAGTCATTCTCGTGAGCCGGGCGTACGCGGAAGTGTGTCGCAAGGTGACAGCGGCCGGTGACCGCCAACAGCGCATGCGCGCGGTGGTCGACGCGCTGTGGGACGAGTTGAGAGACAAGGGTGTGTCCTGGGTCGGGTTCTATGTCTACCAGAGCGGCGAGGAGTTGATCCTGGGCCCGCGGCGGGACAAGCCGGCCTGCTCGCCCATCGGGCTGCACGGCGCGTGCGGGCAGGTGTTCACCACTGGCCGGTCGCTGATCGTGCGCGACGTGGCCGAACTGGGCGAGAGCTACATCGCCTGCGATCCTCGCGACCGGTCGGAGGTCGTCGTCCCCCTGTTTGATGATGATGGCAAGTGCTGGGGTGTGCTGGATCTCGACAGCTACGACATCGGAGCGTTTGACGAGAGGGACGTTGAGGGATTGACCGAGGTGCTGGGCGCGGCCGGGCTGACGTCGCGGTAGGCGCGGGCTGCGGCCCGCCGGCGCGAGATGGCATTGCAGGCCGGCGAGGCAGAGCCGGGAAAGGTGCCGATGATCGGGGTGACGGTGTTCCGCATGATGGTCGGGGGCGTCGTGATCGTCGCCATCTTCGCGTTGTTCGCGGTGCTGGCGATCCGGGCGCGGCGCAGTCACACCCGCAAGGTCGGCGGGCGGAGCTATTGGGATATCATCTGGGGCGATCGATACCGCCTGCGGAAACGATAACGGTCGATCACAGCGCGTTATCGTGGTGCGAGCGCCGCTCTTTAAGCAGTATCGTTAGCTGGAGCCCTTCTGTGTCGGAAACAACGTTGGTGGCCATCGTCACGATCGTCGTCTTCGGGGCGGCCGCCCAGTGGCTGGCTTGGCGGATCCGTCTGCCGTCGATTCTGCTGCTGCTGGTAGGGGGGTTCGTGGCCGGCCCGGTGACGGGCCTGGTGGAGCCGGACGGGCTTCTTGGGGACCTGCTGCTACCCCTGGTGTCGTTGTCGGTCGCGCTCATCCTTTACGAAGGCGGGCTGACGCTGAAGTTCTCCGAGTTGGCCGGCGTGGGTCGCGTGGTGGGCAATCTCGTCGTGGTTGGGGCGCTGATCACCTGGCTGGTCTGCGCGGTCGGGGCGTACCTGCTCTTCGATCTGGGGCTTGCCCTTTCGGTGCTACTCGGGGCCATTCTGGTGGTGACCGGTCCGACGGTGATCGTTCCGTTGCTTCAGCACATCCGACCGACGGGCCCGGTGGGGTCGGTCCTGAAGTGGGAGGGTATCGTCATCGACCCGATCGGGGCGCTGTTGGCCGTCCTGGTCTTCGAGGCGATCGTGATCCCCGGAGCGACGGCAGCGACCACCCAGGTGGTCCTGGCGGTGGTGAAGACCGTCGTGGTCGGCGGCGGGCTGGGTTTGCTGGCGGCCGGGGTGTTGACCCTGCTGTTGCACCGGTACTGGGCGCCGGACTTTCTGCAGAACGGCATATCGCTCATGTTTGTCGTCGGGGTGTTCACGGCGTCGAACCACGTGCAGCACGAGTCGGGTCTGTTCGCGGTGACGGTGATGGGGATCGCCCTGGCGAATCAGAAGATCGCGGACGTCCGACACATCGTGGAGTTTAAGGAGAACCTTCGTGTTCTGCTGATTTCTGCGCTGTTCGTCGTGCTGGCGGCGCGCCTGCGGGTTAGCGACCTGACGCAGGTGGCCGGCGCCGGGGTCGTCTTTGTTCTGGTGTTGGTCGTGTTGGGGCGTCCGCTGTCTGTGTGGGTTTCGACGCGGAAATCCCGGCTGAGCCGCAACGAGCGTACGTTTCTGGCGTGCATGGCCCCCCGGGGGATCGTGGCCGCGGCGGTGGCGTCGGTGTTCGCCCTTCGGTTGGAAGAGGTGGGCTACGGGCAGGCTCATCTACTGGTGCCGATCACCTTCACGGTCATCGTCGGGACGGTGGCGGTGTACGGGCTTGCCTCGCCGTTCGTCGCCCGGCGGCTTGGCGTAGCCGATCCGAGTCCGCAGGGCATTCTGTTCGTAGGGGGGGACGGGTGGGTCCGCGCCCTGGCCGGGACGCTGCACGCTAAGGGCTATCGGGTCCTGGTGGTGGACAGCAACCGGGACCACACGGCGGCCGCCCGCATGGCCGGTTTGCCCACGTTCACAGGAAGCGTTCTGGCGGACTATGCCCTCGACGAGATCGACCTGGGCGGGATCGGGCGGTTGTTCGCGGTGACTCCCAACGAATGGGTGAACGTCCTGGCCGTCCAGCGTTTCAGGCGTATCTTCGGACAGGCCGAGTGCTATCAGCTTCCGCCGCCGGCAGCGTCGTCCAAGGCGCGGTCGGCGCACCGGCACCTGCATGGTCGATGGCTTTTCGGTCCCGATGTGACCGGAGTCGTGCTGGAGGCGCGGTTCGCGAGCGGGGCCACCATCAAAGCTACGCCGCTCTCCGAGGAGTTCGGCTTCGAGGATTTTCGATTGCTGTACGGCCCGGCGGCGGTACTGATGCTGGTGCTGAACGAAGAGGGCAGGCTTACGGTGGTGACGGCCGGGACGAGTCCGGAGCCGGAGCCCGGGGAAACGGCGATCGCGCTGGTTCGCGAGCCACGGCAAGACGCCAAATTCTGATCAAAAGCGCAGCGGGCGACGAGCGGCATGGTGGCTGCGCACTGCTGCCCATGGCCGTGCCGGTTCGCCTGCAGGACTCGGTGCTGACTCGCGGGGCCAGTGCCCGCACACCATGCATCGTCGCGGCGCGCCGTCCGGCAGGGCGTTGGCCGTCTGGCATGGTCCGGCAGTGTTTCGCGCGAGCCCGGCAGGGTTGACGGAGGCGATTCTTCTTCCTAAGGTTCAACCCGCTCCCGCACTGCGGGCGCGGTCGGCTAATCGAACGCAACGGGCAGCGTAGTCAGTCGTACGTGAAGGTTTTCGGGCTCTTCGCGAATATGGGTGACCGGCCAGGAAACTCGTTGCAGGGTTCCCGTCCATTTGTATTCCCCAGGTGGACGAACTCTCTGCGAACGCTCATCGCCGCGGTGGTGATCGTCGGGGTCCTGTACGCCGCGCTGGTGGTTGCGTATGGGGCATCGCCACAGACCACGGACGTGGGCTACCAACCCGAGCAGCCGGTGACCTACAGCCACGCCAAGCACGCCGGTGAGCTGGGCATCGACTGCCGGTACTGCCACACCACGGTCGAGCAGGCGGCGCACGCGGCCATCCCCCCGACCCAGACCTGCATGAACTGCCACACCAATATCACCATCGGCAACAGTGAGAAACTGACGCCGGTTCGTGAGAGCAACGCGAGCGGCATGCCCATCGAGTGGGTCCGCGTTCACGACCTGCCCGACTACGTCTATTTCAACCACAGCGCCCACGTGCGGCGGGGCGTCGGCTGCGCTTCGTGCCACGGCCGGGTGGACAAAATGGAGCTGGTCCATCAGGTGGAACCGCTGAGCATGGGTTGGTGCCTGGATTGCCACCGCCGGCCGGAGCGTCATCTGCGGCCGGTGAAAGAGGTGTTCAACATGGGCTACACGACGGCGAACCAACTCGTGGACGGGCGACGGCTGAAGGAGTTGTACAACATCAATCCATCAACGGATTGCTCCACATGCCACCGGTAAGCGGCCCCGCGACGGGGAAGACATACTGGCGAAGTCTGGACGAGCTGGCTGACACACCCGAGTTCCGCAAGTTCGTGGAGAGCGAGTTTCCGAACTTCGCACCGGAGCTGTTGGCGTCACCGTCGAGGCGGCGGTTCCTGAAGCTGATGGGGGCGTCGCTGGCCATGGCCGGGTTGACCGGGTGCCGCTGGCCGAAGGAGACCATCGCCCCCCACGGCAGCCGACCCGAAGGGCGCACGCCGGGCGAGTCGGTGCAGTACGCGACGGCCATGGAGCTGGGCGGGTCGGCCGTCGGGCTGTTGATCACCAGCTATGACGGTCGGCCGATCAAGGTCGAGGGCAATCCCGGGCATCCGATCAGCCGCGGGGCAACGAACGCGTTCGCCCAGGCGAGCGTGCTCGAGTTGTACGACCCCGACCGCAGCAAGGGTGTGATGCAGCGCCAGGGGGATCAGACCTTCTACCGAAGCTGGGATCAGTTCGCCGCCTACGCCCGGCGACACTTTGACGCGTTGCGTGCCGACGGTGGCAAACGGTTGTGTGTGCTGAGCGAGTCGTCTTCGTCACCGAGCCTTGCCGACATGCGCGAGCGGTTTGGCCGGGCATTCCCCGCGGCGAAGTGGTGGGAGTACGAGCCCATATCGCGGGACAATGAGCGGCTGGGCTCCGTGCGGGCGTTCGGCCAGGCCTGGCGCACGCACTACGCGCTCGATCGGGCCGACGTGATTGTGTCGCTGGACGCGGACCTGCTGATGGACCACCCGGCGGCGATCGGGCACGCCCGCGACTGGGCGGTTGGTCGGGACGTTGACGAGCAGGGTCAGCGTCGTGGCACGGAGCGGGCCATGAACCGGCTCTACGTGGTCGAGAGCGCCCACAGCGTCACCGGCAGCATGGCCGACCATCGGCTGGCGGTGGCCTCGCGTCGGGTCGAGGCGGTCGCCCTGCACCTGGCGAGCTGCCTCATCGAGCGTGGCGTGGCGGTGCCGTCGGTTGGGAACGCCCTGAGTCGGTCTTCTCGTCCGGTGGAGGCTGATTTCGTCGAGGCGCTAGCGGAGGACCTGTTGGCCCATCGAGGTCGGTGTGTGGTTGCGGTCGGTCCGCGGCAGGGCGCGGCGGTCCACGCCCTGGCCCATGCGCTCAACGCCGCCCTGGGTGCCGTCGGCACAACCGTGAGCTACACCGAAGAGATCGAGCCGGACCGTCCGACGCACGCCGAAGCGATCACGACATTGTCGACCGACATGCGGGATGGGGAAGTCGATACGCTGCTGATCCTTGGCGGGAACCCGGTCTTCGACGCGCCGGCCGATCTGGAGTTCGGGCAGGGACTGGACGCGGTCAAAACGGTGATCCACCTGAGTCTGTTCCCCAACGAGACGTCGCAGCGCTGCACCTGGCGGTTGTCGCGAGCGCATTACCTGGAGTCGTGGGGCGACGTCCGGGCATACGACGGCACGATCAGCGTTGTTCAGCCGTTGATCGAGCCGCTCTACGACGGCAAGACACCTATCGAAGTCCTGGCGCTCGTTATCGGGGACCAACCGGCCAAGGGCTACGACGTCGTACGCCGCACGTTGCAGGCATCGTCGGGGGGGGCGGACTTCGACACCCGGTGGCGGCGCGCGTTGCACGATGGGATCGTTCCGGGCAGCGCCTGGCCGACTGCTGAACCGCCTTTGAAAAGGGGTGGCTGGGCGGCGGAACTGGCCGAGCGCGTTCGCGGCGGAACTGCTGAGGCGGGGCAGGTCGAGCTCGTCTTCACACCGGACAGTCACGTGTACGACGGTCGGTTCGCCAATAGCGGCTGGCTGCAGGAGATGCCCGACCCGCTGACCAAGCTGACCTGGGACAACGCAGCGATCATCGCCCCGGTCGATGCGGAGCGAATGGGTCTCCGTCGCGGCGATATGGTCAGGCTGGAAGCGGCCGGACAAACGTTGGAGATGCCGGTCACGGTGCTGCCGGGTCAGGCCGAAGGGTCGGTGACCGTGTCGTTGGGCTACGGCCGCACGGCGGCCGGGCGCGTGGGCAATGGGACCGGATTCGACGCGTATCGGCTGCGAACCGTCGCGGCGATGGAGGTCGTCACCGGTGTCACGCTGACCTCGACCGGCCGGCGGACGATGCTGGCCGTCACACAGGATCATCACGCGATTGACTCGCGGGTCGGCCGGCGTGAGCGGGACAAGCGTCTGGGGATGCTGTACCGCGAGGCCGACCTCGAGGAGTACAGGCGGCACCCCGATTTCGCGCAGCACGCCGTGCATCATCTTCCGTTGGTGTCCATGTGGCGGGAGCACGAGTACGAGGGTCATCGGTGGGGGATGACCGTCGATCTGAACAAGTGCACCGGCTGCAGCGCTTGCGTGGTGGCGTGTCAGGCGGAGAACAACATCGCGGTGGTGGGCAAGGAGGAGGTGGACCGGGGGCGGGAGATGCACTGGATCCGGATCGACCGGTACTTCCGCGGCCAGCCGGGCGCCCCGCAGGTGGCCCATCAGCCGGTGGCGTGTCATCACTGCGCGAATGCCCCGTGTGAGCAGGTTTGCCCGGTGGCGGCGACCGTGCACAGCTCCGAGGGGCTCAACGACATGGTGTACAACCGCTGCATCGGCACGCGGTACTGCGCCAACAACTGCCCCTACAAGGTCCGGCGGTTCAACTGGTTCAACAACCACAAGGACCTGACCGAAACCGAGAAGATGGCCTTCAACCCGGAGGTCACGGTCCGGGCCCGCGGGGTGATGGAGAAGTGCACGTTCTGCGTGCAGCGGATCAACGCGGTCAAAATCGACGCGAAGAACGAGGCGCGGCCGATCGCCGACGGTGAGATCACGCCGGCCTGTGCCCAGGCGTGCCCGACACAGGCGATCGTGTTCGGCGAGCTGAATGACGCAGAGAGCCGTGTGGCCAGGCTGCAGGCCGACCGGCGGGCGTACGCCATGCTGGGCGAGCTGAACGTCAAGCCGCGGACCCAGTATTTGGCCAAGCTGCGCAACCCGGCCCAACCGGAGGTGGCGCTGCCGGGATTGCCGAAGGCGACGCATACGGAGCAGACGGACACCGAGCACTCGTAGCTCGAAGAACAGACAGACGATGACCACGCTACCGGCGCACAAGATGCTGCTCGACACCACGCACGAGGACCCGACGCGTCGTGCGCCGCTGGTGCTGGGGGATCACGACTTCGGCTCGGTGACCGAGACGGTCTGCCGGATCGTCGAGCGGCCCAAGCCGCCCCGGGCGTGGTACGTGGCCTTCGCCGTGTCCGTCTCGCTGACCGGTGTTCTGGTGGGTTTGATTCTGTATCTGTTCGTGACCGGGGTCGGCGTCTGGGGTGTGAACAACCCGGTGGGCTGGGGCTGGGCGATTGTCAACTTCGTCTTCTGGGTGGGGATCGGGCACGCCGGGACGCTGATCTCGGCCATCCTGTTTCTGTTCCGCCAGAAGTGGCGTACCGGGATCAACCGGTTCGCCGAGGCGATGACCATCTTCGCGGTTATCTGCGCCGGGGTGTGGCCGGGCATTCACGTCGGGCGGGCGTGGCTGGCGTACTGGCTGGCGCCGTATCCAAACCAGATGCAGGTGTGGCCCAACTTCCGCAGCCCGCTGGTGTGGGACGCCGTGGCCGTCGGGACGTACTTCCTGGTTTCGCTGATGTTCTGGTACATGGGCATGATCCCGGACCTGGCCACCATCCGCGACCGGGCCGTCACGCGCATTCGGCAGATGGTCTACGGTCTGCTGGCCCTGGGATGGCGCGGGTCGAACCGGCAGTGGCTGCGTTACGAGCGGGCCTACCTGCTGTTGGCGGCGCTGGCCACTCCGCTGGTGCTCAGCGTGCACTCGGTGGTCAGCTTCGACTTCGCGGTGGCCCAGCTTCCGGGCTGGCACACGACGATCTTCCCGCCGTACTTCGTGGCCGGGGCGATCTTCAGCGGGTTCGCCATGGTGATGACGCTGGCGATACCGGCCCGGCAGTTCTTCGGGCTCAAGGACATCATCACCATGCGGCACCTGGAGAACATCGCCAAGATCATTCTGGTGACCGGGTCGATGGTGGGCTACGGGTACGGGCTGGAATTCTTCATCGCCTGGTACAGCGGCAACTCGTATGAGTCGTTCGCCTTCCTGAATCGGGCGCTGGGGCCGTACGCCTGGGCCTACTGGATCATGGTGACGTGCAACGTGGCCGTGCCGCAGCTCTTCTGGTTCAGGAAGTGCCGCACGAACGTCTGGGTGTTGCTGGGGGCTTGCATCCTGGTGAACGTGGGGATGTGGTTCGAGCGCTTCGTGATCGTGGTTTCGTCGCTCAGCAGTGATTTCCTGCCGTCGAGCTGGGGCTACTTCTCGCCGACGGCCGTGGACATCATGATGCTGGTGGGCAGCTTCGGTCTGTTCTTTACGCTGTTCCTGCTGTTCCTGCGCTATATCCCCATGGTGGCCATGGCCGAGGTCAAGAGCGTGATGCCGCAAGCTCTGATGGAGGGCACCGGGCATCGTCCGCTGGGCGACTACTGGGGCGACATGCCGCACCCGGAGCAGCGGCACAAGGCGGTGGACGCGGAGGCCCGGTCATGACGCAAGCGGCTTCCACATCGCAGGAATCGGCCGATCAGCCTCGGGCGCTGTGGGGCTGCCTGGTCGAGTTCGAGACGGTCGAGGAACTGCTGGCGGGCGCGGAGAAGGTTCGCGACGCCGGGTATACGAAGTGGGATTGTCACACGCCGTTTCCGGTGCACGGGCTGAACGACGCAATGGGCATCCGTCCGACGCGGTTGCCGTGGCTGGTGTTCGGGGCCGGGGTCACGGGCGCGGCGGTGGGCCTGGCTCTGCAATACTGGACCAACGCGGTGGACTACCCGCTGGTGATCAGCGGCAAGCCGCTGTTCTCGTTGCCGGCCAACATCCCGGTCATTTTCGAGCTGACCATCCTGTTCGCCGCGATCACGGCGTTTGTTGGGATGTTGGCATTGAACAACCTGCCGCAATGGTACCACGCGCTGTTCCATCAGCCGCGGTTCCGGCGGGTGACGGCCGACCGCTTCATGATCAGCGTCGAAGCCCGCGACCCGAAGTTCGACCCGGCCGAGACCCGGGCCCTGCTCGAATCGCTGGGCGGGTCCGACGTGGAATTGGTGGAGGACTGAGGCGATGCCTCGGTGGATCAGGTACGCGATCATTATCCTGGCGGCCCTGGCGCTGATTCCGCCGGTGCTGATCGCCCGAGCGCGTGCGGTGAAATCGGATCGCCCGCGGCTCCACCTGGTTCCGGACATGGACAACCAGCCGCGGTACAAGGCTCAGCAGTCGAGCCCGTTGTTCGCGGACGGGCGTGAGATGCGACGGCCGGTCTCCGGCACGGTGGCCCGCGGCGATCTGCGGGAGGACGACCGCCTTTACCGCGGCATGGTGGGAGAAGACTGGGCGACGACGTTCCCCATGCCGGTGACGCGGCCTATCCTGCGGCATGGGCAAGAGCGATTCGGCGTCTTCTGTGCGCCGTGCCACGGATTGGACGGCGCCGGGCGCGGGATCGTCGCGGTGATCGCGGAGGAGAAGGAAGAGCCGACCTGGGTACCGCCGCTTTCGGTGCACTCGGAGGAGGTTCGCAAGCGGGCCGTCGGCCACCTGTTCAATACGATCACCAACGGGGTCCGCACCATGCCGGGACATGCGTCGCAGATCCCGGTCGAGGATCGTTGGGCGATCGTGGCGTACCTGCGAGCGTTGCAGAAGAGCCGGGACGCCCGGATCGGGGACGTGCCGCCGGAGGTCGTGGATTCGTTGCGTTGAGCGAGGCTGATCAGTCGTGATCAAAGAGCCGATCAACATCTTCGAAGAGAACCGCCGGCTGGGGCTCGCCGGCGGGCGGCTGCTTCGCGCGGCGACGGTCGTCGGGTTGATCGGACTGATCCTGGCCGCAGTTCTCGCCTTCTTTGTCGAGCACGGGGCCGAGCGGTTCTTCCATTCCTATCTGGTCAGCTTCTGCTACTTCCTCAGCCTGGCGTTGGGGGCCCTGTTCTTCGTCGTGTTGCAGCATTTGACCCGCAGCGGCTGGAGCGTGGTCGTCCGTCGGCTGGCGGAGGGCATCGCCGGGAGCGTGGCCCTGCTGGCGATTCTGGCCGTCGTGGTGGTGCTGGGCATGGGCTATCTGTACCACTGGACCGACCCGGACACGGTGGCCGGCGACCAACTGCTGCAGTGGAAGCGCCCGTACCTGCATCCGACGTTCTTCGTCATCCGGTTGGGCGTCTACTTCGCGGTGTGGGTGCTGCTGGCCCGGTTCTTCTTCAACAACTCGGTGCGCCAGGACGAGACGGGCGACGTGGCGCTGACGCTGCGGATGCAGTGGTTCAGCGCGCCGGCCATGGTGTTGTTGGCCGTCACGCTGACGTTCGCGAGCTTCGACCTGTTGATGTCGCTGGAGCCGCATTGGTACAGCACCATCTTCGGCGTCTACTACTTCGCCGGCGGCGTGGTGGGCTTCTTCGGGCTGATTGCGCTGACGGGCATATTGGTGCAGCGCAGCGGGCGGCTGACCCGAGCCATCAACGAGGAGCACTACCAGGACGTGGGCAAACTGATCTTCGCCTTCGTCGTGTTCTGGGCCTACATCGCCTTCTCGCAGTACATGCTGATCTGGTACGCCAACATCCCGGAAGAGACGACGTGGTACCTGGATCGGCAGAGCGGCGGCTGGGCGGCGGTAAGCCTGGTGCTGCTCTTCGGCCACTTCGTGGTGCCGTTCCTGGCGTTGATTTCCCGGCAGCCCAAGCGCCATCCGCGGATACTGGTGGCCGCGGCGGTCTGGGTGCTGGTCATGCACTGGATCGACATCTATTGGCTGGTAATGCCGGGGACGCGTTTCGCCGACGGTGGGCGCGTGCCGTTTCACGTGATGGATCTGTTGTGCTTCATCGGGCTGGGCGGGCTCTTTGTGGCCGCTGTCGTGCATCGCCTGCAAGGCCATTCGCTGATTGCCCAGTGCGATCCGAGGCTGCCTGAATCTTTGTCCTTCGAGAACGTGTGATGAGCCAGCAGGAACCGAACCACGCATCCGGGGAGCAGGAGATCGGCGGCGGTGACCCGAACACGCCGGCCACGGTGCTGGTGGGCGTCGTCGGCGCCATCCTGACGTTCGTCGTGATTGTCGCGTTGCAGGCCCTGTTCTATAATGTCGAGAGCCAGACCGTCAGCCGGGTCAATCAGGGCGATCCCCGTCGGTTGAGCCGCCGCCGGGCCGAACAATTGGAAGCGATCAACAGCTACGGCTGGGTCGACCGGCAGGAAGGGACCGTGACCGTTCCGATCGACCGGGCGATGGAGCTGGTGCTGGACGAGCTGGCGGAGAGCGGTTCGTCCGGGGCCGAGCGACCGGGAGAATAGTGTGAGGTCAATCCGGCGGACAGCCAGGATGCCGGTAGCGGCGGCGACGGCGTTGTGCGCGTGTCTCTTCGTCGGGCTGTCGGTGTGTCTCGCCCAACCGGCCGACTACAAGCCGCCGGAACTCGACGGCGTCGGCGTGACGGAACACCCCGACGCGCAGCTTCCGCTGGACCTGGAGTTCGTGGACGAGAACGGCAAGGCGGTGAAGCTGAGCGACTACTTCGACGAGCGGCGGCCGGTGATCCTGACGCTGAACTACTACCGCTGCCCGATGCTGTGCTCGCTGCAGCTCAACGGGATGATCGCGGCGCTGAAGGAGCTGCGCTGGTCGCCGGGAAACGAGTTCGAGATCGTGACGGTCAGCATCGATCCGGCCGAGACGCCCGCCCTGGCCAGGGCCAAGAAGCAGAGCTACATGGACGAGTACGGGCGGCCCTCGGCGGCGCCGGGCTGGCACTTCCTGACCGGCAAGGTCAAAGCCATCCACGAGTTGGCCGACACCGTGGGCTTCGGCTACAAGTGGAACCCCGATCGCAAGGAGTGGATGCACATCGCGGCATTGTACGTCTGCACCCCGGACGGGCGCGTGTCGCGCTACCTGTACGGGGTGATGTTCGAGTCCAACACGGTCCGCCTTTCGCTGGTGGAAGCGTCTGAGGGTAAGGTCGGGTCGACGATGGATCGGTTCATCCTCTACTGCTACCAGTACGACGCGGAGGCGGGGCGGTACGGCCTGGCGGCGCTGAACGTCATGCGGGCGGGTGGCATCCTGACCGTCCTCATCCTGGGAACCGTGCTGACAACGCTGTGGCTACGCGAGTCCCGACGAAGGAAGATCGCGGCCGAGCAGGCGCAATCCTGAAGCCGACGACCTCGGGAGCGGGCCCATTGATCATGCTTGCACAGACGGACGGGTCATTCTGGATGCCGACGGCCGGCTCCACCGCGGCCGAAGAGGTGGACCTGCTCTTCGATGTGATCTTCTGGATCTCGGCGTTCTTCTTCACCTTGATCGTGGCGTTGATGGTTCTGTTCATCATCCGCTACCGGCGTCGCGTGGGCCGGAAGGCGGAGAAGATGGCCACGCACAACCTGGCGCTCGAAATCACCTGGAGCATCATCCCGCTGATCCTGGTGATCGTGATCTTCTACGTGGGGATGAAGAGCTTCCTGGCCATGGCCACGCCGCCCGAGGACGCCTACCGGATCGACGTCGAGGGGCAGAAATGGAGCTGGATGTTCATCTACCCCAACGGGCACGTGGACTCGGAGCTGCACGTGCCGGTGGACACCGACGTCCAGTTGACGCTCACCTCGCTGGACGTGATCCACAGCTTCTACATCCCGGCCTTTCGGCTGAAGCGGGACGCGGTGCCGGGGCGGTACAGCAAGATGTACTTCCGGGCCACCCAGGCGGGAGAGTACACCGTCTTCTGCGCCGAATACTGCGGGACGGGGCATTCGGACATGCTGTCCACCTGCGTGGTGCATCCGCCGGGCGAGTTCGAGCTGTGGCTGGAGAGCGCCGACCCGCTCAAGAAGCTGACCGACGAGCAGTACCAGGCCTATCTGACCGACCCGGACGCGTTCATCGCGGCCAACCCGGAAATCAAGGGACTGGAGACACCGGTGGACATCGGGCGGAAGCTCTACACCAAGAAGGGCTGCGCTCAGTGCCATTCGGTGGACGGATCCGCCGCTACCGGGCCCACCTTCAAGGGTGTGTTCGGCAAATCGCACCAGATGACGGGCGGTAGCATGGTGGTGGCCGACGAGAACTACATCCGAGAGTCCATGCTGAACCCGAACGCCAACGTGGTGGCGGGCTACCAGGCGGTGATGCCGACGTATCAGGGGCGGCTCAAGGACCGCGAGATCACGGCCCTGGTCGCCTACATCAGGAGTCTGGGCGACGAAGGGGACTAGCCGGGGAGACGGATCTGACGAGATGACGACATCGGACACAACCATCGCCGCCGGGAGCGCCCCCGAGGCCGAATCGCCCTCGGACGGCAACTACCTGAACCACGCCCACGGCATCCGCTCCTGGATCTTCACGCTCGATCACAAGCGGATCGGGGTGATGTACCTGGTCTCCGTGGTGGCGGCGCTGCTGCTGGGCGGCGTCTTCGCCATGCTGGTCCGCACCGAGCTGCTCACGCCGGGAAAGACCATCATGGAGGCCGACACCTACAACAAGATGTTCACCCTGCACGGGGCGGTGATGATTTTCCTGTTCATCATCCCGTCGATCCCGGCGGCGCTCGGTAACTTCGTGCTGCCGATCATGCTCGGGGCCAAGGACGTGGCTTTCCCGCGGTTGAACCTGTTCAGCTATTACTTGTACGTCGTTGGGGCGCTGCTGGCGCTGCTGGCCATCGTGACCGGCGGGGTGGACACGGGCTGGACGTTCTACACGCCCTACAGCACGACGACCAGCACCAGCGTGATCGCCGTGACGCTGGGGGCGTTCGTCCTGGGGTTCAGCTCGATCTTCACCGGGTTGAACTTCATCGTGACGATCCATCGCCTCCGGCCTCCGGGCATGAACTGGTTCCGCATGCCGCTGTTCCTCTGGGCGCTGTACGCGACTTCGATCATTCAGATTCTGGCCACGCCGGTCCTGGGGATCACGCTGATTCTGCTCATCCTGGAGCGGACGCTGGGTGTGGGCATCTTCGATCCGGCGCTGGGCGGCGACCCGGTTCTGTTCCAGCATTTCTTCTGGTTCTACTCGCACCCGGCGGTGTACATCATGATCCTGCCGGCCATGGGCATCGTCAGCGAGCTCGTGTCGGTCTTCAGCCACAAGCACATCTTCGGATACAAGTTCATCGCCTACAGCAGCATCGCGATCGCCATACTGGGCTTCCTGGTCTGGGGCCACCACATGTTCACCAGCGGGCAGTCCGCAGTGGCCAACGTGATCTTCAGCGCTCTGACGTTCAGCGTCTCGATTCCGTCGGCCATCAAGGTGTTCAACTGGCTGACCACGATGTACAAGGGTTCGATCAGCCTCGAGACGCCGATGTGCTACGCCCTGTCGTTCATCTTCATGTTCGGGATCGGCGGGCTGACCGGGCTGTTCCTCGGGGCCCTGGCGACGGACATCCACCTGCACGACACCTACTTCGTGGTGGCCCACTTCCACTACACCATGATGGGGGGCACGTTCATCGCCTTCGTGGGCGGGCTGCACTACTGGTGGCCGAAGATCACCGGACGGATGTACAGCGAGTTCTGGGGCCGCATCGCGTGCCTGACCGTCTTCATCGGCTTCAATGCCACGTTTTTCGCCCAGTTCGTGATGGGCAGCCGGGGGATGCCGCGGCGGTATTACAACTACCTGGACGAGTATCAGCCCTACCACGTGTTCTCGACGATCGGCTCGTATCTGCTGGCGGTGGGGTTGATCCTCACGGCGGTGTATCTGATTCACTCGCTGTTCCGCGGCCGGCGGGCACCGGCCAACCCCTGGGGCGGAGCGTCACTAGAATGGCACTGCAGCTCGCCGCCGCCGCACGATAATTTCGCCGAACAGCCCACGGTGGGCGACTGTTACGACTTCAGCGGTCTGCGGTACGATCCCGAAATCCGCGGGTACGTCTCGGACCAGGGCCGGGACAGCTAGACGAGCGGCACGTTGCGTGGGGCGAAGCCCCGAGCACGGCAGACGGCATGGGACACGAACCGACCAGCGACGCGGCGATGGCACACGAGCACACGCCGCATCTGGCCCACCACTTCGAGACGTCCGAGCAGCAGTTCGTGGCGGGCAAGCTGGGCATGTGGCTGTTTCTGGCCACGGAGATCCTGCTGTTCGGCGGGTTGTTCTGCGCCTACGCCATTTACCGGGCCAGCCATCCCGAGATCTTCCAGTACGCACACCGCTACCTGGACAAGACCTTGGGCGGGATCAACACCATCGTGCTGATCTGCAGCAGCCTGACCATGGCCTGGGGGGTGCACTGCGCTCAGCGCGGCCAGCGGCGCGGCCTGATCGCGTGTCTGGTGCTGACGCTGCTGTTCGCCTGCACGTTTCTGGGCATCAAGTACGTCGAGTACAGCCATAAATGGAAAGACGGTCTGCTGCCCGGGACCCGCTTCGATCCGCAATACGCCCCCGGTGAGCACGGGCACGGCGGCGACGCGGACGAGACGGCGCAGTATGGCGAGCATACCTCGGACGAGCCCGCAGGCGAGACGGGCGCGGCGAGCCCGAGCGCGAGTGACGACGAGACTCCGTTGGACGTCGGGGCGGGGCGATCCCGGGTTCCGCCGGCGGCCGACGGGCCCTCCGGACTGGCTGAGGTGCCATGGCTCGAGCGGCCGAAACCGCACGCCGAGATCAAGGAACGGCCCAGCAACGTGCACATCTTCTTCGGAATCTACTTCTCGATGACCGGCCTGCACGGCCTGCACGTCATAGCCGGTATGGGCGTGATCGTCTGGATCCTGATCCGCTCGATCAAGGGCCACTTCGGCGCCGATTACTTCACCCCGGTCGATCTGGCCGGTCTGTATTGGCACCTGGTGGACCTGATCTGGATATACCTGTTTCCGCTGCTGTATCTGATCCATTAGCGATGTAATAGGTTCAATGAAGATTCGTGCGGAAAGCACAACCTGGTTGACAGAATGACACACTCGGCACCATCACAACCTCAGTCCTCAGCCCTCGGCTCTGGGCATTCGTCCGAGCGGGGTTTCGTGCACATCGTTCCGGTGCGGATTCTGCTGGCCGTCTGGATCGGCCTGATGGTCCTGACCATGGTAACCGTGGCGGCCACGTGGGTCGAGCTGGGACGCTTCAATCTGTGGCTGGCGATGATCATCGCCACAGTCAAGGCTTCGCTGGTCGCCTTGTACTTCATGCACCTGCGCTACGACAAGCCGTTCAACGCCATTGTTCTCGTGGGCTCGCTGGTGTTCGTGATGTTGTTTGTGGGCGTGGCCATGATGGACGTCAAGGAGTATCAGCCGGAGTTGATCCCCGGGTACGCACCGCTGATCGAGCAATGACCGCTTCTGAGCCCTCCAATCCGTCGCCCGGCAGCTCGACCGGCGCAACGCCGAGCGCGACGCCGACCGCGCCACCCGGTATGGGCACGATGGGCATGTGGATCTTCCTGGCGTCGCTGACCGTGTTGTTCGCGGCGTGCGTGGCCGGGTATCTGGTGGTCCGTAGTCGGGCCGAGGCCTGGCCGCCGCCGGACATGCCTGCTCTACCTTGGGGGCTGTGGGTCAGCACGTGCGTCATACTGATCAGCAGCGGTACGATCCAGTGGGCCCTGGCCGGCGTCCGCAGGAATCGGTACGGCGCGCTGATCGGGGCCATGCTGATTACCACGCTGCTGGGCCTGGTCTTCCTGGTCAGTCAGGCCGTCAACTGGGCCTGGCTCATCGCGATCAACGCTACCGTCGAGACCGGCGGCCTCTACATCTTCACCTTTTACCTGCTCACCGGTCTGCACGCCTTGCACGTGATCGGCGGGATGGTGTTTCTGGTCATTGTGACGGCCAGGTCCTGGGAGGGGCGCTACTCGGCCACCCACCATGCCGGCGTGCAATACGCGGCTATGTACTGGCACTTCCTCGACGGCGTGTGGCTGTTCATGTTCGTGTTGCTGTTCCTGGTGTGACATCTCAGCGATTCCCACTCGGGCGACAGGCCGATCGTCCGCGCCGATCGCCGCTCATGGTGTGGATGGACCGAAGCCCGCCCGACCGTTTCGGCGATCGTGGCGGCCGTGCGGTGTTAGCGTGTTGGGTTACTCCAATGTCGCGCCGGGATGGGTTGCGTACCAGGCGAACCAGAAGCAATAGACGGTCTGCACGGAATGGCCTGGGTCTTCGGGCTCGACCCAAGCGGTGAGCGGATCGCTGCGAACGGTGAAACGCACCGGCACGTTTCCGACGACGGTACGCCACGTGCCGCTTGTGTCTGCGTTGGTGGCGATTGTGGCAAGGGAGAACACGCGTTGCCGGCCGCCCGCGCCTACCACGACCACGGGTGTCTTACGGGGCAGTCCGTCCGCCGGCGGGAGGGGATCGACCGGGAAGCGCAGCTGGTCGGACCCGTAGTAGCTGCCGTACGGCTCACGCTTGTACCGATCCATGAGGGCCGGGTCGGGAGCCAGGACCTCGGTCTCGGGGTGAAGCACCTGCCAGTCCGCCCATCGGACCAGTGACGTGTGGAGCACGGTCAAGCTATCGCCGGCGGCAGCCGACGGGCCGGCCACCGCACGGCACTGCAACTGGCTCCAGAGGCTTTCGTCAGCCGGGTCGGGCCGGCGGTCGTACATCAGCAGGTTCGAGTTGTACAGCAGGCCGCTGACACCGAACGTCAACGTCTCACCACCCACACGCCGATTGAATGCCACGGCACTGTCGCAGAGCGGGTTGTAGGTGACGGCCACGGGCACGTTGCCGATCGTGTCGTTGACCACCTCATGCCAGTTGAGCATCCGAACGGGGTAGGCTCGCGAAACGCCGTCGAGGTGGAGGCCGACGACGCGATCAGAAGACACGAGAAACTTGCCCCGCATCTCGTCGTTGAGGATATCCACCTGCCGGGCCGGCATCGTCGGCGGGTTGACCAGCGCCGGCAGGCCGTCCTTGGGCATTCCGGCGGCCACGATGCGGTCGCGCGGGATCAGGCAGGTGGACAAATCGAACCCGTAGGTGGCGACGTTCTCTCCGTCGCCGACGGCCTTGGACCCGCGCCCGCCCAGCACGGTCGAGAACCGCCAGACACAGATGCCCAGGGTCAGCACCACCGCGAGTAGGATCACCCACCCTCCGGCAGCGAAGGTGATCCTCGGCGACGAGGCCGGCTGACGAGTTTCAGGAGGGGTGCTCATAGACCGAGGCCTGCCCCAAGTCCGCAGGCGGGGCGGCTGCCTGCACGTTCTCGACGGCTCCAATCACGTGTACCCGGTCTGCGACCGGGCCGCGGTCGGCCACCATGAATCCGAGCAGCAACGGAAGGTAGATGATGCTGGCCAGAAACAGGCGGCGAGCGCTGAGATCGCTCCGCTGCCGGTACAGCTTGATGCCCAAGGCCAGCAGGGCGGTTCCCAGCAGCAGCGACCCGACGGCGTACCGCCACCCGGCCAGGCCGACCAACGTCGCCGCCAACCCGATCGGCAGCAGGGCCAGGCTCCACAGAATCACGATCACACCGGTCGCGTTGCCCGCTCGATCCACGACCGGCAGCATGCGGAAGCCGCCGCGGGCGTAGTCATCCCGGTACAGCCAGGCCAGCGCCAGGGAGTGGGGAATCTGCCAGGCGAAGAGAGTCGCGCCCAGCACCCACGCCCCTGGGCCCAGTCGCCCGGTCGCCGCACACCAGCCCACCATCGGAGGGAGTGCCCCACAGACGGCACCGACCAGCGTGCACAACGGGCTGCGGCTCTTGAGTGGCGTGTACAACGCCAGATAGATCAACGTAGCGGCCAGGGCGAGAACGGCAGCCAGCAGATTCGTTGCCAGGCACAGCACGATCGGGGCGGCGACGACCGCGCTGAGGGCGACACCGAACGCATGCCGTGCCGTCATCCTGCCACTGGGCAGTGGCCGGTTGCGCGTGCGTTCCATCCGCTCGTCCCGCTGCGCTTCCATCCACTGGTTGAGCGCATTGGCACCGAGAGCGGCCAGCGCGGTGCCGATCAGGGTCCAAGCGAGCTTCGGCCAGTGGATCGCGCCGTCGCTTCCGATCACGTAACCCACGAGCGTCGTGACCAACACCAGGGCGACCAATCGCGCCTTGGTCAGCTCCAGGTAGATACCCAGCCGGCTGCCGGACACGGTGTTGCGGCGGGCCGTCACGGAGCCTGCGACATTGCACGACTGTGAACTCATCGTATGAAGCGCACCTCCCGGCTCGGACGTGCGGTATTCTAGGCCGGCGCCGGGTTGAGGACCAGCGGCGCACCGAACGCGCGAAGTACGCTGCAGCCGTGGCTGTCGCGGCGGCTTTGCAGTCCGCGACGGCCCTGGTCGGCAGGTTCGTGCGCGGCTAGCATGCCCTGGCCGCAGGAGCGCATGTCGCCGGCATGCGAGACCGGCGCCGTTGTCATTCCGTCCGAGCAGGGAGTCCGAGGTCATGGCCGACGACGCGAAGCCGACGCGATCCGGTTCGGGCGACATTCTGGCGCTGGCATTCGGCACTACGGTGGCCACCTGGGCAGTGGGGTACGTCTGCCGGCTACCGCCGCCCGTTGTTCCGAGCTGGGTGCTGTTGGTGTTGATGCTGATCGCTCTGTTGGCGGGCGGTTTTGCGGCCGGCCGATACACCAACCGCGGGGCCAACGGCGGCGTTCGCGTCTGCATGCTGGCGTCGCTGCTGAATCTGATGATCCTGGGCAGCCTGCTCACGGGTGACCGGCCGAACCAGTTCGTCCCGCCGGCCCTGTGGTGGGTCCCCGGATCGATTGTGGTCGCGGCCGTGCTTGGGGCGATCGGGGGTGCTTTGGGGAAGAAGCACCCCCATCACGGCAGCGGGGAGATCAACTGGCACGTGCGCTTCGCCGGCGTGCTTGCGGTGGCGACGCTGCTCCTGCTGATCATCGGCGGGCTGGTAACCGGGGCCGAAGCGGGCCTGGCCGTGGCCGATTGGCCCAACTCGTTCGGCTACAACATGTTTCTTTACCCGTTCTCGCGGATGACCGGGGGCGTCTACTACGAGCACGCCCACCGTCTGTTCGGCTCGCTGGTCGGTCTGACCACGCTGGTTCTGACGGTCTTCCTGCAGCGGACCGAGGAGCGCCGCTGGCTGCGTCGTTTCGCCTGGGTCGCGCTGTTGGTGGTGATCGTTCAGGGCGTACTGGGCGGCCTGCGGGTGACGGGACGGTTCACGCTGAGCACCTCCGCTCAAGACACGGCTCCCAACATCGTGTTGGCCATGGTGCACGGCACGCTGGGACAGGTCTTCTTCGGGATGGTCGTGGCCCTGGCGGTCTTCAGCTCGACGTCCTGGCGGGCTCCGCGGACGCCGACGCACCGGCCGTCCGCCGGCACGGACCGGACGCTCAACACGGTCCTCGTCTTTCTGCTGATCGTGCAGCTGGTGTTCGGGACGGTGCTGCGGCACGTCACCGGCGGGCTGCACTTGCATATTTCGATGGCCGTGCTCGTGATTCTGGTGGCCGTGAATTCCGGCGTGCGAGCCTGGGGGCTCTATACGAGCCAGCCACTTCTGCAACGCCTGGGGCGGACTCTGATGCTCCTGGTCGGCGTGCAGGTGGCACTCGGCATCGCGGCCTACATCGCCGCCGAGACGACGGCCGACGTTCAGCCGCGTCCGCGGATCGACGTCCTTGTGACTACGGTCCATCAGGCGACCGGGGCGATCGTGCTGGCCTGTGCGGTGATGCTGATGCTGTGGAGCTACAGATTGCTGACATCGCAGCCGGCGCAGGGACTGACTGCGCCCGCGGCTGCGGAGCAGGCTTAGCGGCCGTCAGTAGCAGGTCCCTTGGCCGTCCGTGCCGTACCAAAGCGCACTGGAGAGGGGACGAATAGCAATGACCAAAGTGCTCGCCGCTTGTCTCTTGCGTCTTGGCGTGAGACTGTGCGCGCTGTTGCCCCGGTTTGTTGTCGCGACGGGATGCTGCGCCGGAGTAGCGGGTTGCGGTATCGTTGACGCGGGCGCGAACCACACCGACCAAGCGGGAGGAGCGTTCACGATCAGCCGTCAGACCTTCACCGACGGCCTCGACGATCGGCTGAGCGCGTTCGAGGTCGAGGCCGGCGTGGGAGCGGTCCGTCAGACGATCACCGTGACGCTGTATACCGAGAGCCCCGCCGACCGGCCGGCTTGGGCCGAACTGGTCCTGGACGCGGACAAGGTCACGGTCCGCCCCCGCCCCGGCGGGAATGCCCGAGACATCAGCGGGTCGGTCACCCTTTCGGTATCGATTGCGGGCGCGGCGGCGGCGAATGCGTTCCAGGAGGGGACGGCCGTCGGCTCGCTCCGGATGCTGCTCGATGAAGGGCATGTGTCGGTCGAGGACCCTGCGTTACGGCTTCCGGCCGGTGTGCTGGACCACGTCATGTCCGGCACCTTCAATGCCGGACTCGAAGTGTACTCTGCCGACGTGGATGCCGTGGTCATCCTCGAGAGACTGGGCGTCACGTTCGGACCGGCCGCTGACGACGACCTCGCGGTACCGTAGAAGGTGTATGGGCGTGGCCGCTACTCGAACTGACAGGGGTCACACTCGTCCGGCTCCTGGTCCCGGTCGGCCAGCTCCGCCACGAGCTCGGCGACGGTGATGAACCGGGCGTCCTGCTGTGTAGCATAATCGAGGAAACTCACGAAGGCCTCGAAGCGACCCTCGTCCGTCCCGCTATAGTAAGGATGAACCTCGACGAACAGAGGTCGGTCCTGTGCGGACATGTCCTCCAGCTCGCTCTGGAGCAGCGCTTCCCACTCATCGGCATCCACCCGATCCTTGAAAGGGTTGTCACAGAACGCGACCCATCCGTCGTCGACGTAGACCGAATGCATCGGAACGGCCCAGAAGTCGTAGCCGGCGGCGGCGTACGGCATGGTGTCCGTTTCGTGGCCCGGCAGGCACCTGTCCGTGTTGGCCACGAAGGCCAGGTTGTACTCGAACCCCAGGTCATCGATGATCCGGTAGGTGTCCTCGTTCTGATCGAATCGCGTGCAGCGAAAGCCGGATATGGTCTCGCCCAGACAGTCCTCGATCGCGCTTTTCGTGTCGGCGATGAGCGCCTCCTGCTCCTCATAGGTCAGCATCGAGAGCGTGACGCTCTCACCGTCGCGCGGTTCCGGCCGGGCGAAGGCCATGACCTCGAATCCT
>DATKXO010000079.1:0-3670 GCA_035528995.1 Phycisphaerae bacterium | reverse complement strand
CAGTGCGGTGCCATCCTCAGCCGTTCCCGAGATATCGAGCAGGTCGATGACCTCCGGACCGACCACGGTGGTCGAGGTGCGGGCCGGCACACGGATGAAGGTCAGCCTTACGGTGATGTCGTAGAGGGAGAAGCGCAGGGTCACGTCGGCCGACTGGTCGGTGAGGTTGCGGACGACGGCGCTGACGGCGCCGGCTCCCGGCACGGGTGGCGCCGGTGGGAACCCGCCGGCCTCACCGTTGCTGGGCCCGCGGCCGGCTCCCCCCGGTGCGCCGCAACCCGCCACGGACACGGTCCACATCAGGACGATGGTGAGTCGGCGGTTCATTCGTAGACCTTTCGATGGACGATCGCGGGACAAGGGCGTCCCGAACGGTCGGACGAAAAAGTGAATGCTCAACAGACCGTAGCCCGCAGTGGGGGAAGCGTCAACGGAGGACCCTGGGGTGGGGGTCCGACTATCGGTCGGCCGGGGGCGCCCCGGCGGGCGTCATCAGAACTTGCCGAAGCTCTCCAGGATTCCCATGAGTGCCGGCCCGCCGACCACGATCATCAGGGCCGGGAAGATGAATAGCACGAGTGGGAAGATCAGCTTGACGGCCACCTTCTGGGCGGCTTCCTCGGCGAGCTGCCGCCGCTTGACCCGCAGGGTGTTGGCCTGGACGCGCAGGGTCCGTGCGACACCGCTTCCGAAGCGTTCGGCCTGGATAATGGCGGCGACCAGGATGCGTACCTCCTTGACGCCGGTTCGGGTGGCGAGGTTGGCCAGGGCTTCGGCCCGGCGCAGGCCCATGTTCATCTCGGTGTTGGTGACCCGCATCTCTTCGGACAACTCGGGATAGGCCTCGGCCATCTCCTGGCCGGCGCGCTGAATGGCGGCGTCCAGCCCCAGGCCGGCCTCGACCATGATCACCATCATGTCCAACACGTCCGAGAGGGCGTGCTTGATCTTCAGGGCGCGCACGCTGATGCGCCTTGAAAGCCAGTAGTTGGGCACCAGGAAGGCCACCGCCCCCAGACCGATGGTCATGGTCAGGATATCTTTGGCGGACTGCCTGGAACCCCAGGTGGCCAGCAGTACAACCAGGGCGACGATCAGTCCCAGGGCGGTCTTGCTGGCCAGGAAGATCATGGCGGCCGACTCCTGCCGCAGCCCGGCCTGGGCCAGCTTGACTTTCAGCCGTGTTTTCTCGGCCTCGTTGGTCGGGACCACCGGCCTGGCCAGGTAGGGGACCGAGCGCTTGAGAGCGGAGCGCATGGGGTCCGGGGGGCCCTTCTTGGCCTTGAGCGCGGCGCTCGCGCTCATGGGGACGGAGGCTTTGTCCTCCTCCTCCAGCCGGCGAGCGATCGCGTCTTCCTTGGACTCTCCCTTGGGCATGAAGACGCGGACCAGGACGGTGGCAGCCACCCCGACGGCCAGACAGAAAATGATCAGTTCAGTCATGTTGCCGCGCTCCGTCCGGGCGAGACGGTTTGTTTGATTGCATCCTTTTGGCTGCCGTTCTCGTCGCCTCGGGCGCCGCCGCTTCAGCGGCCGACGCCGGGGCGGGATTCTACACCTTGATGTTGACGATCTTGCGGATCATCAACAGGCCGAGGAACTGCGAGATCGCCGCCCCCCAGAGCAACATGTGCCCGAAGTCGGTGTTGAGCAGCCTGCCCGCATAGGACGGGTTGAGGAACAACTCGACCAGGAGCATCACGGGGGGCAGGGCCAGGAGGATCCAGCCGCTGAGGCGCCCCTCGGCCGACAGGGCCCGCACGTGCCCGTAGAGCTTGATGCGGTCGCGAATGATCTCGCCGATGTTGTCCAGCACCTCGGCCAGGTCACCTCCGGACTGGCGCTGGATCTGCACGGCGGTCACAAAGAAGGTGGCGTCCATCTGCTTGACCCTGGCGGCGAACTGGCCAAGGGCCTCCTCGAACGGCATGCCCAACTTTTGCTCCTGGTAGACCAGGGCGAACTCGGTTCGGATGGGGTCGGGCAGTTGCTCGGAGATGAGTCCGACGGCGGAGGGCAGGGACTGCCCCGCGCGCAGGGCCTGGGCGATCATGTCGAAGGCGTCGGGGAGCTGCTCGACCAGGGCGTCGAGCCGCCGTTTCCGTCGCATGATCACGTAGACGATGGGGAATGCCGGGACGCAGGCGCCCAGGGCCAGCGCTCGCACGAGATCCAGGCCGATGTAGGCGAACAGCGTCGTCAGGACGGCGCCGAGGAATATGGTGCGGGCCATCAGCCGGGCGGCGTTCCAATCCAGGTCCGCTTGCAGGCAGGCCTGCTGGAGCCAGGCGATGGGGCTGAGGCGGCCGATCGCCCCCCAGATTCCCTTTCCGGCGGCGGCCATGTCGGCCTTCTTGATGAATGCAGGGGCCATCTTGTCGGCCTGGGCGCCCTTCTTATCGCTGCGCTTTCCCATGAGCCGATCGTCGACGCGCTGCTGGTCGTGACGGCGCAGATCACGGATCAGTTGGAGCAGCCCGAACACCAGGGCGGCCGCGGCAAACGCGCT
This sequence comes from Phycisphaerae bacterium, assembly GCA_035528995.1. GTDB lineage: Bacteria > Planctomycetota > Phycisphaerae > UBA1845 > UBA1845 > DATKXO01. Next base: position 1,161 of record DATKXO010000079.1, on the reverse strand, counting down.
GAACCCAATCATGAAGGTGGCGTTGCCGGTCAGCGCATTCCACTGGTCAAGAATGGAGCCTACCGTCGCGGGCATTCCTTTAGGTCCTTAGAATCTGTCCGCGTCCACCGCCAGGACTCGGGCGTCGAAGTTGAGGTTGTCCACGTCGGCTCCGTGAGCGGCGATCCGCTCGAGGAACGACGGGCGAACGCCGGTGGCCACGAACTGCCCGTACGCCTTACCGTCCTGCCCGACCCCCTGCTGGTCGAACTTGAAGATTTCCTGCATGGTCACCATGTCCCCCTCCATAGCGAGGACCTCGGTGACTGAGATGATCTTCCTGGGCCCACCGGTGAGGCGAGCGACGTGGACGACCAGGTCCACGGCCGAGGCGAACTGCGTGCGGATGGCCCGTACGGGAAGCTCGAAGCCGGACATCATCACCATGGTCTCGATTCGCTGAATAGCGTCCCGCGGGCTGTTGGCGTGGACGGTGGTCAGCGATCCGTCGTGCCCGGTGTTCATGGCCTGGAGCATGTCCAGGGTCTCACCGCCACGGCACTCGCCGACGATAATGCGGTCCGGCCTCATACGCAGGGCGTTGATGAGCAGGTCGCGGATGGCGATGCGGCCCTTGCCCTCTATGTTGGCCGGTCGGGTCTCCAAGGGGACCACGTGGGGCTGACGCAACTGGAGCTCGGCCGCGTCCTCGATGGTGACGATCCGCTCGTAGGTTGGTATGAACGCCGAGCAGTTGTTCAGCAGGGTGGTCTTCCCGGAGCCGGTTCCGCCGATGATCAGAATGTTGAGCCTCCCGACGACGGACGCCCGAATCAGGTCGACGAATTCCGGCGTACAGGTTTCGAACCGGAGGTAGTCGCGAAAGGTGATGGGGTCCTTGCCGAAGCGTCGGATGGAGATGGTCGGCCCGCACAGAGCCAGCGGCGGGATGATGGCGTTGACCCGGCTGCCGTCCTGCAGGCGGGCGTCCACCATGGGCGTGGACTCATCGCACCGCCGTCCGACGGCCGACACGATCTTGTCCAGCACGTGGAGTACGTGACCGTCGTCCTTGAACTGGACCGGGGTCATCTCCAGCCGCCCGCCGCGCTCGACGTAGATGGCTTTGGGTCCGTTGACCAGGATGTCCGTGATCGAAGGGTCGGCCAGGAGTTCCTCGAG
>DATKXO010000078.1:0-18636 GCA_035528995.1 Phycisphaerae bacterium | reverse complement strand
ACACCGAGGCCGTCTATGTCATCGGCACCGAGGATTACCCGGCTGGCGCGCCGCCGACCCTCATCTTCCTCGAACCGGTGGACACCGTGGAGGTCGTCCCGGGGGGAGACCTGAACGTCGCCATCATCGACGACGACCCGGATTCCTCGGCCGCCCTCAGCTTCTATCTCGAGCCGTTCGAGGCGCCTGCAACAGAAGACGACACCGCATCCACCGTCGCGACCAACGGCACTGCCGACACGGACGGCCTGCCGGACGTCCCGGAGGCCGAGCCCACCTTCTTCAGCTTCGCGCTCGATGGAGATGAAATCGTCCTCGGCACCGATTTCGCCGAGGACCTCGACGGCCAGGATGACCGGTTCACTTTCGCTCTACCCCAGGACCTGCCGCTGGGAACGTACCGCCTGATCGGTGTGATCACCGACGAGTTGTCGGCCGGTATCGTCCAGGCACCGGGCCTTGTCCAGGTGGTGGCCGCCGACAGCGCCGGCGGCAACGGGCAGTCAACCGAAGAGCCGGAAGACGAGAACGTGGCCCCCACGTTGGACCTGGTCGAACCGGCCGACGACCACACAGTGGCCGGTGGCGCTTCCCTGACGGTCGCCTGGACCGACGAAGACCCGGACGACAACGCCCTGATCTCGCTGTTCCTCGATCCGGATGACGACCCCCTGAACGGCAATGAAACCGCCCTGGCCGAGAACATCGCCGAGGATCCCGACGACGATGGTGGCGACTTCACCAACCTGGTCGTGCCGGCCGTGCCTCCCGGCATCTACCGGGTGCTGGGCGTGATCGACGATGGAACGGTCTCCGTCATCGCCACCGCCCCCGGCCGAATCACCGTCTTCACACCCTGATCCGAAAAAAACGCGGATTCGATTTGCCTTCCCGCGGTTTGTATTGGACGCTGAATAGGTCCACGAAACAACGTGGACAACGCCCGGTGCTATCAAGCACGGATACGAGCGACAAAAAAACCCGGTCATCGAGCCGGGCACACAAGCTTCCCTTCTCCTTCTGTTCCTCCGGCAGAAACCGCGGCGGCGGGCCTTTGGGCCTGCGACCGCGGTTTCTGTTTCTGCCGACTCTGGCGCCGCCCGCTGACGGACGACGACGCCTCATCCACAGCACGGCGGCAACCACATCACCCGTGTCACCGAGCCGGATCGGAGGCGCCCTGTACGGCATGCAATGTCCGACGCGTGTCCTCGATCAAGCCAAGGACCTCCGAGTGACCCTGAGCGTCCGTCGCCGCCAGATCCAGTTGTTCGTCGGCGGCACGCTCCTCCCCGAGTGCGCCCAGCAGCAACGCTAAGTGAACGCGCTGGCGGGCCCGCAGATCGACCGGCGATTCGAGCAGATCATGCGGCTCGATTTCCCCAACGGACAATTGGTGTCCTTCCAGGTACGCCCGCGTTTGCGGACAGACACGGACCAGGATCATGGCCTGCGTGTCGGCGTAGACCGGCTCCCACGAACCGCTTGCGACCAGGTGAGCCAGCCTCACCCGAATCCCGCCAACGCGGTGATCGGCGAAAACCCACTGCCGCGGGTGCCTCTCCATCAGACGGCCGAGCGCCGCGTCATCGTCGTGTGACGCAATGCAATCCAGCAGGAACCGCCGCGGGTAAGCCTCGAACCGCGGATCAACGAACGGCCGCTGCTCGGGCAGGTACCAGATGATCGCGTTGCCCAGCGACCAGGGAATGTTCATCATCTCGCCCGGCGGCGGTGTCGCCCGGACGAACCTGATCGCCTCGTCCGGCCAATCGCCCAGACTGCGCCCCACCCCCGGCTGCGTCCCGCCGAGAATCAACGGCGGATTCACCCAACGGTGGTACAGCACGTTGCCCGCCATCACCAGCGTGATGCCGACCATCGCGCCGCGCAGGACCGGGCTGACCGCTCGCCGCATTTCCGAGCCCGCGCTCCGCGACGTCGAGCGGGCCACCGCCCGGGCGAACACGGCGACGCTGATCACCCCGAAGAACACCAGCCCCCGCATCGCCCCGATCACCAGCAACAACGACAAGAGCCACAGCCCGACCTCGAAGGGCCGCCACCTCCGCCGCCCACGCCACAGCGCGTACAACGCCGGCAGGCAACACAGTACCGCCCACTGCAACGCCACCGGCCGCTCCCAGACGTAGGCGAACTCCTGAACGTGCCCGCGGTGATGCAGAACGCTGCCGCCGGTGTGGGCCATCACTTCGATGACCCGCGTCCCCAGCGGCGAGCCGAAACACGCCAGGATCGACGCGGCAAAGGCAACAAACACCGGCCACATGGGAATCCGCCGGTCCTGCCCATCGATCTGCCATCGGCCTACCCGGCTCAGCAACAGATGCACGATCAACAGTCCCTGCACACCCAGACCCAGCGCGAACAGTTGGTGCGAATTCACCCAGGCCAGTTGGATCACGGGCGCCAGGCCGATCCACCACCGGCTCCGCCGCAGGTAACCCTCGACCACCAGAAGCAGACACCCCAGCCAGACCATGCTGAGCAGGTCCGGCCTCAGGATCATCCGCCGCTGCAAAGCCATGACGGCCACCATCCACGGCAGGTGCAGGGCCGCCGCCGTCTTCCACGACCCGCCCCAGCGCACGAACAGCAGCAGCACGCCCAGCCAGCCGACCGCGATCAGGACACTGAGTCCCTCCCATCCGGCGACGCGGTGCACCGCGTAGAGCAGGCTTTGATAGACCGGGTATTGCTGGTAGAGCGGGTAATCCGGATACGTGTTGCTGAACGTATTGACCGTCGGCCAGTGGCCCTGCTCGAACGCCAGCCGGGCCGTCGCCAGGTGCCAGGTCACGTCATTGCACGGCAGCTTGATCAGCCCGAATGCGAGCACACTCAAAACGACCGCCCCGCCCGCGATCCACTCCCAGCGCCCCGCCCGCAGGTAGGCCGACCCGCAGCCCGGACCCTCCCCGCTTGGGCCCGGAGTGGCATACCGGGGACCCGGTGCGTCGTTCTGCCTTTGCGCTCGTTGAATCATCGCTCGACGACCCCGGGATACCCCGGACCGAGCGGACGTTCAAGCTCCCGACATGCGAATCAGGTAGTTGCGGCCAGAGCCGTGGTGGGATGATGCACTCGCCACCAGTCAATCGTCTTCCCGAGCCCGGTCTCCAGGTCGGTCGTGGCCTGCCAGTTCAGCAGGTCGCGGGCCCGGTCGGTGCAGAGTTGGCGCCGGGGTTGGCCGTCGGGTCGAGTCTGGTCCCACTCGATCCGGCCGGTGTAGCCGGTCAGGTGACCGACCAACTCGGCGAGGTCCTCGATGCGGATCTCGTGCCCGCTGCCCAGGTTGATCGGCAACGGCCCGTCGTAGTGCTCGGCCGCCGTCAGGATGCCGTCGGCCGCGTCCTCGACGTACAGGAACTCCCGGCTCGCGCTCCCGGTGCCCCAGCACTCGACGGTCGCTGCACCGGTCTGCGCGGCCCAGTCGAACTTGCGGATCAGAGCCGGGATGACGTGCGAACTCTGCAAGTCGAAGTTGTCCCCCGGCCCGTACAGATTGACCGGCAGCAGGTAGATGCCGTTGAAGCCGTACTCGGCCCGGTAGGCCTGCAGCATCACCAGCAGCGCCTTCTTGGCGATTCCGTACGGCGCGTTGGTCTCCTCGGGGTACCCGTCCCACAGGTCGTCCTCGTGGAACGGCACCGGGCAGTGCTTCGGGTAGGCGCAGACCGTGCCGACCTGGACGAACTTCTCCAGCCCGCGCCGCCGCCCCTCCTCGATCAGGTGCAGGCCCATCGCCAGGTTGGCGTAGAAAAACCGCCCGGGATGACGCTGGTTGGCACCGATCCCGCCGACCTCGGCCGCCAGGTGGATCACCAGGTCGGGCCCGGCGTCGTCGTACATGCGCGCCACGGCCGACGGCGTGGTCAGATCGTAGTCCTCGACGCGCGGCACGAACACCTCGCCGCTACCGCGCTCCTCGAGCATGCGGCACAAATGTCGGCCCAGAAAGCCGTGCCCGCCGGTGACGCACACTCGTTTGTCGGACCAAAGCTGCGGATCTGCCATTCACATACGCCTATTCGGCCGTCGGGCCGCGGACTTCATAAGTCGCCCCGCCCTCCACGGGGCGCCCTCTCTCCCGCGAGCCGGTTCATGCCCCTCCGCGCCCCTCTTTCACACCCCCCGGCGCTAACCCGGATAACCCGCTGCGATCAGCGTGGCCTCCTGCCGGGCCAGCTCCATGTCGGCGTCCACCATCATCCGGGCCAGCCCGGAGAACGTGACCGCCGGCTTCCAGCCCAGAATCGCCCGGGCCTTGGACGCATCGCCCTGCAGAATGTTCACCTCGGTGGGCCGGAAGTACTGCGAGTCCACCTCAACGTGGTCCCGCCAGTCCAGGCCCAGGTAGCCGAACACCTCGTCCAGAAACTCGCGGACGCTGCGCGTCTCGCCGGTGGCCACCACGTAGTCGTCCGGGTCTTCCTGCTGCAGCATCAGCCGCATCGCGTCAACGTAGTCGCCCGCGAAGCCCCAGTCGCGCTTGGCTTCCAGGTTGCCCAGGTAGAGCTTGTCCTGCATGCCCAGCTTGATCCGCGTCGCCGCCCGCGTGATCTTGCGGGTCACGAACGTCTCGCCGCGACGCGGCGACTCGTGGTTGAACAGAATGCCGTTGCACGCGAACAGGTTGTACGCCTCGCGGTAGTTGATGGTCTGCCAGAACGCGTACACCTTGGCGCAGGCGTACGGACTGCGCGGGTAGAACCGCGTGGACTCGCACTGCGGCACCTCGCGCGCGTTCCCGTACATCTCGCTGCTCGATGCCTGGTAAAACCGAACCTGCTTGCCGGCGTGATCGCGATAATCGCGGATCGCCTCCAGCAGGTTGACCGTGCCGATGGCGACCACCTCGGCCGTGTACGCCGGCTGGTCGAAGCTCGTCTTGACGTGAGACTGGGCGCCGAGGTTGTACACCTCGTCCGGCCCGATATCGCTGAGCACCCGCCGCATGCTCAGCGGGTCCAGCAGGTCGCCGTAGTGCAGGCGGAAGCGAACGTCCTCCTCGTGGGCGTCCTGGTACAGGTGCTCGATGCGCTGCGTCGTGAACGAACTGCACCGACGCATGATCCCGTGCACTTCGTACCCGTGCTCCAGCAGCAGCTCCGACAGATACGAGCCGTCCTGGCCCGTGATACCGGTGATGAGGGCGCGTCGTCTCACGACTGTTCCCTTCACGGATGGTTCGCGGCGTCAACCCCGACCGCACGCCCCCGGGGACCGCGCAGCCGTCACCCGCCCACGGCCGCCACGTCCGCCGCGCGAGTCTTATCGGCAATCCTCTGAGGTGCGGTGGACCCTATTTCCGGTGCCTCAGGCCCGGATTCGTGCCCGAACCAGCAGTGGACGGTACGGTCCGTCAGATCAGCCAGGCGCTGCCGCGTCCGATCGCTGTGCACCGGCGAGGTGTTGGCCACCACGACGGCGTCGGAATCGCCCTCCATTGCCGCCGCCAACGGCTCGAGGGGCAGACCGCGGTAGCGCCGGCCCGGCGCCGCGAACCGGTCGTCCCCGATTGACAACACTGATATCCCGCACTTCCGAGCCGCCCGGAGGAACGCGTAGGCGTTCTTGCCCAGATCGGCGAACGTCACCCGTTCGACTCCACTGGCGGCCAATGACTTCATCCGCCGCTCGACGAACCGGAATCGGAACAACGTCTCGAACGCCTCGGGTGACAGGCGGCGATCGCGGTACCGACGCCGATCCTGCACGCCGCCAAGCCGGCCGGCCATCACGCCGCCATAGAATGCCGCCCGTCGGCCGTCGTTGCCTGCCAGCCAGGCGTAGCGCTGCAGCCAGTCCTGCCGGTACACGGGGTAGGGGCGATCGGGAAGATAGCGGGCCACCACCAGCAGGTTGTTGCGCGTGTCGCAGTAAACCGTGCGACCCGAGCGACGGGCACAGGGAGTCTTGAGATGATCCACGTGAAGGTCGTCAAACGTGCGCACCTGCCAGCCGGCGTTCACCAGCCGGAAGCTCAGGTCGTACTCCTCGGCCTGCATGAACAGCGTGCGGTCCAGCCCGCCGACCTGCCGCAGGGCCGCCGTCCGAAAACCAACGCCGCAGCCGATGAACACGTCGGGAAATGCGCTGCATTCCTGGCGGCCGTCGGGCAGGTGTACGCGAAAGCCGGCGGCACCCAGGCGCCCGTCGGCCCAGAAGTGTTGAATCATCCGATCGACCGCGCCGGGCCGCGGGCAGGAGTCGTCGTCCAGAAACACGACGTACTCGCCGCGGGCCTGGTCCACCCCCAGGGCCTTCGCGCAACTGCCCAAGTTCCGCCGCTGGGCCAACAGCACGACCTGCGGAAAACCCGCCCGGATCGCCTCGGGAGTCCCGTCGGTCGACGCGTTGTCCACCACAATCACTTCGAAATCGACCGACGGCCGTGCGCAGGAAAAAACCTGCCGCAGCGTCTCCAGCGTGACCCGGCAGCGGTTGCGCGTGGCCAGCACGAACGATACTTGGGATCCCGCGAGCATCGACACTTTCCGTTGAGGTTCGACTGCCTTATTATCGGTCACCGACGGATGCGTCTGTACTTGGCCCTGCGGCGCACCTGCTGACCTTTGCACGCCGGGAGGCAATCATCTCTGCACCGGACGCCAACCCGAGCCCAACCGCCCCCCACCGCCTGCTGCGGCACGTAGCCGTCGCCCTGACTGTGGCCGCCCTCGGGCTGGCCGTGGGCACTCTGTGCGCGCCGACACTGCGAAAGCACTACCACCTGCGGCGCCTCCGCGACGATGACCCGCAAGTCCGCCTGGACGCCATGAACACGCTGGCCGCCATCGCCGTTGACGACGCCTCCGTGGCCGATCCCCTCGTTCACGCCCTCATCCATGAATCCGACAACGCGGACGCGCCCGCAAGCCAACACATCGACATCATCGCCGCCTGGGCCATCGAACGTTCCGAGGCTGTCCACACGGGCATCGGCCAGGCGCTGGCATCAGCCGAAGACGATCGATACCTCCAACTGGCCCGTTGGCTTCGCGCAGCGGGCAAGTGGGGCCCCGACGCACGAACCACACGCGAACTCGTGAAGCGGGAGCGGCTGCGCCTGGAATCACCACACGCGACCACACGCCTGCAGGCCCTCGAGGCGCTCGAGGCGATCGGCCCCGACGCCGCGCCGTTCCTCGAGGACGCGCTGCCGCCGCTGCTCCAGGACCCGGATGAGGCTGTCCGCGTTGCACTCATCACCACAGCCGCTGTCTGCCTGGAACCTGAGAAGGCCGCCGATGCCGTACTGCTGCCGGCGGTGGACGACGCATCCCAACACGTCCAACAGCAGGCCTTGATCACGCTGGGCCTGGTGCGGCCCGGCGCGCTGTGCCGCCTGCTCCACGAACGCCGGTTCGATGCGCACACGGTGCTGCGTGCCAGCGAGGCGTTCCTGTTCGCTCCCGTCCCGGGCGCGCTCGAGCCGGCCTTCGACTTATTGGCAAGCGACGACCCGAACGTACGCGCCCTGGCGGCCTGGACACACGGCTACGAAGTCGGCCTTGGCGAAGAGGCAGGGCGGGCGACGCACGCGGCCTTGGTCGAGATGCTGGTGGATGACGATCAAGTAGTGGCCGCAAGATCGGCTATGGCACTCGGACGCCGCCGGGGGACGATGGAGGACGTCTCGCCGCTGATCGAGCTGTCACAGCACCACTCGCCGGACGCACGCCTGGCGGCGCTTTTCGCGCTGGGGCAATGCGCCCGGACGCCGGATGCCCGGCATACGGCGGTCCCTCATCTCCGCAACGTCCTGCTCGAAGCGTTGCGCTCGGGTGAATCGCAGATCGCTACCGCCGCCGTCGAGTCGCTCGGATACCTCGATGACCGTCCGTACCTGGACGTCATGCTCGACGTCGTGGACGAGTTCGAGGATCAGCCCATGCTTCAGTACGCCGCGGCCACCGCGGCCGCGCGGATCGACGAGGCGGCCGGGTCCGAGGCCTTCCTCAACCTGTGCAGCTCGCTGCATGACGAGGTCCGCGAGTTGGCCGCGCTCCAAATCGCCCTGCTGCCTGATGCTCCTGTGGAACGACTGATCGAGGCACTGACCGAAGGCGGTGACCCCCAGCGCGGAGCCGCCGCCCTGGCCTTGGGCCTGTGCGGCGTCCGCCAGCTTGCGCCCGGGCAACCGCTGGACCAATGGCTGGCCGAGCGCCTGGACACCCGATCGCCGGACTTCGAGCCCTCGTGGCAACTCCGTACCTACTACCTGTGCGCCCGGCTGCTGTGCGGCAGCGAATCCGTGCGGGACGACCTGGACGTCTACCTGCTCAACCGGAACGTCTCGCGCATGGGGCTGTTTATCACGCTGCTGCACCTCGGCGAGAAGCTGCCCCTCGACTCCCTGCTGCTGGGCGACGGCGCCGTGGACGCCGAATCCTTCCTCTTCGACGCGCGCTTCTACGAAGTGATCCAACGCTACGCGCCCGAGGCATGCGGACTGCACGGTTTCGCCTGGCAGGACGACGCCGAAGTCCGCACCATGCACTCGGACCTGCTTCGACGCTGGTGGCGAGTCCATCGCGCCCGCTGCGCGTTCAACGAGCACGTGCATAGGTTCTTCATGCCGGTCCCACGCGAAGCCCTCGAGGCGCTCGACCGGTTTCGTTGACCGTCGCCACCGTGCGGTCTATTCTCTGGCCGTAACTGACGGACGACCCGAACTCGTCGCTCTTGTGAGGCCCGGCCGATGCCGCAGCGGATCGCACTCTTCGGCGGAAGCTTCGACCCCATCCACTTGGGCCACCTGATCATCGCCCGGAGCGTGGTCGAGCGGCTGGACCTCGACCGGATCATCTTTCTGCCGTCGGCCACCCCGCCGCACAAGATGGCTGCCGTCCTGGCCTCCCCCCAGCACCGGGCCGCGATGGTCAGGCTGGCCATCGCCGATGAGCCCATCTTCGATTTCAGCGATTACGATCTGCTCCGCGACGGGCCCACCTACACCGTCGAGACTATCGCTCATTTTCGTGCCGACCTGGGCGCCGACGCGGAACTGTACTGGCTCATCGGGGCTGACTCCCTGCCCGAACTGACGACCTGGTACCGGGCCCGGGACCTGATCGACTCCTGCCACATCGTGACGGCCGCACGCCCCGGCTGGGAGCGCATCGACTTCAACGCTCTACGGCCGCACTTCAACGACAACCAGATCGCCCGCCTCGAGGCGGACATCCTGGAGACCCCGCGGATCGATATCAGCTCCACCAACATCCGCAGCCGGGCTGCGGCCGGCAAATCAGTCCGCTTCCTGGTTCCCGAGTCGGTGCACCAATACATCGTCGAGCACGACCTCTATCGCGCCACGTAGGCTCCATGCCGACAATACGTTGAGCACACGACCCGCAAGGAAAGCGGGGCGCGACTCACAGCGCGGCCGCGCGGTGAGTTTTCCGCTACTCACTGATTCACAGGATGCCCGGCAGGGGCCCGGCACCATTCCTCACCCGGTGCCCGGCTTCGCCGCTAGATTCGGTCAAGGAACTTGACCAGCGCGTCGTTGAACGCCTCCGGATTCTCCATTGGCGTCAGGTGACCGGCATTCGGAACCTCGACAACCTCGGCCTGTCGCATGAGCTCGGCCATGCCCAGCATCTCGTCTGGCGGTGTGATCGCATCGTCCACGCCGACGATCAGCAAAGTGGGCACCGTAATCTGGTTCAGCAGGGGACGCGAGTCCGCCCGGGCAGCCATGCCGCGAAGGGCGGCCGCTATGCCCGCCGGATCGCTCGACAGGATCATCTGACGAGCAGCCTCGACGACTTCGGGCTTGCCCTTGAGCGTGCCCTTGGAAAACAGCTTGGGAAGCAGGGCCTTGGCCACCGTCTCGGGGCCGTCGGCCATCGCCTGTTGGGCCGTCTTCAGGCGGTCGCGGGCGGAGTCGGGCGTGTCGCCCATGGCCCGCGTGTCGGCCAGCACGTAGGCCCGCACCCGTGAGCGATACCGTCGCCAGAAAGAGAAGGCCACGTACCCGCCCATCGAGAAGCCGCAGAACACCACCGGCTCGGTCACCTCCAGCGCCTCCAGCATGGCGCCCACGTCGTCCGCGTAGCGGTCCATGGTCACCGCCCCCGGCGTGACCGTGCTGCCCCCGAAGCCTCGCAGATCCGGGGCAATCACGCGATGTCCGGCCACCAGCCGCTCGACCTGGGCCGACCACATCGAGTGATTCAGCGGAAAGCCATGCAACAGCATGACCGGCGGACCCTCGCCTCGATCCTCCACGGCCAGCTCGATGCCCTCTATCTCGATCGTCTTCATATCAGTCGAGGCTCCTTACCGTCCTCTGCTCCGCCCCCCCGGGAGGCCCCCTGGCACAGGGGGCCACACGCCCAGAACCGCTATTCTACCCGGTCAGGGCCTCTCGGGCGAATCGGCGAATCAACGCCGCCGTGCCCGCCGTAGCGGGTTGGTCCGCGACCCAGCCGCCGACCCTGCTTACGGTCTCGACGATGGCCCCATCGGCGTCGAGCGGGCAGCCCACATAGGCGGCCACGCGCCCGTCAAGCATGTCCAGGTCGTTCGGTTGATCGCCCACGGCCAGCACCCTCTCCCGCGGAACACCCAGGCCCCCGGCCAACGTCCCCAGGACCCGGCCCTTGCCGAAATCGGCATGCGTGACCACCACCCACCGACCGTTGCGCAGCACCTGAGCATCGGGCAGGTCCTGCAGGAGCCGTTGCACCTCCTCGGCAAATGCGGCGTGGTCGCAGGCGTCGGCAAGAAGCCAGGCCACGAATTCCGCCCGGGGATGCCACTCGGCCGGCCCGAACCTCGCTTCCAGTCCCGGCAGCTCCGGCTCCAGCGCCGCCTTGGCCCGCGGAGCGAGGTCGCGGGCCTTCTGCTTGGCCAAGTCATTGTCCGGCTGCCTGGCCATCAGCGCAAAACCCGTCGGATGAAAGTCGTGAATGTAACGCTCGCCCGACAGGATTGCCGTCGGCAGAATCTCCAGTTCGCGACAGGCCTGGATGATGCCCATCTGATTGTCCGCCGAGCGGCCCGAGTTAGCGCACCAGGCCGCACCGCGATGCGTGGCTTCATTGATCGCCCGGGCCACCTCTTCGGAGAACCACACGTGGGTGCCGTCGTGCTCGACACTGGTGCCGTCGAGGTCCAGGCAGATGAGTGCAGTCGGTACGCCGGCCATCGGAACGTTCCGTTTCGCGCCTGCGTCGCCCGCGATTCGGGCGCGCCATCCCTCACCGTAAGCGGGCCGACACGGCGAGTCAAAAGTGCGCCGCTCGGCGTCGCCGCGCCGGGCCTGCGGTCGAATCGCCCCTCGGGTATCATCAAGCCGAGTCGACACAACCGCCGAATCGACGCATTGGCAGGACACGACCGTGAGCGAACCCCAACAGGCTGTGTCACACACCACCGACCCGCAAGCACGGGCCGCGATCGCCGCGCCGAGCAGCGACGTGTTGTTGGACGTCCGCGATCTGCGGGTCGAGTTCCACACCGACGAGGGCGTCCTCCGCGCCGCCGACGGCGTGTCCTGGTCCGCCAGGCGAGGTCAGACGATCGCCATCGTCGGCGAGAGCGGTTGTGGAAAGAGCGTCACCGCCCTGTCGATCCTGCGTCTGATTCCGGACCCACCCGGCCGGATCGCCGGTGGAGAGATTCTGTTTTTCGATCGCCCCGGCGCCGCGCCGATCGACCTGGCCACCGCCGACGACCGCACCCTGCGCCGGCTTCGCGGCTCCCGACTGGCCATGATCTTTCAGGAGGCCATGACCGCGCTGAACCCGGTGCTGACCATCGGCCGGCAGATCGCCGAGGTCATCGAGCTGCATCAGGGGATGCGTCGTCGCGATGCGTGGGACGCCGCCATCGACATGCTTCGCCAGGTGGGCATCCCGGCACCGGCCGAGAGGGCCCGCTCCTACCCACACCAGATATCCGGCGGCATGCGACAGCGGGCCATGATCGCCATGGCCCGGTCCTGTAACCCGTCGCTGTTGATCGCCGACGAGCCGACCACCGCCCTGGACGTCACCGTACAGGCCCAGATCCTCGACCTGCTCGCCCGGCAGCAGGCCAGCACCGGCATGAGCCTGGTTCTGATCACCCACGATCTCGGCGTGGTGGCCGGCATGGCCGACGAGGTCTGCGTCATGTACGCCGGACGGATCGTCGAGCGGGCCCCCGTGGAGGACCTGTTCGATCGGCCGCTGCACCCCTACACGCGAGCTTTGCTTCGTTGCGTGCCCAGACTATCGGACCGCCGGCAACGCCTGGAAGTCATTCCGGGCAATGTGCCCGACCCGCGCCGATTGCCGCCCGGTTGCCGGTTTCATCCGCGATGCGCTTTGTGCGTGCCCCGTTGCCAGGACGAAACCGTCGGGCACCCGCCGCTGCGCGAGATGCGCCCGCGACACTTCGTCGCCTGTCACGAAGCGACCCCTTGAGGAGTTGTCTGCCCCCGCCCTGGGACGGCCGGCGGATGCACTCGCCCGGACTCGCGCTCCGACACGAGGCGCCGGACGACCGACGTATTCTCACACTTTTCGCTTGACTCGGGCGGATAAGCGAGTATATTTAGAGTGCTGTACTGATAGCCGATTCAGGGAAAGTCATGAGTTCAAAATCGTACAACCTCACAAATCACCGCGGCGGCAGACGCACGTCGGTTAATCAGCCGATGTTCGTCCGCCGCCAGTGGCTGTGCGCTGATTGCTATGGAGGCGCACCGTAGGGGTTGCGCGATCGAGCAAAACGTCCTGTCAGCCCCGCGGTGCGAAAGACCGCGGGGCTTTTTTGTTGGTCAACGGTTGTCCCTGCTGACGCGTTTTCCGAGCAGGCGTCGGCAAAAAGGGTTGCTGCGCGCGGCGGCCCACGGTGGCTCCGCGCGCCGCAGCCGACCTCGAAACGGTAGCGACACCATGTGCATTCGGTACTACCAGGGAGAACGCCTCTATCTGCGGCCCGTCGAACTGGCCGACGAACCGCTGCTGCGCCGCTGGGTCAACGATCCCGCGAACTGGAAGACCCTGGGCCGGTTTCTCCCCGTCAGCGAGCAGCGAGAGCGCGAGTTCATCGAGGGCCTCTACAAGTCTGCGGAGGACCTCGTGCTCGGCATCGTCGCCCGCCAGGAGGATCGGCTGATCGGTGTGGGCGGGCTCAGCCGCATTCACGCCGCCAACCGCAGTGCCACGTTCGGCATCCTCATCGGCGACCCCGGCTCGCAGTCCCGTGGATTCGGCACCGAGGCGACGCGACTCATGCTGCGGTACGGCTTCGGCGAGCTAAACCTCAACCGCATCGCCCTGACCGTCTTCGCCGATCACCAGCGGGCCATCCGAGCCTATCGACGGGCCGGCTTCGTCGAGGAGGGCCGCCTGCGACAGGCCTGCTACCGCAACGGTCGTTACCACGATGAGCTGTGCTTCGCAATCCTGCGCAGCGAGTGGGAACGCCAGGAGGTGACCGAGGACGAGCAGGAACAGGACGAAGACGTTGACCACGACGGCCTGCCGGCCGTTCAACTGGCGGCCATGACTATGTGGGACACTCGTGTGCCCACATAGAAGACAGCGGCAGCGCCTGCGGCGCACTTTCGGAGGCTGGTCGACGGGGATTATCTGGTCCCGATTAACAACGAAAGGAATACCGGTGCCGAGACGCTGCCGCTACGGATAACGGGTCGACCGGCCTCCGATCTTCTCTAACAGGTGTTGACATGAAAGGCATCGGATTAGGACCAGGAGTACGCAGAATGGTGTGTCGCCGGAAAGACCGATCCGGGCAACGGCGAACGCATGCCCGGGGTCACTGTGACGACGCCCGGGCGCCGCCCCGCTCCCGGGCAGGCCGGGGGGCCTGACCGCGCGACTTGGCATCCGGGCCGGACGAACCGCAGCCCGCCACTTGCGCCCAGTCCCTCTTCGCGGTTGGCCCTCGACCCATCCACAACCGAGTCAGACGCAAGCCACGCAGTCGATCTCGAGCTTGGCCCCGGGCGCGACCAGTGCCTTGACGATCACCGTGGACCGGGCCGGCGGGTCCGTCGGAAAATACGTCACGTAAATCTTGTTGAACGCGGCGAAGTCGGACTGCTCGGTCAGGAACGCGCCGCACTTGAGCACCTTGTCCATGCTCGAGCCAGCGGCCTCGACCGAGGCCTTCAGGTTCTCCATGGCTTGCCGGCACTGCCCGGCGAAGTCGGCCGATGCCAGGTCGCGCGTGCCCGGAATCTGGCCCAGCACGCCCGAGACGTAGACCAGGCCACCACACTTGATCGCCCGCGAGAACGTCGGGTAGGGACTGCCCGGCACGACCTCCTTCTTCGCCGCCAGCGGCTCGCCGGCCTCCACCCGCGTGGCCACCGCCCCGCCCACCACCGCAGCCGCCCCCACTCGGGCCAGAAACGCCCGTCTGCCAGCCGTGTCCATTCCTCAGCACTCCTTCGGTTGAATCTCAACCTGCCCAAGCGGCCACCGGCCGCACCTGTCCAAACGTGCGCGAAGGATAACCCGACTCCCGCGGGGCGCAAACCCGCCTGGTCACGTTGGCGTCGGGCACGCCTTCCGGTACCCTCTGCCCGGCCAACATCCGCACCGGCGGAAACGGAAGGGAGAAGAACGGATGAGCCGACGAAGATTCGACGCCCTCTTCATCGATTTCTACGGCACGGTCACCTCCGGCGACCGGCAGGCGGTCGAGGACACGTCGTTGCGCGTGGTGCAGGACCTGCACCTCCCCGTTTCCGGGCCAGACTTCGCCGTCGAATGGGGCAAAAAGTTCTTCGCCGCGGCCGATGAGCGTAATCACGGCCGGTTTCGCAACCTCTTCGAGATCGAGTGCGACACGCTGGTCGAGACTCTCGAGGCCCGCGGCGTCCACGGCGTGGACCCGGTCCCCTACGTGAATCGGCTGGTGGACTACTGGGCGGACCCGACGCTGCATCCCGATTCCGCCCGAGCGTTGGACTCGATCGACGTACCGATCTGCGTGGTCTCAAACGCCGACACCAAGGACCTCCTCAGCGCCATCGAAAAGCACGACCTGCGGTTCGACCACGTCATCACCTCGGAGGACGTCAACTGCTACAAGCCCGCCCCAGCCATCTTCGATCGCGCATTGGCCGAGGTCGGCCTGCCACCCGAGCGGGTCATCCACGCCGGCGATTCCCTGCACGCGGACGTCTCAGGCGCCGGACCGCTGGGGATCGCGACCGTGTGGGTGTGCCGCACCGGCCGGATCTACGATGTCGGCACTTCCCGGCCTGACTATAAAGTCTCCTCCCTTAAAGGTTTAAGCGAAATCCTCGCCTAGACACGTCCGATCACTTGCCTGTTACCTTATTCTGTGGTATATTTGACTACGGTGAAATATTGACTCACTGAGATCACCTGCCGGCCGATAGAAATCGGGGGCGGCGGCCTTTCGGACAAGGAGATCATCATGAGATCCTCGCGCCGGTTCTTGCAGGGTGGCCCAATGGCTGCCTGGCTCGCCGTCTTCGGCCTGGTCGCAGCCAGCGCCTTCGCCGGTCCGCCCTCTCGGTCCTCCAGGAAATCCGCCGGCCGCTCGTCCCAGCCCAGGGTCCATCGGACCCCGTCCCGTGTCAGCCGACCCTCGAGCACCCAGCGATCCTCAGGGCAACGCGCCGGCGGCAGTGCTTCCAGCTCAAAGCGGCCGGCGCCATCCAGGCAGCCGCGGGTGACACCGAGTCCCGGCCACGGTTCCGGGTCGCACCGCAGTGCAGGATCGTCGGGTTCGCCGAAGGGCTCATCCCACACGCGATTCACGCCACAACGCGCGCCCGGGAGGTCCCCCTCCGGCGGCAACCGTGTCGCTCGGCCGTCGTCGGCCGGATCGCGCCCCACGATCTCGCCGTCATCCGGATCGAGACGTACCGCCAGTGGCAGAGATGGGTCGTCGCGACGACCCGTCAGACCGCTCCCCCGCCGCAACACACTGACGGTGCCCGCATCCAGCAGTTCGACGAGCGCTGCCGGGGGCGTGCGGCTGGCCAGGCCCGCGCCGCCCAAGCGTGTCCAGAGGCAGACTCCCAGCCGATCGCACTCCGGCCGCCAGCCCCGCCCCACAGTGGCACCAACGCCGCATCGCTCCGGTCACCCGCAAAGCAACACGTACGGCCGCCCCGGCTTCGGGAGGCACTACCCCGCGGTGGACCTGCATCGGCCCTCGATCCCCTGCGACAGGAGGGTTCACTCGACCATCCTGCCGGGACCGAGTCCCTCGACCTGCCGGCCCCACTATGCCCGCCGCCGCCCGTACATGACGCATCCCCGTCTGCTGGGCTACCGTCCTGGCGGGCGGTCGTGCCGCTCGTACGGCTATCCGTCCCTGACTGTCGTGCGCCCCTGGGTGGTGTACGAGGACCGCACGGTGGCGACCGTGGTCCAAACCTACGTGCAGCAGCCGATCATCGAACAAACCGTGATCGAGCAGCCCGTGGTCCAGGAATCCGTGCCCGACTTCCTCCGCTCGGAGCAGCCTCCCGGGGAACCGATCGGCCCCGGCGCTGTCACGCTGTTGCCGCCCCCTGAGCCGGTCTCACCACAGGATGCACAGGACACGCTGCGGCGCGGCGACGCGGCCTTCGCCGTCGGCGACTACGCCGAAGCCCGCCGGCACTACATCCAGGCCCAACTGGAAGGCGTGTACGCCGGTGAGGCGACGCTGGCCTATGGTCTGGCCCGTTTCGCCGAAGGGCAGTACGCCGTCTCGGCCATGGCGCTCCGGCGCGGCTTGACGGCCGTGCCCGACGCGATCGACTACCCGTTGGACATCGCCTTGCTGTATGGCGACCCGGAGCCCTTGCAGCGACACCTCGACACGCTCGCCGAACAGCTGACGCTCCGGCCGGACGACACCCAGGCCTGGTTCGTGTTGGGATACGTCCGCTTCGGGCAGGGCGACCCGTTGGGCGCCGTCGATGCCTTCGAACGCTGCATCGCCCTGGACCCGCAGGATGCCCTGGCCCTGTTGCTGCGCGACGCCGCGATGGCGGCCACAGACCTGCAGCGCCAAGGGCCGACCAACCAGGGTGCGGCACCGTCGCCCGACGTCGGCACGCCGGCAATGGGTCTCTCCCTCCAGGCCGCGACACCCGAACTGACCTGAGCCGGGTCCGCCGAGCCGAGCCCCCTGCCTCGAGCGAACCCGGAACGTTGCCCTTTCATCTTGCAGGCAGCTTGTTGACCTGACCGCCCAGCCGTCTATCATCCACGCCGATGGCACGGCATATCCCGGCATTCTGTCTTGTAGCTTTACTGGCCGCGGGCTGCCAGCAGCCCACGCGACCCATCGAGCCGATGTCGCAAGGCGTTCAACTGGCCGATGAGACCGACTTCGACGTCCTGTGGGAGAGCTGTCAGGAGGTGCTCCGCCGCCACCATTTTCGGCTGGACCGAGTGGATCGCCGCGGAGGCACCATCACGACCTTCCCCGAGACCAGCCAGAACCTGTTCGAGTTCTGGCGGCACGACGTGGACACCGCGTACGACCTGTGGGAGTCGACCTTGCGCACGGTTTGCCGTCGGGCCATCGTCCAGGTGGACCGTGATGAAGGAAGCGGCCAAGGTCTGTTCACCGTCACGGTCTACCGCCAGACGTTCGCCACTCCCGAGCGGCAGTTCAACAACTCCGCCGCCACGCTCCGGGTCTTCGGCGAGACGCTGCCCGGCGTGGCCGGCGAACCGCTGCTCACCCGGGCCGACGACTATTGGATCGACGACGGCCGCGACGGCGCGATGGAAAACCGCCTCGTCGAACGAATCCTCCGCCGCGCCGGCATGCCGCCCACGCCCACCGCGACATCCGAGTAGCCCTGTCCGGGCGCAGCATGGGCGGCGACCGACCTGCTGATTGCAGCAGGCCGCTCAATCCCCCGGCTTGTATTCCGAGTGTCGATAGGCGTGGCGGGGCCCGGCACCGAGCCCGCGTCGGCTGGGAGCCTGCACAAACGCCAGCAGCCTGCGCCCCGCATCGGTCCGGACTCCGGCCTCGAATTCCGCGATGGCCTTGGAAAGCGGGAGCCCACTGCGATAGAAGAGCTTGTAGGCCCGCTTGATCTCGGCGATTTCATCTGCGGAGAAGCCGGCCCGACGCAAACCGACCAGATTGACGCCCGAACAGGCGTTGCGATCCTGCACGGTCATGAACGGCAACACGTCCATGAACGCCCGACCCGCGCCACCGAGCATCGCATATTCGCCCACGCGCACAAACTGATGGGTCGCGGCATAGCCGGACATGACCGCACCCTGGCCGATCTCGGTATGGCCGCCGAGATTCACCCCGTTGATCAGCGTAACCCGGTCGCCAACGACGCAGTTGTGCCCCACGTGCGTGTAGGCCAACAGAAAGCACTTCTGACCGATCACGGTTGTCGACTCCGGGTCCGTGCCGCGGTGGATGCTGCAATACTCGCGAACGACCGTGCCGTCGCCGACTCTGCAGAACGACCGCTCCCCACCGTAGTGCCAGTCCTGGGGCAGATGACCGATCGTCGTGAACGGATGGATCTCGCAGCCGACGCCGATCTCGGTCCAGCCGGTCAGGTAGGCCTGGTGATAGATGCGGGTCTCCGCGCCGACCTTGACCGGGCCCTCGATGACCACGTAGGCC
>DATKXO010000077.1:0-7077 GCA_035528995.1 Phycisphaerae bacterium | reverse complement strand
CAGGTCTGGCAGGAAGACGACTACGAGCTGGTCGTCGTGAAGGAAAGCCAGTTCGTGCAGACCGACGCCCGGATGAAGCTCTACAAATTCCAGGTGGACGACTCCATCCTGGTGATGGCCGAGGACTACCGGGTCTGGTTGCGGATCGACGACACGCTGATGAATCCGCTCATCGACGGGCAGGAGATCCTCACGCGCCAGGTGGCGCCGCCGGCGCCGACTCGGCTTCGCCTGACCACCGCGTTCGAGGACACGCTGCGCGCGGTCGCCGACGACGTCGCCGGCTATCCGAGCATGCGCCAGGCCTACATCCTGGCGAAGTTCGGGGATACCGGAACGGGCACGGCCAGCGGCAACACGTTCACGAAGAGCAGTTCCGAGTTTACCTGGACGACGAACGAGTGGGCGGGGCAGTATATGACCGATTCGACGGATAGGACCTATTTGGTGGTCTCGAACACGGTCGACACGCTGACCTTTGACGCGGACGATGCGCCTGCCTCCGGGGCGTTCACGCTCGGGCCGGCGGCGGCCGGCTACCGCTTCCTCCTCGAACCCCTGGACCCCACCAGCGGCGAGCCGATCTCCTACGAGCACGCCGAGAGCACCTTTGCCGCGTCGCCGGTGAAGATGCAGCAGATCTGGCACGGGCTCACGCCGGCGGTGAACTACCGGGTGCGCGTCTGCTCGATGGGCGACTGGTTCCAAAGCAGTGCGTCCGCCTGGTGTACGCCGGTCACGGCCATCGCCGGCGGAGCCAAGGTCATCCCGGCGAGCTGCGCCGACTCGCTCGAAGCGATCACGACCTTGGCGGTTGATTCCGGAATCAAGGTGAGCTGGTCGCGGGTCGGCGCTTACGCGGCCGAGATCGCCGGCGTCGAGGTCTGCTGGACCGATGACGGCTCCACCCCGAGCTTCACGAACCTCAGCCACAAACACGCCTTCGTGACCCACGACCACGTGGTCCTGCCGGTGCCGTTTTCGACCACCGCCGTCCCGGTCACGGCCAAGGTCGCGCTCCGCTGCGTCGACCGCGCCGGCCGGCACTGCACCACGGCGCTCGCGCTGACGCCGCTCACCACGAAGTCCACGGGCCTGTCCATCGCCTCGATGGCGGCCGAGCTCGTTACGGCGCGCGGCGACAGCGCCTCCCTCGCCGCCCGCCTCGGCTCGGTCTCCACGCTCGAAGACGAGGTCACCTCCGCCCGTCTCACCTACTCCTCGGTCTCCCAGGCCATCCAGGCGGTCTCGCGCTCGGGCGTCCTCTGGGGCAACGTCCGCATCGTCGCCAAAACCGGCGGCCAGTACACCACGATCCAGGCCGCGGTCACCAGCGTCACCGGCACCGACCCCTGCGTGATTCTGATCATGCCGGGGACGTATGCGGAAGACGTCGACGTGACAGACAAGGTCGTGGACTTCGTCGGCCTCGGCAAGGTCGTCGTCGAGGGGCACCTTCACACCTCCGGCGACTTCATGTACGTCTCGCTCATCGAGAACATCCGCTTCATCAACGCCAGCCCGACCGAGGCCGATCCCCTGCTCACGCTCTCCGGGGAGAACGGCTGCCACGTTCGCCACTGTCAGTTCGTGTATGCCGGCCTGGCCGACGCTGTCGCGACGACCGGCAACGGCAAAGTCTTCGACGCCTGCATTTTCTGGGGCGAACCCCAGGGTAGCTCGGCGCTTCTCTCGGTCGGCCACGTCGGCGACGCCGTCGACGTCGTGGTTAAGTACTGCCGCTTCTCGACCTCCGCGAGCACCAAGCCCTGCATCAAGGTCGTTCAAACCGACAAGGTTTGCTCCCTGCGCCTCTTCCACTCCACGCTCAAGACCGTCACCTCGGCCGCCGTGGTCGGTTCCGGCACCAAGGCCGATCTCATCCTTTACCACGGGCACAACGCCTACAACGTCGCGCCCGACTCCGGCACGCTGACCATCGTGGTCGACACCCAGGACGGCACGTCCAGCAACTCAATCTTCAGCGACACGAATGCGCTGCCGGTGATCCTCTAAAGTGGAAAGGGAAGAAGTGGAAATGGACAAGTCCGGACTTTGGAATTTCCCCTTGGGACTTTCCTCTTTGCCTCCTAATGCTGTGTAAGCTCGGCTCCTACCAGTTCGATCCGCTGCCGGATGGGATCGATCTCGAAGGCGCGCACAAGATGGCCCACCTCGAGATCCCGGACTTCGATGACGTGCTGCAGGACTTCGGCCCCGGCCCGTTCACCTTCACCATCACCGGCATCATCCGCGCCAGCGCCGGCGGGCTGGAATCCGCCATCGGCGAGCTGGATGCGGTTCGCCGAGATGGGAACGGGCCGTGGTTGCTGTCCATCGGGCAACTGTCGTGGCCGGTGCTCGTGGCCGCGCCACACTATACCAGGCTGCGGAATGGGCACTGCCGGTACACGGTGCAGTGCGTCCAGTACGCTGCGCCCTCGGATTTCGTCTACATCAAAGCGCCCGAGCTGGCCGCGCCGGACCGGATGGACTACTGGTTGGCCCAGGCCATCGCCCGGGCCAAGGCGTTCAATCTGCAGGGCGCCATCGGCAAGCTCTACAACCGGCTCTCCGATATCGAGGCCTACGTCTCGCGCATCCGGAACAACATCGTCGGCATCGAGAGCCTGGCCCAGATGCCGGCCGGTCTGATCGCCCGCCTCCGCGCCGACCTGTCGTTGACCCAGCTCATGGCCGAGAAGGCGCTCGTCACAGCTCTGGCCATCATCAATCCGGGGTCCGACTTTGCCACAACCACTTCGTCAGTGGCTCTTTCCCCGGTGCAGGATGCGGCGGCGGCCATCTATCAGTACGTCCAACTGCTGCACACCGAGGCCGGGCTGATGTCTCAGCGCGCCGGCGCGCTGCCGATCAAAGACCAGACCTACATCGTCTGCGGCCAGGATACGCTACAGAGCATCAGCCTCAAGTTCTACGGCACGATGAACCGCTGGCAAGATATCGCGGTGACAAACCGGGTGTGGGATCCGTCGGCGCTTGAGGCCGGGGACGTGCTGGTGATTCCGGAGTGACGTCTCGGACCGTCCTTCGTCCTTCGTCCTTCGTCTCGGGGTCTGCGATGCCGAGCACGATACTGCAAGGCGACGCTGGGATGGTCCTTGCGACCCTCGCTCCGGACTCCATCGACTGCTGCGTGACGAGCCCGCCGTATTGGGGGCTGAGGGACTACGGGGTGGACGGGCAGCTCGGGCTGGAGCGGACGCCGGAGGAGTACGTCGGGAAGCTGGTCGACGTGTTCCGCGAGGTGCGGAGAGTGCTGAAGAAGACGGGGACGCTGTGGCTGGTCATCGGAGACAGCTACATCGGGGGATTCCCGCGAAGCGACAAGTTCATCGGGGCGGCAGTGCATACGGAATCGTCACGGGCGACCAGGGCGATGAGCCAGGCGAGTTGGCGGCGCGACCGGGCCCCGCGCGAGGACGATCCACACAAACGTGCTCCCGGACTGAAGCCAAAAGACCTGGTTGGCATTCCTTGGCGATTGGCGCTCGCGCTACAGGCGTCCGGATGGACGGTGCGCGCGGACATTATCTGGCACAAGCCGAACGCGATGTTCGAGAGCTGCCTGGACCGGCCGACCAGGGCGCATGAGCATCTGTTCCTTCTGGCGAAGAGCCGGCACTACTACTACGACCGCAGCGCGGCAATGGAGCCGGCGGCGGAATACGAGCGGAGACGGAGAGAGAGAGCGCGCGCGCGGGGAGTCGATACGAAGTACACGCTGAAGGACGACAGGCCGCACGGACAGCACGCGCCGGGCCGGACGAGCGCAAAAAGGGACGCGGCCCGGAGGCAGGAGCTGGCGGCGAGGGGAACAAGGAATCTGAGAGACGTTTGGACGATACCGATCCAGCCGAGCAAAATCGGGCACCACGCGATGTTCCCGGCGAACTTGGCCGAAAGGTGCTTGGCGATCGGGTGCCCGCGCGACGGTGTCGTGCTCGACCCGTTCTTCGGTGCCGGCACCACCGGCCTGGCTGCCGAAAAGCTCGGCCGCCGCTATCTGGGTATCGAGCTGAACCCGGAGTACGTGAAGCTGGCCACCGAGCGGATCGCCGCGGCGGTTCCCGACGAAGGACAAAGGACGAAGGACACTCCGTGACTCCTGTTTCGATTCTGCTGGACGATTTGGAGATCACGAAGCATGTGTACCTGACCCTGGACAAGAACATCGGGTTTGCGGCCGACGAATTCGAGTTTGAGATTGAGAACTCGGGCGAGCGGTACACCGATCTGTTCTATGACTCGGCCGGGGAGAAGCTGGGCATTGAGTTCGCCGGGGCGATCACATTCGCGGGGCAGGTGGATACCGCGGACTATAACCCGCTGAATCCGCAGATTTTGACCGTGCGCGGGCGCGACCACACGGGCAAGCTCTGCGACTCGTTGCTGGACCAGGCTCAGATTGACCGGTTCACTGGGAAGACAGATTCGCAGATCGTGAAGCTGATCGGGGATTCGGTGTCGTTTCCGACCGATCTGTCGGCGACGCCCCGGGTCTGGAGCGAGCAGAGTCTGTTCGCGCCCGGGGCGTCGCTTTGGATCGCGGTGGTGGGCCTAGCAAAGCGGAACGGGTTCGATGCCTGGGTAGGCCCTGATAAGACAATCCATTTCCGGAAGCGGGAGCTTTCGACTTCGCCGAAGCGGAGCTATGATGCGAAGCGGCTGGCCGGCGTGACCGTGGGCACCGGGGAGGCGGCCAGGCCGTGCAAATGGAACTTTATCCAGGATAAGTTGCTGAGTCGGGGGCTGAAGGTGATGGTTATCGGCTACGATCCGAAGACGAAGAAGGGGCATAAGGTCACGTCGAAGTTGCTGCCGGAAGCGCCGGAGGCGGGCGCCGGGACGCCGTCGTTGCTGCCGAGCCTGCCCGGGCGCGATACGCAGCAGGGCCGGCGGCCGGGCGAGATCAGTTACACGGCCGCGCCGAGTCAGCGGAACAGCGCGAACTATCAGATCATCACCGTCGTGGATTACTCGCTGGACACGAAGGAGAAGTGCATGAACCGGGCCGAGGCGCTGTTGCGCGAGTATTCGGCCGGGCTGATCACGGGGAGCCTGTTCGTGCCCGGGGACGCAGAGCTGGAGGTGAACGACTGCATCCAGATCACCGGCTGCCGGATCGCCGAGCGCACCGGCGGGAAGTACTACGTGGTCGGGTTGCGCCACGAGCACAGCGCGGTCCGCTTCGCCACCACCATCCAATTCGCCTCCAAGGTCCTCACCGAGAACCTCCTCACCACCGAGGCGGATCTGTGACCTGTCCGTGTTCGTCCGTGCTCGTCCGTGTTCGTCGGTGTTTGGGGCTCCTCCCGTGATCGACCTCATCCGCTCCGAGATCCGCAAGGCCCTCGCCGGCCTGGTTCCCTCCGCCATCGGTACCATCGAGGAGATCGACCTGAAGGCCTATCAGGTGAGGTGCAGGCTCGCGACCAGCGGGCAACTGACGAATTGGCTGCGGATCGGCACCGACCAATCCGGTGACGGCACCGGAATGGTCGTCGCGCCGAACGTGGGTGATGAGGTGCTCATCCAGTTCCTCGATTGGAACGCCGCCGGCGCCGGGATCGTCGTCCGGCGGCTCTACGGCAAAGACGCGCCGCCGGCGCTCGAGGCCGGGCAGCTTCATTTCGTTCACGAGAGCGGGACCGAGGTGCTGGTGAAGAAGGACGGGTCCATCGAGGTGACGGGGGCAGCGAAGTCGAGCACGTCGGCCGAGGGCGAGGTTTCGGTCAGCTCGAAGGCGAAGGTCACGATATCGGCGCAGGGCGTCTGCGAGATATTGGGCACGCCGACGGTCAATCTGAACGGCAGCTCGTTCTCCGCCGTCATCTTCGAGCAGCTCCAGACTGCTCTCATGTCATTTCAGTCTCTCCTGGCCAGCCACACTCACCTCTGCGCAGCTCCTGCCGCTCCCTCCGGCCCTCCGCTCCCTCCTCCCGTCCTCGTCCTCACCCCGGCCCAATCCCAGAAGGTCAAACTCGGTGGCTAGCCGCGGAAAACAGGGACTGTACCGCGCCGAGTCGGACGCAGGCGCTCCGAGGGACTGTCCCTCGTTTTCCGCCGACAGGGACTGTCCCCCTTTCCCGACCAGCCGATGAAGCGCCAGGTGATCACGCTCGGGGATCTGGCCGCGGACGAGTTCCCCTCCCTCATCCTCGACCCTACCGACCCGCACTACGGTTGGCTCAAGTCCGACTACCTCTACCCGTCCCCGGCCGGCTTCTGGATCATCGGCGAATACCGCCTCTTCGACGCGCGGGCCGAGATCCCGGCCGGCTGGTACTTCGCCGACGGCGGCATCTACAACGGCCACGTCACCGACGACTGGCGGGACAAGGTAGTCCGCGGCTCGGACACCGAGGCGAACATCGGCGCCGCCGGCGGCTCCGACTCTCACCAGCACGCCGCGGTCAGCGCCGGCACGCCGAGCGGGTCGGTCGGCGCGATCGTCGCATCGGAGGACACTCCCGAGCCGGTCGACCCGGCGGGGGGGCTGGAGCCGGTGCAGGTAGCGGCCAGCGGGCATGGCCATCCCGCGCCGGCGTTCAGCGGCTCGCCGCTGGCCACTCACCAGCACGCAAGCGCGAGTAGCCTCCCCGCCTACCGCAAAGCCGGCTGGTACTGCTACTGCGGATCGGTATAGAACGCTGTACAAATCTGACGGCGGGCGCGGCCGCCGCCGGACGGAACCGGCAGTCTAGCCCTTAGACCAAATGACATGACTTGGCGGAGCTAAACTGTCCGCGCCGCAACACTGACGCTCCGACCGCGGCCAGGGCGTGCCGGCTGGAGCTGGCAAGACTGCGCCGACAATGGCGCAGGGACGACCCGGCCCGGTTCAAAGGAACTCGACCACGTTCGATGGCGGCGACCTACAGTCACCTGTGCATACTGGCGCACAGGCTGAACCAGCGCTGGCCCAAGACCGCATGGACAGATGCGGAGATGAAGGTCTGCCGGCAGTGGATTCGCTGGTACGACAAGCATCGCGGCGTGCGCCGACTTAAGACGTGGGACACAGTCGCAGAAGGGATGCAGGAAGAGTTGGAG
>DATKXO010000076.1:0-13058 GCA_035528995.1 Phycisphaerae bacterium | reverse complement strand
CCGCCCCCGCCCCCGCCCCACGCCGCCGCTCGCCGGCCCGCTCTGGAGCCGGCGGAGGCATCGGCTCACCGGTCGGCCCAGGCGCAGGAGGCGGCCGCCGCGGTGAACGCGGGGGCGGATGGTAGTCCCGCTCCGGCGGTTCATAGCGCACCACGCGCGGGCCCTGCACCCGCGCAGGCGCGGGAACGTTCTGGGGTCCTGCCGGGCGGACCGGTTCCGGCAGCGCCAGTGGTCCAGGCGCCTCCTCGACAAGCGCCGCGGTAGGTCCGGGCGCCTCGACTTCGGCCACCATGCGCTCCGGTGCCGGCTCACCTTCGACCGGTTCGGCGACCTCCGGCTCCGCCGGTGCCGCCGGCGCTTCAACGGGCCCCGGGACTGCGGGGCCGGACGGTACCGTGGCGGCTTCTTCGGGCGGCGCCTCGGGGGGCGCCAGCGCCGCATCGACTTCGGGCCCGGGCGGCGCTTCGGCCAGTTCGGCCACTTCGGCGGCGGCCGCCTCCGGGACTTCGGCCTCGACCGGAGCAACCTCCGCCGGGGCCTCGGCCACGGCAACCGCCTGATCCGCCGATGCCGCGACCTCCGCCGCGGCCTTCTTCTTCCTCCGCGCGACACGGACCTTCTTCAGGTCCACCCGCTCGGCCGTCTCCACCGTGGTCAAATGCTGCCCCTCCGTAAACCATTCGCGGATCGTCGCTTCCAGCCCAGGGCCCAGCGCGGTCATGTGGTTCTTGACCGGCAGACCCTCGGCGGCGCACTTCAGCAATATGGCCTTACTGGTCACGTTCAACTCTTTCGCCAGAATGTGAACGCGCATCTTCTCGGCCACAGACACCTCCGTTTACTCACTCGCCGGCACTATGCCGGAGCGGAATCACCTACTCGGCCACCCGCGATTCCTCAGCCTTCTCGTTCGGTTCGGCCGATGCCACGTCAGACGATTCCGTCAGCGGCTCGGACTCCTCCGATTCTTCCAACTCTTCGGCCGCCTCCACGCTTGGAGCGTCGACAATACCTTGCTCGTCCAGTCCCGCCACCAGGTCGGCAACCGGCCGGCCCTCCTGCTGTTCACTTCCATCGGCCACAGACCCGGTTGCGGCCTCGGCCCCTTCGACGGATTCGGCCTCCCCAGCCGCCGCCTCCTCCTGAGCCGCCTTCGCCTCAGCCTCCTGGGCCGCCTTCGCCGCCGCCTCCTGAGCCGCCTTCGCCTTGGCCTCGTCGGCGAGCCGCCTGGCCTCTGCAGCCGCTTTCTCGACGATCTGCTTCGCCCGCTCCTCGTCGATCTCCAACTCGTTGACCAGCGGCTCGGCACCCACCTCCTCGACGTCCATCAACGAGACCATCCCCATGGCCATCACTTTCTCGATCTGCACGTCTTCCACACCCATGGCCGTCAGGGTCTTCTCGATGTCGTCCAGGTTCTTGTTGTATTCCGCCGGGGTCAGAATATCGATGTCCCAGCCCGTCAGCCGGGCCGCCAGACGAACGTTCTGGCCCCGTTTGCCGATCGCCAACGAAAGCTGGTCCTCGGCCACCACCACCGTGCATCGACCCAGCTCGAAGCACAGCGCGATCTCCTGAACCTCCGCCGGCTTCAGCGCGTTCGAGATCAACACCTGCGATGACTCGTTCCACCGCACGATGTCGATCTTCTCGCCACCCAGCTCGTCCACGATGTTGCGGATCCGGCTGCCCCGAACGCCCACGCACGCTCCCACCGCGTCCACCTTCGAGTCGATCGAGGCGACCGCAACCTTGGTGCGGTATCCCGCCTCACGCGCCAGGGCCTTGATCTCGATGATCCGCTCGCCGACCTCGGGAACCTCCAGCTCGAACAACCGACGAATGTAATCCGGATGGGTGCGGGTCAGCACGATCTTGACCTGGTGCGGGGCCTCCCGAACGTCCAGAATCATCGCCCGGACCCGGTCGCCCGGGTGATGCGTCTCCCCGGGAATCTGCTCGCTCTTGGGCAGAAAACCCTCCGTCCGACCCAGATTCACCACCAGCGCCCCGCCCTCGTACCGGGCCACCGTCCCCGTGATGATGGTCCCCACCCGCTCCGAGAACTCCTCGAAAATGCTCGAACGCTCCGCCTCCCGGATCTTCTGGATCATCACCTGCTTGCAGGTCTGGGCGCTGATCCGGCCCAGCTCCGCCATGCTGATCGACGTCCCTTCGCACTGCGCCGTGATCTGACCGTTCATCCGGTCGATGTGAACCTGAACGTCCTCGATCTGACCGTACGTCTTCCGGATGGCCGACGCCATCGCCCCTTCCAGGTCGCCCAGCAGTTGGTCCTTGTCGATGTTCTTGTCGCGGCAGATCGAATCGACCAGCCGAAGAATATCAGGTGTCATCTGATCACCACTCGTCTGACTTTCTTTGCACGGCCTCCCGGCGTCCGTGCCCGCCCAACATGTACTGCACCCTCCACGTCCCCAGACCGACGCCCACCGGTCAACAAAAAAGTGGGCGCACCGGCGAACCCACTTCGATACGGAACCGCGTCGATGGATCGATCGGGCGTCAGGCCATCGGATGCCTCCAACCGATGGACCAGACCCGAACCAACCCGCGCAAAGCCCAGTGTGTCAACCGGCTAGTTGACACTGGACCGAGCCCCGTATCCGTTCAGGCCGATGTTCAAACCGGCTTCTCCGGGGGCGAAGACGTGAACCCGCGAACTGTCCAGGAACACGTCCACGTCATTCCCCTCGACCACCGCTACGTGCGACGGCACCCGGGCCACAGCCCCTCCGCCGTCCGCCGTTTGCAGATGAACGTCCTTCTCGCTGCCCAGCGGCTCCACCACCGCCACCCGCATCCGCAGGTGATCGCCGCCCTCCGGCGACGTTCCCGACGAACCGCCGCCCTCCGGAAACGAAAACGCCTCCGGCCGGACGCCCAGCACGAAGGCCTCCCCGCGACGATCCGCCAGCCGTTCGCCCAGATGCTGCGGTAGCCGAACCTGCCCGCAGCTCGTCTCGAACAGCACGTCCCCATCACCGACCCGAACGAGACCTTCGAAGAAGTTCATCGGAGGCGTCCCCACAAAGGACGCCACGAAGCGGTCCCGCGGCCGGTCATAAACTTCCAGCGGCGCGTCGCACTGGTGCACCACGCCGGACTTCATCACCACGATCCGGTCTCCCAGCGTCATGGCTTCCTCTTGATCGTGCGTGACGTAGATCACCGTGGTCCGCAGACGACGGTGCAGCTTCTTCAACTCCGCACGCATCTGAACGCGAAGCTTCGCGTCCAGGTTCGACAACGGCTCGTCGAACAGAAACGCCTGCGGCTCCCGAACGATCGCCCGACCCACCGCAACCCGCTGACGCTCCCCACCCGATAGCTGCTTCGGCTTGCGCTCCAGGAGCCCTTCGATCCCCAGCAGCCCCGCCGCTTCGCCCACCCGACGGCGAATCTCCGGCTTGGCCACCTTGCGCATCCGAAGACCGAAGGCCATGTTCTTGTACACCGTCATGTGCGGATACAGGGCGTAGTTCTGGAACACCATCGCGATGTCCCGGTCTTTGGGCGCCACGTTGTTCACAACCCGCCCGCCGATCCGGATCGTACCCGAGCTCACGTCCTCCAGGCCGGCCACCATCCGTAGCGTCGTGCTCTTGCCGCAGCCCGACGGACCCACCAGCACGATGAACTCCCGATCCGCGATGTCCAAAGTCACGTCGCGCACCGCATCCACCTGGCCCGAGTCCGAGCCATAGACTTTATGCACGTGCTCCAGCGCAACCGTGGCCATCTCAGCGCATACCTTCAACGCCCCGCTGGCGGCGATTCTGAACCGCACCGAAGCCCAGCGGCAGCCCAGATTATAAATCGGCCGGTGGGACTGTCAAATATTCGCGCCAGTGCCACGCCCGGCGCTTCCCTCTGGGCCGCTTGAGCGTACACTTGATCCAAGGTACAAATGCCCCGGCGCAGTTGGTCGCCCGAGCCGCTTCCCAGCACAAACGCCGGCCCGGGCGGCAGAAATCGCAGGTCACACTACCTGCATTACACTCCCACTGTAGGAGGCCTCACCATGATTTCGACAATAATCACCCCGCGGCGGAGCGTTTGGACCGCGCTGATCTCGATCCTGGCGGCCGCCTGCATGGTTGGTTGCGGCGGTGCCGTCGCGGTCACCGGCGGCGGTGGTGGTGGCGGTGACGCCGAGCCGGACAACGACGGCGGTAGTGGTGGCGGCGCTGGCCAGGACGAGATCAGCGTCCGGTTCATCAACGACAGCGACGCCGCTATCGACACCCAGTTCTACGCCACCAACGACGTCCTCGACGACCCCGGCGAAGATCTTTTCCAACCTCAGTATCACATCGAAGCGGACATAGGCGTCGCCGGCAGCGGCCTGCTTGACGTCGATGCCGACGACGAGATCACCTTCCCCTGCAGTGACAACACCGTCATCGGTACCGAAGGGGGCGAGTACTACGATTCAAGCGGAGCCCTGCTGGCTACTGGGCAGCGGCGAATCCTCAGCGTCGGTGACAACTTCGACTGCGGGAACACCATCATCTTCGCCTACATCGGCAGCAACGGCGAGTATACGACGGAGCCGCCCGTGGTGGATTCGCGGTAGCGTCCGCCGGCGACCGTTCGGTTTCCGTGCATCGTACCGGCTGAGGGGTCAACTGGCATGGCTGGGGCGGTCATCTTCGACCTCGACGGCACGCTCACCGTGCCGGTGCTCGACTTCGACGGCATGCGCGCCGAGATGGGCCTGACCAACGAGCCCATCCTCGAGGCCATGGAACGCATGGACGCCGGCCGGCGCGCCGACGCCGAGGCCATCCTCCGACGACACGAACACCGGGCGGCACACAACTCGGTCCTGCAGGAGGGGGCCGCCGAAACACTCGCCGCTCTGGCCCGCCGGGGCTGGCACACCGCCATACTCACCCGCAACGCCCGCCGGTGGACCCAGGTCGTCCTGGACAAGCACAACCTCACCGTGGACACCATGCGCTGCCGCGACGACGGCGCCGTCAAGCCCTCGGCCGCGCCGATTGTGGATCTGTGCCAGGAACTCGAGTGTCAGCCCTCGGCCAGTTGGATGGTCGGCGATCACCTCTTCGATATCCGCTCCGGGCGCCAGGCCGGCTGCACCACCGTCCTGCTCCTGCACGCCGATCGTCCCACGCCCGAATACGCCGACCAGGCCGACCACGTCATTAACCGCCTGACGGAGTTGCTGGACCTGCTCGACAAGGCCCCTGTCAACCAGCGACCCTAGATCCCCGGCCTCGGACCCGCCGCGTGGTCAACGGCACCGCCAGCCGGTATACTCTCGCTCACGTGCGCCGGGATGAATCCGCATTGGTGCGGTCACAACAAGGGGGGAGAGGCCTCCTGACCATGCTCGCCCTGCCAGTGGCCAACCTGCTCCACCACAAGCTGCGCAGCGTGCTCTGCTCCGCGGCCGTCGGCATCGGCGTGGCCATGATGGTCGTCCAGCTCAGCCTCTCCCACGGCATGCTCGATGAGGTGGCCGACCGAATGCAGAGCGTCGACGCCGAACTCATCGTCCTGCCCGAGAATGCCAACGTCATCTTCCAGGGCGGGGCCATCTTCTCCGACCGCTACGCACAGATCATCGAGTCGACCACCCTGGACGGCGCCCCAGTGGCCCGCAAGGCCATCCCCGTTTTCCTGGACACCGTGCGACTCGGCGGCCAGCAGCAGCGCATGTTCGGCATCGACCCTGACGACATGGCCTCCTTCCTGGGCGGCCGCACACTCCAGGCCGGCACCCTCTTCAACGGCGGCGCCGCCTTCAAACGCCACGTCGAGGCGCTCCGCGGCGACGGCAAGCGCTACGACCCCG
Organism: Phycisphaerae bacterium; assembly: GCA_035528995.1. GTDB lineage: Bacteria > Planctomycetota > Phycisphaerae > UBA1845 > UBA1845 > DATKXO01. The sequence goes on along the minus strand of DATKXO010000076.1, from coordinate 7,213 downwards.
AGACCGTCGACGACCGACTCCTGCGCGGCGCCTGCGAGCTGATCATCGACAGCCGCCTGGCCCGCGTCGGACCGTACAAGGTCGGCGACACCGCCACCATCTACGACCACCGGTTCCGCATCGTCGGCATCGTCGAGTCGGGCGTCGCCGGGCGCGTCTTCGCACCCATCCAGACCATGCGGCACATCCTCAACGGCGGCGTGCCCTGGTCCAGCATGTTCTTCGTCAAGCTGGCCGACCCGGCCCGGGCCGAGGAAGCGGCCGACCTGCTCGCCGGGACCCTGCACACCAAGGTCGAGCTCAAGACCTCCTACGGACGACTCCTGGCCGACAGCTTTCAGCAGATCTACCTCTACATCAACATCGCCAGCGCCGTCGCCCTGATCGTCTGTTTCCTGTTCGTCATGCTGACCATGTACACCCTGATCCTGCAGCGGACGCGCGAGATCGGCATTCTTAAATCGCTCGGCGCGTCGCGGCGCTACCTCGTCGGCATCGCCGTGGCCGAGTCCGTCCTGATCTGCCTGGGCGGGACCGCTTTCGGCATCGCCCTGTCCTTCGCCGCCGCGCGTCTGATCGAGTGGCTCATGCCGCTGGCCACCGTGCGGATCGAAGCCGTCTGGCTCCTGGGTGCTCTGCTCGTCGGCCTGGTCGGCGGCGCCCTCAGCGCCCTGTACCCCGGATACCGGGCCGCCCGGTTGGAACCGGCCGTCGCCCTGGCATACGAATGAACGAGCCGATCCTGCAAGCCCGAGGCCTGGCCAAGCACTACCGCGACGGCGATCGCGTCTGCCGCGCTCTTCACGGCGTGGACCTGACCATCGACCGCGGCGCGTTCCTGGCCGTCATGGGCCCCAGCGGATGCGGCAAGTCCACGCTGCTCAACGTCCTGGGCCTGATGTGCCCGCCGACCCAGGCCGGAACACTCCGACTCGACGGCGTGGATTGCCTCCGCCTCTCGGATCGCGGCCGAACCGCCCTGCGCCGCGACAAGATCGGCTTCGTCTTTCAGCGGTTCAACCTGCTCAGCACGATCTCCGCCGCCGGCAACGTCAAACTGGCTCTGCGCCTCCGCGGCGTCGTGGCCGATGGACAGGTCGACGAGGTCCTGGACAGCGTCGGCCTCAAGGGCCTGGCCCACCGCAAGCCCGGCCACCTGTCCATCGGCGAGCAACAACGGGCCGCCATTGCCCGGGCCGTCGCCTGCCGGCCCGCCCTGCTGCTGGCCGACGAGCCGACCGGAAACCTCGACTCCGACAACACCCGGAACGTCCTGGACCTGTTCCGCCGCTTCCACGCAGAGCACGGCCTGACCGTCGTGATGATCACCCACAGCCTCGACTGCGCCGCCGCCGCCGATCGCATCATCCACATGAGAGACGGACGCTTTGTCGACGACTGATTCGCGCGACCACCAGGGAGCCGCACCGCACGTGAGCGACAACACCCCGACACGGTTTTCGTTCCGCCGCCTTCTGGCCGGCCCCAGCCCGGACGGCGCCGGTGACGGCATGGGTCTGCGTCGCTGGTTTTTCCTGTTCGTCGTCTGGTTGCTGGTCCTGACCCTGCTGGCCTGTGCGGCCTTCGCCCGGTACACGGCCGGCGACTCGACCGCCCAGGGCCTGTGGCTGGTCGCCCTGGGGCTCTTCTACGTGTCGCTGTGTTGCATCTTCTTCCCGCTGCCCACCGCCTGGATCGTCATGCTCCTGGCCTCGAACCAGGTCGCCCTCATCGAGTCGGTCCCCCTGCGCGTGCTGGTCGTCTCCGGTCTGTGCGCCGTCGCCACGGGCATCGCCAACCTCAACGAGTACTACCTGATCACCTTCCTGCTGCGCTACGGGCGAATCGGACAGGTTCGCGACACCCGCCTCTACCGCTGGGCCGCCCGATGGTTCGGCGTGAGCCCCTTCATGGTCGTGACCCTCTTCGGATTCCTGCCCCTGCCCGTGGACGTGGTGCGCTGGCTGGCCATTCTCTACCGCTACAGCCGCCTGCGCTACTTCGCGGGCTACGTCGTCGGCCGCTTCCCGCGCTACCTCATCTGGTCCCTGTCGGCCGTCTGGCTCGACCTGAACTGGTGGCAGATCCTCATCGTCCAGGCCGTCCTCGTGGTCGCCGCGGGCGTGGTGGTCCTCCGGTCGGCCCTGAACCGACGCCGGGCCCCGACCGTCGATTCGACCGACCTTGCCGGAACCGGGCAGATGGCTTAAATTCACGTCACAGGCGGACCGGCGGCCATCCACGGACGGCGCCCCGCGGGTCATTCGTTACGCCATGAACAATACGGAGATTCGGCTGTGGCAACCGCTCTGGGCATCATTCTGGCCGTCGTCCTCGCCGGCGACCCGCCCAAGGATGAGCGCATCGACCTCATCCTCCAGCGCCTCGAAGACCGCGGCGCCTCGGTCGTCGACCTCCAGTGCCAGGTCCAATACACCGTCGAGGACGTCCTGGCCGACGACAAGTTCACCAAGCACGGCCAGATCCGCTACAAGAAACAGGAGCCGAACCCCGCCTTCTACATCTACTTCGAGAAGATGGCCCAGGCCGGCGTCTGGGTGAACAGAAGGGAATGGTACATCTTCGACGGCCGCTACCTCTGGGAGGTCAAGGAGGCCGCCAAGAACAAGATCCAGCACGAGGTGGTCAAGCCCGGCGAGAAGATCGACCTCTTCGACATCGAGGAATCCCCCATCCTGATTCCCTTTGGTCAGAAGAAGGACCAGATTCAGAAGAACTTCCTGGTCGTGCTCGTCTCGCCCACCGAGGGTGACCCCGAAGACACCGACCACCTGATCTGCACGCCCAAGCCCGACAGTTGGCTGGCCAAGGACTACCAGCGCATGGAGTTCTACGTCTCGCGCTCCCTGCACCTGCCGGTCAGGATCGTCTCCGTCGAGCAGGGCGGCAACAAGATCAACACGGCCGTCTTTCCCGATCTGACGGCCGACTCGATCAACACCGGCCTCTCGGACGCCGCCTTCGAGCTGCCCGAAGAGGCCCGGAAGTGGAAGACGGTGGAGGCCGCACCCGACGCCCCCCTGCCGGCGCCGTAACCACGCCGCGGAGGCGGAACAGGAGCCTGGCACGCGGATTGCTAATTGCCCAACAGGGCCGACGCCCCCTCGCGACGTCGCACCGGCCTGCTCGAACCGTTGCCGGCACCGTCGCGGCGGCTGAAAGCTACGCACAGGAGAACCCCATGCCGACCATGAAAGCCGTAGTGAAGACCAAGCCCGAACTCGGCGCCGAAATGCAGGACAAGCCCGTCCCCAAGCCGCCCCCCGACTGGGTCCTGGTCAAGGTCCGGGCCACCAGCATCTGCGGCACCGACGTCCACATCTACAAGTGGGACCCCTGGTCCGCCGGACGCATCGGTGAGAAGGCCCTCCCGCAGATCCTCGGCCACGAGGTCGCCGGCGAGGTCGTCGAGGTCGGCGCCCACTGCAAGCGCATCAAGGTCGGCGACTACATCTCCGCCGAGACCCACATCTACGACCCCGGCGACCTGACCAGCATGCTGGGCTCCTTCCACGTGGGTCGGCACATGAAGATCCTCGGCGTGGACTTCGACGGCTGCTTCGCCGAGTACTTCGCCCTGCCCGAGTCCATCTGCTGGCCCAACGACCCCTCCATCCCTCCGGAGGTGGCTGCGATTCAGGAGCCGCTGGGCAACGCCACCTACGCCGTCCTCGGCGAGGACGCCGACGTGGCCGGAAAGACCATGGTCATCACCGGCGACGGGCCGATCAGCCTCTTCGCCGTCGGCGTCGCCCGGGCCGTCGGCGTCGCCAGGATCATCCACTTCGGAAAGTACGACCTCAACATGGAGATCGCCCGCAAAATGGGGGCCGACCTCCAGATGAACACCAACAAGACCACCGGCAAACAGCGCCTCGAGTTCGTCCTGGACCACACCGGCGGAAACGGCGTCGACATCGCCCTCGAGATGGTCGGCTCGCAGAACTCCGTGGACGACTGCTTCGCCATGGTCCGCAAAGCCGGCCGGATCACCGCGTTCGGCATCGCCGCCGAGTCGCCCCTGCCCGTGGACTACAACAACGGCATCGTCTTCAAGGGCTGCCAGATTCACGGCATCAACGGCCGCAAGATATTCGACACCTGGTACCGCAACCGGAACCTGCTGGCCAACGGGCGCCTGGACCCCACGCCGGTCATCACCAACGTCTTCCCCCTGGCCGACTTCGCCACCGGCTTCGAAAAGATGATCGAGCGACCGCGCAAGAGCGCCAAGGTCGTCCTCTTCCCGGACGAGAAGGAGTACCAGGCCGCCCGCAAACGCCTGGGCGGCAAGTAGTCGACCCGAGCCGCAGGTGGAACCCATCCCGACGGAGTCGGGAGTCCGCGCGGAACCGAGAACGACAGGCGGCAGAGACTACCCGTCGTGCGGAGCAGAAGGCACCCGATCGATGGCCCTGCGATTCGAGTGGGAAGAGAGGAAGGCGAAGCAGAACCTCAAGAAACACGGGGTATCGTTCGAGGAGGCGGCTACCGTCCTCGGCGACCCCTTGTCGATGACGATCGCGGACCCTGTGCACTCGACAGTCGAACAGAGGTGGGTTACGATGGGCTTGACGTACCGCGAGCGGTTGGTCGTCGTGGTCCATACGAATCGCGGCAGCACGATTCGATTGATCAATGCCCGCAGGGCCACGCGGCGCGAGAAGACGGCCTATGAGGAAGAAGACTAGGACGCAACGCGGCCGGGACATGCTCTCCGAGTACGATTTCAGCAAGGCTCGGCGCGGCAAGTACGCCCGCCGGTACGCCGGGGGGACGAATCTGGTCGTCCTGGCCCCGGACGTGGCCAAAGTCTTCCCCGACTCGCAGTCCGTGAACGAGGCCCTACGCGCCCTGGCTCGAATCGGGCGCCGCAGCGCCAAGAAGTCCTCCGCGTAATCCGTCTTCCGCCGCCTGCCCGCTCTGTCCGACTGCGAAGCGAGAAGGCACAGTAGGTCGGGTCCTCAGACTCGACAGAGGTGTGGCTCGGGTCTCCAGACCCGACACGGACAGAGGATCACCAAACAGACAACCGAGGGGACGTCGGCCAAAACCCGACGAACGAAAGACCACATACACCGGAGCAACCGACATGTACGGCAAGATGAAAGATGACCTGCAGCGCGAACTCGCCTCCATCCGTGAGGCCGGCCTCTTCAAGGAGGAGCGTTTCATCCTCACCCCCCAGGCCGCCGACATCCGCGTCGAGTACCCCGAAGGGGCCCCGCCGCAGGAGGTCATCAACTTCTGCGCCAACAACTACCTGGGCCTGTCCAGCCACCCCAAGGTCATCGCCGCCGCCCGCGACGCCCTCGAGACCCACGGCTACGGCATGAGCAGCGTCCGCTTCATCTGCGGCACCCAGGACATCCACCGCGAGCTCGAACAGAAAATATCCGACTTCCTGCACACCGAGGCCACCATCCTCTACGCCGCCTGCTTCGACGCCAACGGCGGCGTCTTCGAGCCCCTCCTGGGCAAGGACGACGCCATCATCACCGACGCCCTCAACCACGCCTCAATCATCGACGGCATCCGCCTCTGCAAGGCCACCCGATACATCTACAAGACCAACGACATGGCCGACCTGGAGGCGAAGCTCAAGGAAGCCAAGGGCGCCCGCTACCGCCTCATCGCCACCGACGGCGCCTTCAGCATGGACGGCACCGTCGCTCAACTCGACAGGATCGTCGAGCTGGCCGACAAGTACGACGCCCTCACAATGGTCGACGACGCCCACTGCACCGGCGTCATCGGCAAGACCGGCCGCGGCGCCACCGAGTACTGCGGCGTCATGGGCAAGGTGGACATCATCACCGGCACGCTGGGCAAGGCCCTGGGCGGGGCCTCCGGCGGCTTCACTTCCGGCCGCAGGGAGATCATCGAGCTGCTCCGCCAGCGCAGCCGCCCCTACCTGTTCAGCAACACGGTTTCGTCCGTGGTGGTCAAGGCCTCCATCGCCGTGATGGACTTGCTCACGGCCACGACCGAGCTGCGCGACAAGGTCGAGGCCAACACGAAGCGTTTCCGCAAGGGGATGACCGAGGCCGGCTTCGACATCAAGCCCGGCGACCACCCCATCGTGCCGATCATGCTCTACAACGCCAAGCTGAGTCAGGACATGGCCCGCGACCTGTACGCCGAGGGCATCTACGTCATCGGCTTCTACCACCCCGTGGTCGGCAAGGGCCTGGCCCGCATCCGCGTGCAACTGTCCGCCGCCCACGAGTTCGCCCACATCGACAAGGCCGTCGCCGCCTTCACCAAGATAGGCAAAAAGTACGACATCCTGCACAAGTCCAAGGAAGAGATCATCGCCAAGTACGGCGAGTAGTCCGAGCCGCGGGCGGAACCCGTCCCGACGGAGTCGGGAACCCGCGCGGCCGCAGGCAACAGGCAACACGGTGTGCCACCGGCAGGTGTGTGGCACTGGCATATGTGTGGCACCGGTTTCCAACCGGTGCCTGGGCGACGAGAGCACGTAGCCGCCGGCGTTCTCGCGGACTGTCATCGCGGGCGACCTCTGTCCGTACAACTGCCCCTAGTACAACGCCTTGCCGTCGGTTGACCACGGACTCCACAGTAATGACTGGCCTTACCAGGGTGACGAGGGTCCGGTTGCACCGCCCTCCTGTTATGATAGACTCGACACGGCAATCGGATACAGTACATTGGGTATGCATACCCGACCTACGACGCTGGTTGGCAGCTAGTTGGTTGGGCACGGGAGGTTTACGATGATTGGCGAGCTGCTCACGAGCCTCATCTCAGCGACAGTAGGGTCCGCGGCGACCCATGCGTGGGCGAAGGCCCGCTCCCGACGGCGAGCAGCTGGGCAAATCGCGCTCCTCAGTGGTCTTGACGACCCGCTGTTCGTCTTCCCGCCAAGGGAAGGTCCTCCCGAGAAGGTCCTCTTACAGGTGGCAATCGAGGACTTCATGGCAATCAACAATATGATCAGTGCTTTTATCCTCGCGGGACGGCAGGCCCAGATACGCGTGCGGGATGCGCCCAACCTCACAGCTCATGACAAAGAGAACAATAATCTGGTTCTAATCTGCAGCACAACGACGAACCCGGTAACAAGCGAAGCACTTGCGAGGCTGCGGGCAGGACGTCCACCAGATCAGCGAGAACTAATCCCGGTTTTCGTGAAAGGCGCCTCACCTGAGCAAGCGCATATAAACTGGAA
>DATKXO010000075.1:0-2921 GCA_035528995.1 Phycisphaerae bacterium | reverse complement strand
AGACTCTCGGTCCCATCTAGAGCGGTTTAACTTTGCGTATGGACAGCGCGGCGGGTCTCTGACCTGCCGCGCTCGAGAGCGAGGCTGTTTCCCTTGCGCGGTGGGTCGGAGACCCACCGCGCCAAGTCTTAAGCGGCACGGCTGCCTAGGCGGCCATCCTCCGGCGGCGCTGCGTCGCCAGAATCGCCAGGCCCGCGGCCACAAGCGCCAGCGTCGCCGGCTCGGGGGCCGCCCCCGCGGCGACCGCTCCGATGTCAATGCGCCCGTACCCGTAGACCTCGTCCCATCCGGTGATCGTGCCGAGGTCCACCGCGGTGCTCTCCAGCAGGTGCCGCACCTCGTCCGGCGTCAGGGTCGGGTTGATGGACCAGGCCAGGGCCGCGGCCCCCGCCGCCAGCGGGGCCGCGAAACTCGTCCCACTTCCCAGCCCATAGCCGTACGTGAACGTTGGCGATGCCACCAGGATATCCTGGGCCGGGGCCGCCAGGTCCACGTAGGGGCCCCACGAACTGCCCGTGCCGTCCGGTCCGCCGGTCCACCGCTGGTCGCTCGAATTGGTGCCCGAGACGAAGATGAGGTTGGGATAGGGGCCCATGACGATCCGCGAGTCGGAGTTCCCGGCCGCCACGAAGACGAGGGCCCCCTTGGTCCGGGCATAAGCGGCCGCGTCGTCGAGCGGACCATACAGCAGGGTGGCCTGCGACACGTTGATGACGCGAGCGCCCGCGTCGGCCGCCATGCGGATGCCCTGGGCGATGTCCTCGGAGACGTTGTTGGCATCGGAGTCGGTCACAACGACCGGCAGGATCGTGAAGTTGCCGACGCCGGCCCCGCCGATGCCGTTGTTGACGCCCATCGCCAGGACGCTGGCCACGTACGTTCCGTGCGGCTGGAGGTGCGGATCGAACGCCGCCACGCCCGGCGGATAGAGCGGCGCGAGGACCCGGCCCGTGAGGTCCGGCGTGTCGGAGATGACCCCCGTGTCGAGCACGGCGGCGATGACGCCGGAGGAGCCGGTGCTCACGCCCCAGGCGGCCGGTAGATTCAGCGTCGGGCCGTACCACTCGTAGAGGGTGTAACCCGGGTCGTTCGGCACCAAGTCGGCGCGACATGCCGTGGCGACCGCCATCACAACCAGCGCCGCCAGGAGCAGCCTGAACTTCATCTGTTGAACCTTTCCGTTCGGAGCCCAGCCATCAACCCCCGGCCGTCCGGGAGCGCCAAGATTTTCGGCAGAGCCTTTTTGGCTGTCACCCCGAGCGCAGTCGAGGGGTCTCGCCGTGCAAGTGGCGACACGGCAACGGCCACGGCGAGATTCCTCGACTCGCTTCGCTCGCTCGGAATGACAACACTCTTCTAATCGCCAGAAAGTCCCGGCCCCCGGCCGTCCGGTCCAAAACAAAAGGCCGCCCTCGTAGGGGCGGCCTTTCGGAATGTCTCAACCAGGTCTTTCGACCTGTTCAGGTGCGCTGCTCAGGCCGACCGGCGCCGACGCGACAGCATCGCCAACGCACCAAACGCCATCAGCGCGAGCGTTGCAGGCTCGGGCGTGAGTTCGAGCGTAATAAAACCTGTGCCGGGGGTGATGCCGGTCTCGTAGGCCGAGCCGAGATTCAGCGTGACGCCATACGTCGCGTCCGGCGCCAGGCCAAGCGTGTCGACGCAGTATTCCCAGGAGACGTTCGGAAAATCGCCCGTCAGGCCCGTGGTGATACCGCCGATGATCCACTCCCACGTCCCGATGGTTCCGGTCGAACCCGTGCCGCCCAACAGACCCGACGGCGTCGCCTCGCCGAGCGTGAGGGTGGGGCCGACCACGGCCGTCGCCGTTTGATAAATCGTGACTATAAGGCCCGTCGAGATCTGTTGGTCATAGGGAGTCCCATCGATGTACCAGTGGGAATCCATACCCGGTTTGCCCCAGGCAAAGATCTTGGTGACGCCATGCTTGTTGTTCCCCACACCGATGCCCGTGACTGTCAGCGTGCCGATGTGCATGGGATCAAAGATGTTGGGCGCAGGTCCGGCCCCAAGGGGACTTCCAGCAGCGTTGTTCACAAAATCCGCGGTGCCTATGCTAGAGTTCCTGCCGAGGTCCAGATCGCCGTCGCCATCAAGGTCCTGCGAGGTGCCGACGTCCCTCGTGGCACTCAGGTAGTCATCAGCGGCATACGTCAGGCTCAGGTTGGCCTTGAGGAGGCCGGCATTATTGTTGACGGGCGTGATAACGCCGGTCCCGGGGTCCCAGGACGGAAGGGCGGCGTCGGCTGAACTGTAAAAGGCCGCAGAGAATCCCGTAATCTGGGGGGTCGTGCCGACGATGGTGGCCCAAACGTCCAGCGTCACGGTGTCCGTGAGATTCGTGACAGCCACGGTGGTGTTCGCCGTGCCGTTATACACGCTAGCGGCGGTCTCACCATGCTTCGTGACATCAATGTAGCCGCCGTTTGCCCTGGCATACGCGCTCGTCGCCATCAAGGAAACAAGTGCGAGCCCGAGGACCGTAAAGAGAGCCTTCCGGTAGGAATTCCCCGCGAACATAACAACCCCCTTTTCTTGGGCCCGTGGAGCCCGAAGGCTCCCCCCCGTGCCAAGTTCCCGTTATAGGCCTCTCCCAGAGGCCACGATACATCGTTCAGGCATGGGGGATTATAACACAGAATTTCGATTTGTCAAGTAAGGCAGCCGGATTTTCTTTTTTTGTCAAATTCTTGGTCAAAAAGGCCATTTTAGGCGTTTACCACCCCCCCTAAAAACCGGCCCTGGGCGGCCCCGGACCGGCCAAGATGGCCGCGGCCGGGCCGGTTTCGTCCTTGTAGTTTCGATCTTCATTCGTCATTCAGGCTTCGGATTTTGCTACTCTGCGAAGCAGCGCTTCCACCCTCCGCAGCGGCAGCGCCGCTGCTGCGGAGGACGGGTCG
>DATKXO010000074.1:0-19029 GCA_035528995.1 Phycisphaerae bacterium | reverse complement strand
ACGAACTCGAGTCCATCGTGGAACAGCTCCGGACCGCCGATCCCGACGAGGTCGAGGATCAGACCTACCGCAGCCTGCGCTTCGACCTCTGCGCCGGCTGCCACCGCGACTTCCTGCGGGAACCACTAGGATAACGGGATCACCCGCTGCAGCGGACTGGAGACCGCCGCCGCCGCGAGGCGAGCGTTGCGCCTGATCCTGGCGGGTATGAAGCCAGGGCGCGTAGTCGGTGCCATGAACGACGATGGCCGGGGGGCCCACGGCGCTTACAGATCGTATCTGCGCCGCTTGTTGTAGAGGGTGCGGCGGGACAGGCCGAGCTTCTCGGCCAGGTCGGCGCTGGGCCGCGTCGAGCGGTGGATGGCGTTGGCCAGGACCTGGCGCTCGCACTCGGCCACGAACTCCGGCAGGGTGATCACGCCCCGGTCGATCAGATCACAGGCGTTCTCGACCAGTTCGCGGGGCACGACCGGGCGGGTGGGCTTGACACACTGGCGTCGCAGACTGGCGGGGATGTCGGCCAGCAGGATCTCATCACCGCTGGTCTTGAAGGCCACGATCTGACGGACGGCGTTCTCCAGCTCGCGGACGTTGCCCTCCAACGCACAGGTGGACAGGAACTGGTATACGCGGCGGTCGACGTGGGCGATGTCGCGGCCATACTGGCGGGCATACTTGCGGACGAAGTACGGCACCAGCTCCTCGATGTCCTCGGGACGTTCCCGCAACGGCGGGATCTCGATCGAGATGACGTAGAGCCTCTGGTAGAGGTCGAGCCGGAACGAGCCCTCCTCGACCAAGTCGGACAACCGGCGGTTGCTGGCGGCCAGGACGCGGATGTCGACCGGTTCCTCGATGTCGGACCCGACCGGAAGAATCAGGCCTTCCTGCAAGACACGCAGCAGTTTGGGTTGGAGGGTCGCTTCCAACTCCCCGATCTCGTCGAGGAAGATGGTGCCGTGGTTCGCGGCCCGGAAGTAGCCGGCCCGCTTGTCTGTCGCCCCGGTATAGGCCCCCTTGACGTGTCCGAACATGGCGCTCTCGGCCAGGGTCCCGGTGATGGCCGCACAGTTCACGGTCAGGAACGGCTGGTCGCCGCGCTTGGGATCGAGCCGGTGAATCATCTCGGCCAGCAGTTGCTTTCCGGTTCCCGACTCGCCGTAGATCAGGACGGGCGCGTCGGAGATCTCCGCGGCCTGCGAGGCGCGGGTCAGGACATCGGCCATCAGGCGGCTCTGAGCCACGATGCCGGCCTGATCGAAGTGCTGGTGCGAGTGAAGGGATGCGGCAGCGGCAACGGCTCGCTCGTAGCGGCGCATTGCCTGGTCGATCCGGCGGGACAGGGCCTGTTCATCCACCCGACCGCCGCTCACCTCGAGAAAATCCCCGGCCCCGCATTCGATGGCCCGACAACAGGTTTCAACGCTGACGGTGTCGGATACGAGGAGGATGATCTGGGACTCGGCAGAGGCCCGGTGAATCGCCGAAATGGTATCCAGCAACTGCTCGTCGAGCTGCGAGATGCGTCCGGTTCCGGCGTGGGCCGAGATCAGAACCACCGGGAAGACCGGCTCGACGGTAAGTGCCCGCGTGGCCTCGGCGACGGTATGCACCCGGCGCACAACAGCAGCACGCCGCGAAAGAGCTTCCTCCAACGTCGTGCTTAACTTCGGCTCCGGATGGACGATCAGCAACCGCCCGGTTGCACTACGAACTGAACGCAAACTTCCCTCTCTCCCACCATTCCTCCAAACCGCGAGCGATCGGCATGCCCATCGCCGCGATCCCGGGACACCTCCTCAGGGCCCCGTACCTCTCTCTCCACGCGGATTGTACCACGATGGGGCGGTTCATAGCAATCGAAAACGGAGAAAACGACGCTTCGGGGGGCTTCACCAGCCGGTCATCGTCAGACCCCGCAGGAAGGGCCTGATTGCGTTTTCACTGCAAATTCGGTGTCATTGAAACGGGTCGGCGCAGCCCTCTTCGCTCTGTCACTGGCACGATCTTTCCGAACGGGTGATTGTGGCGTACTTATCGGGTTGAAGGTGCGCACGGCAGGGCCGGACCACCGGCGTGTACCACCCCGGCGCCGTGAGTGGCCGGGCGCCTTCACTGCCGATAACGCGGAGCTGGGCCGAACAGAATCGCGGAGCTCGGCTAACTGGGAGACCGCCGGCCGCAATCGTCGGTCTGGCTAGCCGGCTTGGCGTGGTTTCGGGCGAGGTCGGCCCCCCTCGACCGATTCGGCTTGTGGCTCTCGACGCTTGAATCCACGCCGGGCTGCGGGTAGCGTGCCACCCGGGTTCAAACAGGAGAATGACCGGTCAACATGGATGACGCCCGCCGCCTCGACCTCTTGTGCATCAATACGATCCGAACGCTGGCCATGGATGCGATCCAGAAGGCGAATTCGGGTCATCCCGGCGCGCCCATGGGCATGGCCCCGGTGGCCTACGTTCTGGCCGACCGGTTCCTCAGGTTCAACCCGGCGAACCCGGACTTTCCGAACCGGGATCGGTTCGTGCTCTCGATGGGTCATGCCTCGATGCTGCTGTACAGCATGCTGCACCTGACCGGCTACGACCTGACCATGGAGGACCTGAAGGAGTTCCGTCAACTGCACGCCAAGTGTGCGGGGCACCCCGAGTTCGGCCTCGTTCCCGGCGTCGAGACGACGACCGGCCCGCTGGGACAGGGCGTGGGCAACAGTGTGGGCATGGCCATCGCCGGCACCTGGCTGGCGCAGCACTTCAACCGGCCGGGACACGAGCTGTTCGATTATCGGGTGTTTGCCCTGTGCAGCGACGGCGACCTGATGGAGGGCGTGGCCAGTGAGGCGGCCTCGCTCGCGGGTCATCTGGCGCTGGGCAACCTGATCTGGGTATACGACTGCAACGGGATCACGATCGACGGCCGGACGCGGCTTACGTTTACCGAGGACGTCGGCCGGCGCTTCGAAGCCTACGGCTGGCACGTCGAGCAGGTGGCCGACGCCGATGATCTCGACGCGCTGACACGGGCCATCGAAGGTGCGGTCGCAACGGCCGATCGGCCGTCGTTGGTCGTCGTGAGATCCCACATCGGTTATGGGAGCCCCAACAAGCAGGACACGCCGGCGGCACACGGCTCGCCGCTGGGCGTTGACGAAGTGCGGGCCACCAAGGCGGTCTATGGCTGGGATCCCGGGCTCGACTTCCACGTGTCGCAAGAAGTGACCGGGCATATGCGGGACCGCTCGGTGGAAAAGGGACGTCGGCTGGAGGAGGAGTGGGGCGGGCGATTCGAAGCCTACCGTCAGGAACACCCAGATCTTGCCGCCCGATGGGAGCTGATGGCCGCCCGGGACCTGCCGCCGGGATGGGATGCGGACCTGCCGACCTTTCCGCCGGACGGCAAGGGTCTGGCGACCCGAAAAGCGGGCGGCAAGGTGCTCACGGCCATGGCGGCAAAAGTCCCGTGGTTGTTCGGTGGATCGGCCGACCTGGCCGCGTCGAACAACACGCTGGTGGGCGATAAGAGCGCCTTCGGCCCCGGCGCGTACGACGGCCGGAACCTGTACTTCGGTATTCGCGAGCACGCCATGGCGGCGATCGCCAGCGGATTGTCGCTGTCGGGTCTGCGGCCCTACACGGCCACGTTCCTTGTGTTCAGCGATTATATGCGGCCGTCGATCCGGCTGGCGGCGATGATGGGCCAGCCGGTGATCTACGTGTTCACGCACGACAGTCTCGGAGTGGGCGAGGACGGGCCGACACACCAGCCGGTCGAGCAGCTCGCGGCCCTGCGCGCCATTCCCCACCTGGACGTGGTCCGCCCGGCGGACGCAAACGAGACCGCTTGTGCGTGGCGCTACGCGCTGGAAACCACGGACCATCCGGTGGCGCTGGTTCTGACGCGGCAGTCCGTTCCAACGCTTGATCGCGCGGCCCTGGCGCCGGCCGAGGGGCTGCTGCGCGGGGCGTACGTGCTGGCGGACTGCGCCGGGCGGCCGGAGGTCATTCTGATCGGAACGGGCAGCGAGGTTCAGCTCTGCCTGGGCGCTCGCGCCAAGCTGGCCGGTGAGGGCGTTGCGGTGCGCGTAGTCTCCATGCCCTGTCAGGAGACTTTCGACCGGCAGGACGAGGAGTATCGTCGTCAGGTGTTACCGCCTGAGGTGGGCGGGCGAGTCGCCGTCGAGGCGGGCGTGGCCATGGGGTGGCGGCGGTTCGTCGGGCCGGATGGGGCCATCGTCTCCTGCGACGATTTCGGAACCAGTGCCCCGGGGCCTGAAGCTATGGCGGATCGGGGAATCACGGTCGAGTCCGTGGTAGCAGCGGCCAGGGGCGCGATGGCGCGTGCGGCTCGATAGAGAGGAGGAACTTTCGTGCACGAACGAATCCGGGCCTTGGCCGACGCGGGGCAGTCCTTGTGGTACGACAACATTCGCCGCGGCATGATCGCTTCAGGTGAGTTGGACAAGTTCGTGGCCGACGGCGTCGTGGGCATGACCTCGAACCCGACCATCTTCCAGAAGGCCATCAGCGGCAGCGACGACTACGACGAAGCGCTCGCGGGCTTGATCGCGGACGGCAAGAGCGACGCCCAGGTCTACGAGACTCTGGTCGTCGATGACATCCGGGCGGCGGCGGACATCCTGCGCCCGGTGTACGACGGGTCCGCCCGCCGAGACGGCTACGTGAGCCTCGAGGTCGACCCGGGCCTGGCCTACGACACGCGGGTGACCATCAGCGAGGCCCAGCGGCTGTTCCGGACGATCAATCGGCTCAACGTGATGATCAAGATTCCGGCCACCGACGAAGGGTTACCGGCCGTGCGGGCGACCATCGCGGCCGGCGTGAACGTCAACGTCACCCTGATCTTCTCCTGCGAGGTTTACCGGCGGGTGACCGAGGCCTACCTGCAGGGGCTCGAGGACCTCGTCTCGGCCGGCGGTGATCCGGCCTCGGTGGCCTCGGTGGCTTCGTTCTTCGTCAGCCGGGTGGACTCGGCCGTGGACAAGCTGCTGGCGGCCCGGGTCGAGGCCGGGCAGAAGGAGGCGGAGTCGCTCTTCGGTCAAGCCGCCATCGCCAACACGCGCATCGCCTACGCGGCCTTCGCCGAGATATTCGCCCAGCCACGGTTCCGGAAGCTGGCCGGATCGGGTGCCCGGGTGCAGCGCCCGCTGTGGGCCTCGACCAGCACCAAGGACCCGCGCTATCCCGACACGTATTACGTGGACAACCTGATCGGCCCGGACACGGTGAACACCGTGCCGCCCGCGACGTTGGACGCGTTCAAGGACCACGGCGTGGTCGCCCGCACCATCGACACCGACCTGGACCAGGCCCACCGCCTGACCGCCCGGCTCGGTGAACTGGGCATCAGCATGGACGCGGTGACCGAGCAACTTCGGGTGGACGGGGTGGCGGCCTTCGCCCATTCGTTCGATCAGTTGATGGACGACCTGCGAGCCCGAATGGCCGCGGCCTGATCCCCAGGGCCGGCAGGTCCGTTTCATACCAGTCCCAGGATGACTCTGCCGTTTCCCGAGCCGCGAGCGGAACCCGTCCCGAGCCGCGAGCGAAACCCGTCCCGAGCCGCGAACTTCAGTTCGCGCGGACTCTGTCGCCCCGGACACGCCGACTCGCGGGACACCCAATCGGCATAAACAAGCTGTACCCGGCATCAAACGTGCCGTGGCGCGGTCTGGCGCCGCTTGGCACCGCTCGGCGCCGCCTGGCGACGCCCGGCAAGGGCGCCGGTCGGCATCCGGCGGGAACATCGGCGTTGGCGGCGACACTGGCATTGGCGGCTGGGTGCATGACACTTCAGGCGGCCTCACACCGTTGAAAGTCCGCGGAGCGGACGAGGGAATACAGCCCAGGGCGATGCGAAGCGAGCCCTGGGTCGGCAGTGCCGATACGAAGCGGAGCCCCTGGAAGGGGCGACGGAAACGGGCGGCTGCCACTGGCAGCTTGCCTGCCAGTGTGTGTGCTCAAAACGCCCGCCCGAGAGCCCACACGGCCGGACAAGCCGCCCGTGGCATCCAAAACCGAATGCCGCCGGAAGTGTCACGCACCCTTGCCGAACGTCGTCTCGCCGCCCATGTTGACAGGCCCGCCCCGACGCCCTGTAATGTGCCTTGCCGCAAGGGCGATTAGCTCAGTTGGCTAGAGCGCCTGCTCGACATGCAGGAGGTCACAGGTTCAAGTCCTGTATCGCCCAGTCCTTTCTCGGTAGACCCGTAGAACAACCCGTGAACAGCGCATTCCGCCTCCGGGGGGCGCCGCCCGAAGAGACGACCGAAGCGCGGCCCGACTGACCAGTACACGAGAGAGAGTTACCCACGACCGATCGTGCGAGCGTGCGACGACGCCGACGTGGCGGCCAAGGAAGCCAGGGGGCTGCACCCGGACAGCGAGCGGATCGTCCCGCGCTGGCATCCGCACGAGTTGCGACACAACTTCGCCACCCGGATGCGAAGGCAATATGGGATCGAGGCAGCCCGCGTGCTGCTGCGGCACCATAGCCGAGTGACGACGGAGGTCTACGCCGAGGCGGACAGGGTCAAGGCCAGTGCGATCATGCTGGAGGTGGGGCGGATGGGGGTGTCACGCCCCGCCACCGTTTTGCTGGCAAAGTCCTTGACACCCGGCGCATCTTGAAGTATCGTGCTGCATTCGTGGTGCGGACGTGGGTCCCGGCCGGGGGGTCGGGCCGATCGCGCCACCGCCCGAAGCGAGAAGGGGCAGTCTGTCTGGGCCTGGATCGGGCTGATCCAGCAATGGGTGCTTTTGCCTGTGTGGGGCGAAGGCTGCAAAATGAACCCGTCGGCCTAATTGTTGGGACGACAATCTGGTTGGGACCACGTGGCCCTGGCCGACGGGAGTGTGGGTCACGGGGTCCTGCAGCGTTGGTGCTACCAAAGCCGGCAGGTCCCCCGTGGGATTGCCGGCTTTTTCTGTAGGGTTTGGAGAAGGTCGCGGTGATATCTCCGGCGAAGCGCCTTGTCAGGGAGAAGATTTTCGGGCGCTATGTGTCTGTGTCACGGAAGGTTAGAGGCGCGAGTGAAAAACTTCGGATGGATACGGTTGCCCCTCGTTAAAACGTGGGGTACAGACTAGACATAGAAGCAAATGGTCGTCTTGGGCGTTGTGTGAGCGCAAGACGACGCCCCCGGATGGTGGCCGGGGGCGTGGTATTGGTAGGTTGTCTTTGGACCGATCGTGAGGCGACGGGAACCAAGGACAACCCGACTAAGCCGAGGATATCCCCGGATGTCCCAAGACTACCTCTAGAATGGCCATATTGCAACAGAATCCAACGGAAGTTGCCAGAATCTGTGCTATTTTGTGCAGGTTTCTTGGCATTTCCTGTGGGCTCTCTTGCCAGTTTATCACGGGGATGGCCAAGCCGGGAAGACTGGGAGTATCCCGGCTCAATCCAGGGTAGAGGTAGTCTCCTACCATACCACGTCCCCGCTGCCTCCGCTGAAGGAGGCCAGCGATGGCAACTACCCCGCGCGCAAAACGCCGATCACTCGCCAAAAGAAGCGAGGTCGTCCAGAACAGGGTGAGGCGTGCCCCTGCACGACCGGCCCAAACTCAACCCGCCGGCCGGGTCGCCAACCCCACGAATATGGAACGTAGGCGAACAACGAATCGCCGCCGTCGAGCGCGCCGCGCATGCGGCAGGTATTCAAGGATGAAGACAGGAGTGCATGATGAGCAGGGACGTTGAGCACATCAAGGCGGCAGCAAGGGAGGCCTTTGACGTTTGCAGGGCGGTGCGAACGCTGTCGGCCATTGAGAAGACGCTGGGAGAAAACTACCCTCACGCGGTCTGCCTGAGGAGGGCGATGCAGACCGGGGACAAGGAAACGGTCGCCGTCTTCGTTGAAGCGTGGGCGATGTCTGACCGGAAGGAGAATGAGCGGACGCGCCCCTAGCGGTCGATGCGCGTACCCGAGCGCCCCGTCCAGGCGATGACGCCCCAACTGGCCTGCCTGGAGTATGCGATAGGGCGGTAGGACACCATGGCCCGGCCCGTTGACGGACGCCCCGGCCCGCTGTTCGACATCAGAGCCCACGGTCCCGGGTAAGGCTGTCCGCGTCCGCTGTCAGATCGAGACGTTGACCCGCCCGAGACGCACAAAACCGCTTGACAGACCTGGATTTGCGTGTTATCATATAGTGATAACAGGGGGAGAGGGAAGAGCGTGAACCGGCGAGAAACGAGCGAGGAAGGGGCTGGCTATGTCCGCGCAGTTCGGTGCCATTCTGAAGCGTCTGCGGCTGAAAGCCGAAATCGGCCTCCGCCGCTTTGCCGAGATGGTGGATCTGCAGCCGTCGAATCTGAGCGCCCTCGAGCACGGCAGACGGAATCCCCCGGCGGACGGCGAAAAGCTCCACGAGATTGCCGATGCGCTTGGCTTGGTGGAAGGGTCTGACGAATGGACGGGCTTCTTCGACGCGGCCACCGCGGCCGGCGAACTCCCGGCCGACCTGCGGCACGTGACGAGCCGGAAACTGGTTCCCACGCTGCTCCGCACGATCGACAACCGCCAGCTTGAGGATGAGGAGATCGCCAAGTTGATCGAGGACA
This sequence comes from Phycisphaerae bacterium, assembly GCA_035528995.1. Lineage (GTDB taxonomy): Bacteria > Planctomycetota > Phycisphaerae > UBA1845 > UBA1845 > DATKXO01. The sequence continues at coordinate 10,443 of DATKXO010000074.1, read as the reverse complement.
TCGAAACACGCCACGGAGGGCAACAGGATGGCCCTACCTGAGCCGCCCACCTACTCTGCCGGTGAGCTCGAACGCCGTGCTCGAGATTTCCTGTCCAAACGATATGGCGACGCCATCTCGATTCCCGTAGACGTTGACCTTCTACTCGAGCAACTCGAAGGCGTCGTACTGGACATCTGGCCTGGGCTGCGCACCAACCATGGTGTCGAGGGAATGGTGCTCCGCGACCCCGAAACGGGTGACTTGCTCGTTTACATTGACGAATGGTTGGCTGACAACGTTCCCGCGCGCTACCGGATGACGGTGGCCGAAGAACTGGGACATTTGATCCTACACCGCAAGGTCATCGATGCAGTTCACACGATCGACGACTTCAGGGAGTTTCAACGCCACTACCGCAACGTCGAAATGGAACGCAACGCCAAGCGCTTCGCAGCGGCGATCCTGATGCCCGCTGATGCGGTTCTGTCCGAGGCCGCTCGCTTGTACCGCCTCTTCGTGCGCGCGGCGGGGTTCGGCGACCCCGGTGCGATCAAGAGGCAACTCGCAAGGCAGTTGGCCAAGCGATTCCAAGTCTCGTCTCAGAGCATGGAGTACCGACTAACCGAGTGGCCCATGCGGGTTTTCGAACGCGTCGACCAGGCGATGAAGGACCAACTGGATTTCCTGGAGTAGGGATAGGAAAAGGGGACGCAGCTCGTTTCTCGTGAGAGAAGGGGGTCGGGCTTACTTCTTCCTGCCATCGCTCGCTCGCTCCGAGCAGCACACGCTCACCCAACACCGCACGTTGCGCCCGCATCCCATCCCGGCAGTCCGAACGCCCGGTCTCACCGGCCGAATCCTCGCGCCCGACGCGCCCTGCCCTGTCACCCCCTTGGACCATCCCGACTTGTCCATTCTGCGACCCCCTCCCCGCCCGGTCAACAACCCCGTCACCGCCCGCCGCCCCCGAATCCGCGCCCATCCGCGCAATCCGCGGCCCATCCGCCGTTCGCGCCTCGTTTCTCAGTCCCCAATCCTTCGCTTCTTTCTGTGCCTTCTGTGTCATCTGTGGATAGAGTTGTTTTTCGAGGGCCGAACGCCTCGCCCGTTCCACCCGCCCGCGCCTCTGGCTATCGGTGTTCTCCGCCGCCCCTCCGCGCGCTCTGCGCCCTCCGCGGTGAACGTCCTGCTCTTGCTTGACAACTCGCTACTCGCAACTCTGAACGCACCCTCCGCATCCACATGTCCAAGTTTGTTTCCCACTTCTCACTTCTCCCTTCGCCTCCGTGCCTCGCTGCCTCAGTCGTTTACGTTGCCTCGTTGCCTCGTTGCCTGCTTCCCCCCTCAATTCCCACTTCAAATCGCCCCTCTTGCCCCCCAAAAACCCGTTTTCCGCAAACCGCACCCCCTGAAGGTGATCGGGCGCCAAGTATATAGGGTAGAGGAACGCATCCCTCAGGCGCGGATGCGCGTAGCCGACGCCACCGGAGGCCGCGACGCCGACAAGAAAAAGGCCACGGGCACGAGACGCGCACGGGCAAACGCCCAACGCACGGGTGCGCCCGATTGAAAGGAGGTGTCACGGACAAATCCGTCCCATGACACAACTGAACGGCAAAGACCGCGGATGCCGGCCCTCGCAGGGCAGGCGGCCGTCCCCTGACCCATCGCCCCTTGCCGCAGCGGCCCGGCCGCCTAGAATCCGGCCATGACCGAGGCCAGGAAGATCCGGCTGACCGACTACGCCAGTTGCGCCGGGTGAGCGGGCAAGCTCCCCGTGGAGTTGATGGCGCAGGTTCTGCGTCAACTGCCCAGAAGCAGCCACCCCGACCTGCTGGTGGGGACCGAGAGCTTCGACGACGCCGGCGTGTTCCGCATCGACGAGCGGACGGCGCTGGTGCAGACGCTCGATTTCTTCCCCCCGCTGGTGGACGACGCGTTCACCTTCGGGCAGATCGCGGCCGCCAACGCCATGTCCGACGTCTACGCCATGGGCGGCGAGCCGCTGACGGTGATGAACATCGTCGGCTTCCCGGACAAGGAGCTGCCCCTCGACCTGCTGGTCGAGATCCTGCGCGGCGGGGCCGAGCGCGTGGCCGAGGCCGGCGCGGTCATGGTCGGCGGGCACAGCGTGCGGGACGCGGAGATCAAGTACGGCCTGTCGGTCACCGGCCGGATCGATCCGAACCGCATTCTGACCAACGCGACGGCCAGGCCCGGCGACCGGCTGGTGTTGACCAAACCGATCGGCAGCGGCGTGCTGACCTCGGCCGCCAAGTCCGGGCGCCTGGAGCAGGAGGGATTGGCCGAGGCCGTGGCCGTCATGATCCACCTGAACCGTAGCGGGCGCGATGCGGTGGTCGAGGTCGGCGTGAACGCCGTCACGGACATCACGGGGTTCGGCTTGGTCGGGCACGCGTTCGAGCTGGCCGACGCCTCCGGCGTGACGCTGGAGATCGACGCCGCCGGGGTGCCGTTGATGGCCCGCACGCTGGAGTTCGCCGGGCAGGGCATCGTCACGCGGATGCACAAGGACACGCTGGCGTACCTCGGCCGGAAGCTGGTGGTCGAAGGTGTGGACCCTACATTGGTCAACGTGCTGTGCGACGCGCAGACGTCGGGTGGATTGCTGATCAGTGTCCCGGCGGATCGGACGGACGCGCTGGTCGCGTCGCTCAACAAGCACGGCGCGCCGTGTGCGGCCGTCATCGGCCGGGTGGCCGAGTCAGGTCGCCACGCGATTCGTTTGATCTAGCCAGGTCTGCCTCACCGGAGCATTCTGTTGCGATGCTCTTCGGCCGTTCGGCTGTGCGGTGGAAGCGGCGCGCGGTCTGGCGGTGGGTTTGCCGTGGAAGGGCTGGACCGCCGGCAGAGTTTGCACGCATGCGCCAGACCTCCGCGTGGACCGTGGGCGCCGACCATCCAGTGTCGTTCAGTGACACTTGAGGACCTTGTGGGTGCTCGGGTGATCTGGTATAGTCCTTTGCCGCAAATCGGCTGGCTTGCAGTTTCGCGGGGCGCGATGGCCGACCGAGGGGCTCGGCACCGCATATCACTCGGGTGCCGAGGTCGGGCCGACGACCACTCCGCCGCATCGAAACGTTGAAGCAGCGCCATCCCGAGCGTCGCTCTCTTGTGAGGGCGCACGCCGTGCCGTCATTTCGCGAAAGGGGAGGCAGGACAAATGACTCGGATTGGCATGTCACGTCGCGTACGGCAACTCAGCAGGACCCGAAGCACCAGGGGCACAAACCTCAAGCGACAACCCCTTGTTTCTGCCACATGTTTCTATGCTCTCTTCTTGCTCTTCGGGACGCAGGCAGCAGCGGTGGCCCAGCCAGTTGATGTCGAACTGGTGACGGCTTCGGTGCACATCGACTCAGGTTTGGTTGAGAACACCGGTACCGACCAGGAGGTCGTATACTCAACCACGATCCATATACCTGACGCACCTTGGCTGCGGCTTGAGTTTGACGATGTCGTGCTCTCGGGCGATGTAGGCTCCGGAACGGAATCGTACTTGATCATCACCTCGCAGGAGGACGGTGCCTATCAGTACCTCAACGCGGTCCATGTCGCCCAATGGCGGAACACGTCTGCTTACTTCAACGGCGATATGGTTACCATCGACCTGATCGCGCACGCCGGCACCGGTCCAAACCGATTGAGAATGTCGGAGGTCCGCATCGACGAGATCGGCGTGGGCGACCGTGATATCTGCGGCCCAAACGACGATCGTGTCTTGTCAGATGACGTCCGCGTCGGTCGTCTCCGACCATTTGGCGGTACCGCTTGGATCCACGACGACTGCAAGCACTGCCTTCTGACCGCTGGGCATTGCTTCTACCCTGACAACAACGTGAACGACACGGTTGAGTTCAACGTGCCCCTTTCGGATGCCGACGGCAACTTGAATCATCCTCCGTCCGAGGACCAGTACAGCATCGATCCGTCCTCGATCCAGAAGCAGTATGTTGAGGACACTCCTGCGGGTGATGACTGGGCCTACTTCGGCTGCTTCCCAAACTCCAACACCGGGCTGACGCCTGCCGAAGCCCAGGGCGACTGGTTCATTCTCACCACACCGCCGGCCGTCGGCGGTCAGGACATCCGCATCACGGGCTACGGCAGAGTCGATCCGCCGGTCTCGGCCACCTGGGACAGAGTCCAGAAGACGCATGCCGGCCCCTACGTCACGTTCAGCGGCACGCTTGTGGAGTATCAGACCGACACCACTAGCTGGAACTCGGGCTCCCCGGTCATTCTGGACGGGACCAATCACGCGATCGGGATTCACACCAACGCCGGCTGCGACACCGTAGGCAACAAGGGCACTGGGTCAAACCATCCCGACTTGCAGGCGGCCCTGGCCAGCCCGTTGGGAGTTTGCCTCTACGCAGAGCGGGGTGAGTATCATTGCCCGTATTCAGTGTATCTTCATGGGGTAGACCACTCGTACATCACGGGAGAGTACGAAGAGCCGTTTCCTTCGGGGGGCCATGGCGTACGGATGAGTAAGGAAAGTGGTGAATGCACCGTGTATTACCGCTTTATCCTGCCGCATCCTCCCAGTGGTCAGAACTTCGAGAAGTACATACGGGACGGAAGTCTCAAGATTGGAGTCGAGTCTCGCGATTGGGCTTTTTGGTGGTGGTTGGGCCCTACCTTTGCCATCAAAGACAATGTCACCGGGACCTACGAGAACTTCTGTACGAATTGTGGCAGTCAGGATGAACTCATGTGGCACGCTTGGTCGCCGCCAACGACGGATTCGAATCGGTACGTAAATGACGCCGGGGAGGTGTGGCTTCGATTCCACGTGCCGTGGGATCGCCACACGGTTGTGGACGATGTCCTCATCAGCTTCGAGGCTGCGGACGAGTTGCTGTCCTCGGTTGAAATCGCCGACACGCTGGATGACTGCTGCGGGGATGGCCAACCGGATGGCGTAGAGGTGCAATTCGACGCCGATGTGGGTAGCCCCGGGGACGGGCTGACGGTCCAGGTCACGGCGGATGTAGAGCTGTTTCCGCCCGGCGGCGGAGCTGTCGTCGATAGTGAGACGCTGACCTGGACGATCACCGATCAGCAATCCGAGCCGCAGACCGCAACGCTGTCGGCCCCGTGTGAGACCGGGGCGAACGGACCCTACAAGGTCCGCATCGAATTGAGAGACGAACCGGGGAACGTCGAGGCAACATGGACGCAGTCCCAGTGGGTCTACCTCTATCCCGTTTGCGCCACCGGCGGTGCCTGCTGTTATGCGAACGGTGCCTGCGGCGAGGTCGGCGGGGCAGGAGATTGCTCGGGTGAGTACCAGGGGGATGGGACGACGTGCAGCCCGAGCCCCTGTCCGCAGCCGCAGGGCGCTTGCTGCTATTCCGACGGCTCGTGTGAGGACGTGGTCGGCGAGGCGTACTGCACCGGGGACTATCAGGGCGACGGCAACTTCTGCGCGACCGTGGATTGCCCCTATTGTGGGAACGGCGTCGTGGAATCGGGCGAGCAGTGCGATCCGCCGGACGGTTTGATCTGCGATTCGAACTGCCAGTTGATCGCCGGGGCCGGTGTTGTGGTCAATCCCTACGGGTCGGGAGACTATCCGACGATTCAGGGCGCCGTCGACGCGGTGTCCGACGGGATGGAGGTCCTGCTCACCGACGGCACGTTCACCGGCTACGGTAACCGCGACATCGACTACCACGGCAAGGCCATCACCGTCCGCTCGCAGAGCGACAACCCGGAAGCCTGCATCATCGACTGCCAGGGGAGCGAGAGCGATCCACACCGAGGGTTCTACTTCCATTCCGATGAGGGCGGTGGTTCCATCCTGCGCGGCGTCACGATCACGAACGGACACGAGGATGATTCACCCGGCAGTGCCATCCGATGCTCTGGCAGCGAGCCGACCATCGAGAACTGCATCCTGTCAAACAACACCAGCTCGAACTCGGGGGCGGCTTGGTACGCCAATACGGGGACGATTGAGATAAACGACTGCGTCTTCACCGGCAACACAGGCCGCGGCCTGTACCTAGCCACTCCTCAATTGGCCCGCCTGATCAACTGTACGTTCCACGCCAATTCGGGGTCCATCGGTGGAGCGATCCGAGCGTCATGCCAGGCCTATCTCAGGCTGACCGATTGCACGCTGACAGATAACACGGCCAGTGCCTGGGGGGGCGCCATATACAACGGCAGCGGTGCGCTTGAATGCACGAACTGTCTGATCCACGGGAACTCCACGCTCGGGAGCGGGGGGGCGATCGTCCATAACACTTCGACGGATAGCGCCACGTTCACAGGCTGCGTTCTCTCCAACAACCATGCTCAGGCCAGCGGGGGAGCCATCTGGGCCGAAGGAGCAGCGGTGCTCACCAACTGCACGCTTGCCGCCAACAGTGCCCCCTCGGGGGGCGGTGTGTCATGTAGCAGTGCTACGCTTGCGAAGACCATTATCGCAATCTCCACCGAGGGGGAGGCCATCGACTGTGGGAGCGCCATGGTCGACTGCTGCGACATCTACGGCAATGCGGGAGGCGACTACGTCGGGTGCATCGCAGGACAAGACCTCATCAACGACAACATCTCGCAAGACCCGCTGCTGTGCAACCCGTACACGGGCGGCTGCTATCTTGATAGTGGTTCGCCTTGCCTCCCCTCGCAGCAACCCGAGTGCGGTTTGATCGGCGCGCTTGATGTCGGATGCTGGCCGGGCGACTGCAACGGCAACGGCAGCCCAGATGGAGATGACATCGCCGGTGGAACGAGCAAGGACTGCGATACGAATGGCGCCCCTGATGAATGCGATCTTGGTCGGGGGACGAGTCCGGACTGTAACGGTAACAGCTTTCCGGATGAGTGCGACGTCAGCGCGGGCACGAGCGACGACTGCCAACCAGACACAGTGCCGGACGAGTGTCAACTTGCGGGCAACGACTGCAACGGAAACGAGGTCCCCGACGAGTGTGACATCGTGGTCGGGACGAGCCAGGACTGCCAGACCGACGGTATCCCAGACGAATGCCAACTCCAGAACAACGACTGCAACCAAAACAGCACGCCGGATCAGTGCGACATCGCCGCGGGCACAAGCGAGGACGGTAACGGCAACGGGGTGCCCGATGAATGCGAGCAGTGGGAGCTTGCCAAGCTGGGAGCGATTGACGGAGACGGCGGTGACGCGCTTGGTGAGTCCGTGGCAATCTGTGGAGACGCCCTCATTGTTGGAGCACAAGGCGAAGACGACAACGGCGGCAACGCCGGTGCGGCGTACGTGTTTCGTTTTGACGGCACGAAATGGACACAGGAGGCCAAGTTCCTGGCCAACGACGGCGTCAGCGGTGATTACTTCGGGTACTCCGTGGACATCTCAGGCAACACGGCGGTTATCGGGGCTATTGCGGATGAGGACAATGGTCGGTTGTCCGGTTCTGCGTACGTGTTTGTGTTTGACGGGGCGAGTTGGATCCAACGAGCCAAACTGCTGGCGTCTGACGGTATGGCGGGGCACAGGCTGGGCGTGTCTGTAGCTATAGTCGACGACACAGTCGTCGCGGGGGCGGATGGGCAAGGTGGAAGTCCGGGCGGTGATCACGAAGCGGTCTATGTGTTTGAGAGACCACCTGCCGGTTGGCAGAACATGACGGAGACTGCAAAGTTGACCGCGTCCGATGATGCTAGCCAGTTCGGATTCTGCGTTGCCACCGCCAGCGACACCGTGTTGGTTGGGGCGCCCGGCGCCGAGGCGGCGTATGTGTTCGACAGGCCGCCGAGCGGCTGGGAGGATATGACGGAGACACACATACTACTGCCAGCGGATCCGGGACCGCCACCTGGTATCGGCTTCGGTTGGTCGGTCGGCCTTTCAGGAGAAATTGCTGTAATCGGGGCTACGGATGACGACACGTGCGGCGACGCTTCCGGCGCGGCATACGTCTTTCGGTTCAACGGATCATCTTGGGAGCAAGAAGCCAAGCTGACGGCCTCCGACTGCGAGACGAATGCTGTGTTCGGCCGGGCGGCGACCGTCTCCAGCGGTGTGATGATCATCGGAGCGCCCTGGGACAACGTCAGTGGTGATAACGCTGGAGCGGCGTACGTTTTTCGTTTCGACGGACTCAACTGGGTTGAGGAAGTCAAGCTGTCTGCCTCGGACGCCGCAACCCAGGATGAGTTCAGCTACGGGGTGTCCATTGACAACTACACTGCTGCAATCGGCGCTCCACATAAAGGCAACGGCGTCAGCGGCGAAGTTGGCTTTGTGTATGTATTCGCTGGCCTGTGCGACTGCAACACCAACGGCGTATTGGACATCTCCGACATCGTGGACCGGACGAGTCAGGACTGTCAGCCCAACGGCCTGCCCGACGAGTGCGACGTCGATCCGAGCGACCCGGACGGCAACGGCACTGTCAGCCAGGATTGCCAGACAAACGGTGTGCCCGACGAGTGCGAGCTGCTGTGGAACGACTGCAACAGCAATGGCGTGCCGGACGAGTGTGACATCGCGGGCGGGCCAAGCCTGGACGTTGACCCCGCCAACGACTGTCCGGACGAGTGCGACTGGACGGACTGCAACAGCAACGGGCTTCCGGACTTCTGGGACGTCTACCAGGGAACGAGCCAGGACAGCAACGCCAACTGCGTGCCTGACGACTGTGAGGCCGTGGAGATCCTGGCGGTGCGCAGTTGCCAGACACACGGCGTCGCGGGGACGTTCTGTCTGGAGGTAGGCCAGGGCGGCGTCGAGCCTCGTCTGGGGCGGGTCACGCGGCTCGAGGTGGACCTTGGCGACACCCTCGACCCGGCGTCGGTTAAGGATGAGCACGTGCAGGTGGCCTGCGACGCCCACGTCTACGACGGCAACGTCGCGGCCTCGCTGTCCGGTGGGACGACGGTCATCCTCGACTTCGACATGCCCCTTCCGAACCAGGACTGCTGCAGGATCGGCCTGGCCGGTATGCGTTCGGACCGCGGCCACATCGTCATAGATACTTGTCCCGTCGCCTTGCTGGAGGGCGACGCGAACCGCGATGGCTACATAAACACGGCCGACGCCTCGTCGTTGAAGCAGCGGCTGGGCCAGTTGGTTGACGCCGCCAACGCCCAATACGACGTGAACAGGGACGGGTTTATCAGCACGGCCGACAGCTCGTCGGTGAAATCGCGGCTTGGGAACATCGCGCCAACCTGCCCGTAGCGCGGGGGCCCGAAAAACGACAACGAGCTCCGTTCCGGACAACCCGGTAGGAATCGGGCGGGCCGTTTGCGGAGGCGGGGTCAGTTGCGGCGCGTTCGGTGGCGCTTGGACATCCAGCGGTTTACGTCGTCTTGTGAGGGGCGGGGGAGGAAGCGGTGGCTCCTCTTGGCGCTGTTGGACTCCGGGACTAGGACGCGGAAGGTGTGGCCTACGCCGAAGTTGCCCTCCGGGCGGCGGATGACGGGTTGCTCGATGACGATGAGGTCGGGGAGGGCGTCGCGGATGGCCTGGGCCCGCTGATCGACGACCTGATCGACCACGAAATCGCGCTGGGGGGAGCGCTGGGCGAAGCTGACGGCCTCGGTGCCCGCGCCGGGGGCGACGGTTCCGATGCCGCGGGACTGGGCCGTGGCGAAGTCGAGGTCGGCCGTGGTCATCGACTCGGCTGCCACGAGCTTGACACTGCGGTCGAAGCGTTCCTGGTTGATCCACATCTTGCCAATGTTGAGTTCGGTGGCGTACTGGCCGGGTCGGACCAGGCTGCGCTGGCCGGTGGCCTTCTGGAGTGCCTCGACCAATCCCTCGCGAGCGAGGGAGATGGTGAAGCGGCCGGTGTAGGGCTCGACCTGCATCTCCCATCCTTCGGTGCCGCGTTTGGCCAGGGTGGCGACGGTGGAGTCGATGATGAGGTCACTGCGCAGGGTGCCCTCGGTGGATCCGCCGCGGACGGTGCCGTAGCCCAGGCCCATACGGATGACCTTGGCGTCCTTGGTCTGGTAGAAGTCGCTGATGGAGGCGAGGGTCATGGCCTTGACACTGACGAGATTCTCTTTGCCGAAAAGCATGATGGCCCGCGAGCGGATGCCGGTGCGGATGAGCGTGCCGGCGGAGAGCGCGTCGTCCACCTTGACGGGCTTCCAGGCGCCGGCATCGAGCGGCGAGGTGCCGGCCGGTGCCTGGGTGACGTCACCGACGACCTCGATGACCTTGGCCTCGAGAGGCGTGACGTCGGGCTCGGAGGCCTCTTGGGCGGGGGTGTCCTTGTCGGCCGGCTGTGCTTCGGGTGCGGGGGCGTCCTGTTTCTTGGCGTCGTCGGCGGGGGCGTCGGTCTCCTGAGCGGTGACCGGGCGGGGCGCCGCACAGAGCAGAACCGCCACGCATGAGCAGGCGAGCCACTGGCAGGCTTTCATTTGGCCGTTCTCCGTTGGGTCGAGGCCCCGACTTTGGCCTTGGGGGACGCCCAGAGTATACGATTCGAG
>DATKXO010000073.1:0-2424 GCA_035528995.1 Phycisphaerae bacterium | reverse complement strand
ACGAGGTCATACTTGCCGTCCGGCTCATAGGTTGAGCTGTCCGCCTGGACCCACTTGACGCCCTCGAACTGGGCGCACAGGGCGTTGTTCGCGTCCACTTGGTTCTGCCGGATCTCGCTCGCCAGGTACTCATACCCGCTGGCGCCGGCCACGAACCCGAACTGGACCCCACCTCCGAACGGATTGTAGACACGGCCCTTGAGCGGCGTGAAGATCCGCAGGATGACCTCACAGGCGACGGGGTCGAGGACCGATGCGTTCCCGTTATGGGAGCGGCCGGTCACGACGTTGGCGAAGCCGCTCTCGCCCTGCCAGCAGCCCTCACGAGTGGCGAACGCCGGATTGGGGATCTCGGTGACCTCGCCCGCCTCGTCGATGCGCGCGTTCCACTCGCGCTTGAGGTTGAGCCAGTCGCCCTTCGTGCTGTTCCACACGTTGGTCATCGTGATGTGCGCCAGCGTCTTCAGCCGGTGGTATGCCGAGTCGCCCGCCAGCATGTATTCGAAGCCCGACGCCTTGAGGTAGGTCACGAACCCGAGGCTCTCGTACATCTTCGGAGTCTCGAACTTGCTCTTCGGATTGGTCGTCATGAGCATCGGCAGCTCGGCCGTGTTGCACGCCATGACGGCCGTCACCATCTGCCGGTACAGGTCCGGGGTGAACAGGTCGGGCCGGATGACCGACTGAAGCATGCAGAACTCGCCGACCTTGCGGTTGTCCTGAAAGGTCATGAACCCGGCGAATTCGCCCCCGATGAGCAGGATGATCGCGGAGTGGATCTGCATGTTCTTCCTGGCCGCCCGGTGCGCGATGCCATCCTCGAGCGCGAGGGCCGCGACCTGCTCCTCGAACCCGGAGCCGATGACGCTCTCGACGTGCCGGAACTCGATGTCTCCGGTTGGTGCCACCTCGGCCGCTGCCTCTTCGGATGGCACGTCATCCATCGCGAATAGGTAGGCCTGATCGACCACGGGCGCGTTCTTCATCGGATCTCCCTGTACTCCACACTGGTCTGGACAGTCGGCGCAGTTGCCGAGGAATACGTCGGGGTCGTGAAGCGACAGCAGTGTTCCGCCGCCCAACGAGTCCACCCGACGGGTCGTGAGAAGCTCCCCACTCACGACGCGCGGATTGGTTGGCAACACGCGCAGTGGCGTGTCGATGACCGGGCCCAGTGCCAGGAGCCGGTCCTGCCGCTTCTGTCCTTCGCGCGCCCACTCGGAGGTGCCAAAGGAACAGGTCACGAGCCGGTTGACGCTCCGTATCCCGTAATGCCGGAGCCGTTCGTATTGCCCGACGCGGTGCCGTGTCTGGGCTTCGGTGTCGAGCCCGCTGGTGGACGTGTGAACGACCACGTCGAGATCCATGAGCCGTGAGAGATGATCGTCGGTCAGGGTCTTCCAATGCTTGGTGACGACCACCGCCGTCTTCTCTGCCCACCGCAGGCGGCTGATGACAGAGATCGTGTGCGGCCAGTCGTGGCTCGGGTCGCCCATGACGCCGATGCGATACCAGGACAGCGGGTGCTGTCGGAGTTGCCGGATCAGGATGTCCCGGTGCTGCCACTGGTCAACGAACCCGCGGGACACGCTGTGCCCGAACTCGATCCCGTAGCGGACTGCGATCTTGGCCGCGTAGCATTCGCCGTAGCAGCCTCCCGGCTCGCTCTTCATCCCCTCGGTACAGCCCTTGACGGTGTCCACGTCCATGCAGCCCTTGGCGTTGGCCGCGGCCGTGATGGAGTCGTGATACAGCCGGGGCGTCCGGTCGATGTCGAGGAGGCGGAGCTGCGCCGGTTTCATGACGCGCTCCGCTGCCGCTCTTTGTCCTTGCGCCACTTTTCGCGCAGCGCCTCGGTGATGGCGGGAGCCGGGCGGGCGAGGTGCCCGCGCAGCGTGGCCCGGCCCCGGATGGCGACGTAGTGCGCCGGCCCTTGGTCGATGAGCTGGAGGTAGCCCGGCAGGCTGATCCGCAGGGCGCTCATCGGCGGTTGCGCCGTCGGGCGTCGGCCCGCTCGTCGAGGGGGTCGAGCCAGTCCACCAGCACGCCGCCGACGGCGAGGGCCAGCAGGAACAGGGCCAGCCCGGCGAGGAAGATCACCATTCCAGAGACTCCAGCTCAAGGTTCATCGCAGCATCGCCCGTGGCCGTCCCAGACGGCTCAGGAGCCCCGTCAGCGTCGGGAGTGGCGTCCTTGGGCAGCGTGCCGATATCGGGTGCGTGTAGGCGATGCGCGGCGAGTACCTGGTAGGTGACCTCCGGCTTGCCCTTCGGCGTGAAGCTGCGGTCCGACACCGCGCCCCAGACGGTCACGCGCTTGCCCACGACGGCGTCCTTGACGGCGAACAGTTGGTCGGCCAGCGGGCCACGGCACTCCACGAGGATGCCGCCGCGCCCGCCCCGGAGGCGGAACCCAAGAGCCGAG
>DATKXO010000072.1:0-15716 GCA_035528995.1 Phycisphaerae bacterium | reverse complement strand
TCTCCTTGTACGCCCAACGCCATCCTACCACCCTCCTACGAGCTCAAAACTGCGGCAGTGCCATTCGCCTCTGCGATCTTATCCTCCAGGCGTGGCGTCAGTATGACAATGGTCACCTCCTTCACGCTCACGATGCCCGCGCCGTCGAAAAGTCGGCGGACCTCCTGACGCGGGCCGATCAGGGTCATCTTCATGGCGTTAAGCACCGTTGCGTCCCTCCGACTTATCCTGGGCGGCGTCCGCATCGGCGACGCCCAAGAGCTCGTTGAGGGCGTTCACGAAGTCAGGGTCCTGGAGCTTCTCAGCGAGGGTCTGGAGCCAGCGTTGCGTGTTGGCGCTGGTCTTCTCGCTGGCGGCGTCACCACCCTGGGCGGCGGTGGAGGCCGCGTCGGCCATTCCGCCCCACAGGGCGACCGGAATGGAGGCGGCCAAGCTGGTTTCCGGCGACTGGGTGGGCGACTGCCGTTGAGCAGCGGAGGGCGCCTGGTGCGCCGTGGCCGTCCCGGCCGCCGACGCCTCCTGCCCGGTGGTCGTGCCACCGGTGGTCACGGTCATGACGACGGAATTGCCGCCCTGGACGTGTCCGGCGTTGGTCGCCCATGGCCGGCCATCGGGGTCGCTGCCCGAACTGGCCAGTGCGGTGCCGGCGAGCAGGCCGTCATCGGTCAAGCCCGTTCCGCCGGGATCGTTGAGGAAGAGGATGTTGAGCTCGCCGATCCAGGAGCCCTGCTGCTGGGCCTCCTGGTCGGCGGAGGTGGGCGTCACGGTTTTCTGCTGCGAGTCCTGGGCCAGTTCGGCGGGCGTGCTCTGGGAGCAGCCGACGACGAGGCAGGCGGGCAACAGGAGGGCGAGGCGCCCTGCCCTGGCGGTGACAGCTTCGTGTCTGCGAAGCGACGGTCTGGATGTTGTTGCGTCGTTCATGTTTTTTGATCCCCCATAATCGTTTTTCCGTTCCGCGGGAGCCTACTAATACCGGCTACAGTCCGGTTGTGCCGATTGGGTGCCCCCCAATTCGGCCCGTACGGAACGCGACAGGCCGCGCGAACTGAAGTTCGCGGCTCGTAAAGCGGCGGACTCATCCTGCAACTGGTATAACGCCCGCATCGGTTTGCCCGCCCGGAGCTGGCGTGGCCGACTCGCCCGGGGCGGCATCGTCCTGGAAGTTCGTCCCGTAGATCTGGCGGACGAGCTCGCCGAAGTGTTCGGGCAATTTGGTCGTGTCGGCGGTATCACCTCCTTCCGGGCCGGCAGCCTTTCGAAGCTGCTTGGCCTGTTCGAGGCTCAGCTTGCGCTGGTCGAAGATCATCTTGGACAGGGCGGCGAGCTCGGCGCTGTCCATGTCGTCGCGGCGGACGACGACGTACTCGACGGCCAACCAGAGCCAGAGCAAGTAGAGCCCGTGTTCCCAGATACGCGGGTCGTGTTCGTCCTGGCGGCCGACGATTTCGCGCACGATCTGCCGGGCTTCGCGCCATCGACGGCGCAGCTCCTGCTGTTGGAGTGCCGTCTCTGTGGCACCCGGTTCGGGCGGGCCGGCGTTGTCGGTCGGCCCGGCTTCGCCGGTGGCATTTGGGTCGCAGGCAACCGGCCGCCGCAATTGGGCATCGCCGATTTGACCTGCGTCCCGCGCCACCGACTTCCGCGATTCAGTGCCGTCGATCCGTGGAGCATCCCGGGCGGACTCGGGCGGGGGCCTTTGGGGATGGACAGGTGTGAGGGTCTGTCCACCGGCGGGTCTCGCCGGCCACCTTCTGCGGTTTCTTCTTTGGGCTCGGGTGGTCATCGTTCCTGATCCAGAGCGGGGTCATCGATGAGCCGGTCGGCGACCTCGAGGCCCGAGGAGGTGAGCCGGAACCAGCGTTTCCGCCAGGGCGTGAGCCGCTCATCACGCTCGACGTCGGCCACCACGCGCTGGAGGTAGCCCTTCTCGCACAGGTAGGTCAGATCGCGACGAAAGGGGTCCCACTCGAGGGTGGGGAAGAGACAGAGCAGACTTCGAAAGAGCTGCTCGGCCTGCAAGGGCGCGGGGTAGAGCATCTTGAGGGCCACGAGGGTTTCGTTGCGAATACGTTTGATCAACCAGGTCATTCTTCCGTTCGGCATCAGCTTGGTTCCTCCCGACGGCGCCGCTGCCTAGCGGCTGTCGCACCGACTCCGCCGAATGCGGACTCGAACTTCTGCGAGGCGGCCAGAACGGCGCGGGCCATCCGATCCATGCGACCGGCGGCGGCGAGGCCGTCGCAGGTCGTCTCCTTTTGTGTCTCCAACCGGACCACGGCCTCGCCGAGGCGTTGTCGCTCTCCGCGGGCCAACATGCTCTCCCGAATCCATTCCTCCTTGTTGACAAAGTCCCGATCCACTTCTCGGACCCGGCGGGCGAGGCTGTCGATCAACCGGTCGAGGTGATCGATCCGCTGGGTGAGAGCGGCCAGCCGGCCGGTCAGGTGCTCGCGAAGCGTGCGTACGTGGAAGGTGATGGCAGCCAACGGAGCGCCGACGAGTGGCGCGGTGACCGCGATCACAGTTCCGATGTGATCCCATCCCGCCATAGTCCGATCCTCCTGTTCAGGACCCGCGTTGGCGGGCCCGTCCGCCAGTCGGGCACCGGTCCGATCGAGGACCGCTCGATGCGGGAAACAGGCCCGCATCGGGAGGGCGGCGGCGAAAAACGCGCTCGTGCCCTATATATAACTTGGCGCGCGATCACCTTCAGAGGGGTCTGAGAGCGATCACCGCGCTGGGGGCTCAGGAACAAGGGTTTTGGGTTTGGAAATTGACGTATCCTTAAAGCCTTCCTAAACTTTCAATTGGGCGGTATTTCCCCGTTCGTAGCGTTTATCTGGGGGGGCGAGCTTGACAGAGGATCAGAGCACGGCTAGCCGGCGTGTTCTGCACGTCGCACCATCGACCTACGCCCCGGCGGCGCGGATGGAGGCGGCCCTGCGCGCGGCGCACTGCGAAGTGGTGGGCTGCCCGGACGTTTATCGGGCGCTGGCCCGCCTGGGTGGCAGCGAGCGCGGGCAGTTTTGCGCGGTCATCGTCTGCGTGGACCTGATGGACACGGCACAGTCGGAGTTCTTCCAGTTGGCGGTGCGCCGCCACCGTCGCGTGCCGGTCTACGTCTACGGGCAGGCGCACGCGCAGTCGAAGCTGGAGCTGGCCCAGCACCTTGGAGCCAAGGACACGATTCGGCCGGAGACCGTGGATAAGGCGCTGCCTTACTTCGCGCCGACACCGGCGGTTCGCCAGGAGGTTGCGCCGGCGGCGTCCGCGCGATCGGAGCCTGCCGCTGAGCCTACGGCGGAACCCGCCCCTGAAGACTTGGCGGCGCCGGGCGAGGTCACGGACAGCGGGGATCGCTCTGCGGGGGAGCAGGAGGAACCGAGTCGACCCGTCCGTGTGCCGTGGTTGCGGTATGACGGCGGGCCAACGCGCCTCCCGCCGAAACGCACGCCGGCAAGCGCCAAACCATCGCCACCGGCCGAGCGCGAACTCGAGCCCGAGCCTCCCCTGCTGACGCCCGAGGAACTTGCGGCCTTGATGGGTGACAGCGAGGCGGACGACCCGGCCAAGGGTCGCGGCAAAGGGAGGAAACGGCGTTGACCGTGGCGAGCGCGACGACCAAACCGATCCTGCCCAACGACCACCTGTTGGTGGTGGGCGATCATGGCGGCCTGACCGACGCGCTGCGTCGTCGTTATCCCGGTTGGGACATCACGTCGGCGGACACGTATCTGGCGGGGATATCGGCCCTGACGGAGCGGCCGGCCCAGACCGTGGTGGCGTACGTGGACGGACCGACGCCGCAGTTGTCGGACGCGGTGGCGGGTCTGCGCGAGGCGGCGGGCGAGCGGACGCGGCTGCTGTTGTGCTGCCGCCCGGAGTCGGAACCGGTGGCCCGGGCGGCGCTGGCTGGCGGGGCGGACGACTACATCCTGTTCCCGATCCAGGCCGACGAACTGGACAACGCTTTGGGCCGGGCGCCGACGGTCGCGGCGCCAGCGGGCGTAGCGGCGCAGGCGCCGGCCGCCACGATGACCGAACTCGACGCCCTGGCCGACACGCTGGCGAACCTGGAATCCGAGCCGACGGCGACGCTGCAACGGCTGGCCGAACTGGCCCAACTCGCGACGGGGGCCGACGGGGTGACCGTGGTCGTTCACGGCTCGGTGGTCGCCGCCGGTCAAGCCCTGGGGGAGCCGGTCCTGGTTGAGCCGATCGAGTCGGCGGGGAAGACGATCGGGCAGATCAGTCTGGGCCCGCGGGCCGGTCGACCGTACAGCAGCGCCGACATCGAGAAGCTGCGGCACTACGCCCGGTTGACGGCCCAGTTGACGCAGTTGGCGTCGCGTCATCGTCACTGGCGCAAGCTGGCCATGACGGACGAGTTGAGCGGTCTGCCGAACCGACGGTATCTGCTGCGTTTTCTGGACGACATGCTGATGAAGGCCGAGGCGGAGCGCTTCTGCGTGACGCTGTTGATCTTCGACATCGACGATTTCAAGACGTACAACGACATCTGCGGGCACGAGGCGGGCGACGAGATCATTCGGCTGGCGGCCAACCTGTTCCGCCGCCACTGCCGGGAACACGATCTGGTGACTCGTTACGGGGGTGACGAGTTCGCGGTGGTGTTCTGGGACGCGGAG
This sequence comes from Phycisphaerae bacterium, assembly GCA_035528995.1. Classification (GTDB taxonomy): domain Bacteria; phylum Planctomycetota; class Phycisphaerae; order UBA1845; family UBA1845; genus DATKXO01. The sequence continues at coordinate 11,067 of DATKXO010000072.1, read as the reverse complement.
GAGCCACGAGCGGCGGAGTCGTCGCACCCGGCGGACGCGCTGCTCGTGCTGCAACGGTTCACGCAGGAACTTGGGGCGGCGGAGTTCACCGTGCAGCGGCGTCTGCCCGATGCTCAGATCACGATCAGCGGGGGGTTGGCGACATTTCCGTGGGACGCGACGACGCGGGAGGAGCTGATCCGCAAGGCGGACCAGGCGTTGATCCAAGCGAAGCAGGCGGGGAAGAATCGGATTTTCACGATCGGGCAGGGCGCGGCCGACGAGGCGGGCGAAACGTAATACTTGTTCCAGGATGAGGCGAACCAGGCGTTGGCACGCCTGGCTAGTGACTGGCGCCGCTTGGCGGTTTCAGCCGGGCGGGCGGGCGACGCGGCGGTTGAGGACGTGATGGGCGCTCGCCCCGCGGTCGATGCGCAGGGGTCTGAGCAGGGCAACGCGCTGCCGGAGACCGCTCGTCGGGTTAAGAAGTAAGCCTGACCCCCTTCTCCTTTGACCCCCTTCTCCTTCTGACCCCCTTCTCCTTCCGAGGCGTCCGTTAACCCGTTGACGAGATGGGCGAAGTCTGTATGATGCGGACGTAGCATCAGAAGGGAGCCATCTCGATAGGAGGAGGGCGGTGAGCGGAAACGAAAAGGCAGGGTTGTGGTACGGGGTTTGTACCGCGTTGATACTCCCTCTTCTCATTGCTGGCCTGGTTGGCTGCGGGGCCGGAACGGCTAGTTCTGGGAGGGGGAATAGTCAGGGACCAGAGGGAGAACAGGGACCACCCGGACCACAGGGAGAGCAGGGACCGCCCGGACCACAGGGGGAGCAGGGACCGCCCGGTGAGCCGGTAGCCACTTTTGCTGTTTGTGGCGGCCTTTCCTTTGGGGATGATTGTGAGACCATGTGCGGCGAGGGAAGTGTTGTCAGTTCAGTGAAGGCCCCGTGCGAAGTGTCGTCGGGGACCGGGTCCTGTAAAGTCGAGGAGAAGGAAAGCGGGTTCACTTTGGGTTATTGCTGCGTTTGCCGTCCGTGATACAGCATACAAGGGGCAGCCCACAAGGCTCGCCCTTGTTCAATGCGCCTCAGGTTGGACCGCGTCCGTCAAGCCATCATCGCTGTCTGGGCTTGAAACTGTCGATGATGAGGTAACTCAGGTCAGCGTGGAGTTCTGAAAACTACGGCTGACCCTCCATCATTTTGTAGCGAATGACCATGTGGCTGCTCACCGCCTTACCGGGCTCTGCCACCGGCCAGGCGCGGTACTGAACGGTTGCGGTACTGGAAGGCGGGTGGCGGGTTGTGCTTTGCTCCGCGCACCCTACGTCTCTGCGTGGTGCCACCCACCACCCACGGGTGTGCAGGCGGTGTTAAACGGGGACCGGGGTCGGCTGGGGCGGGCGGGGGACGGTCGGTGTCGCCGGAGGCGTTCGCAGGGGGCGCGGCGTGGTCAGCAGGGCGTCGAGTTTGGCGCCCTCTCGGTCCCAGTTGAAATGTTCTTCGACGAAGGCTCGGGCCGATCGACCGATGGCGGCCGCTCCCCGCGGGACTCGCAGCAGCGAGGCGACGGCGGATGCGGTGGCACGGGGGCCGTCGGCTATGACGTAGTCGCGGCCGTCGCAGGCGTCGATGCCCTCGGCCGCCAGCGAGGTGAGGACGACGGGTCGAGCGGCGGCCATGGCTTCGAGCACTTTGTTCTGGATGCCGCGGGCGATGCGCAGCGGGGCGACGGCCGCGGCGAATTGGTCGATGCAGGTTCCGGCGTTCGGGACTTCGCCGGTCACTTCGATTCCCGGTCGGTCGGCCAGGTCCTTTACCTTTGCGGTCGGGCGGCGGCCGACGATTCGGAAGGTGGCCTCGGGAACGCGCTGCCGGACGACGGGCCAGACTTCGTCGACGAACCAGCAAACGGCATCGACGTTGGGCGGATAGTCCATGGCGCCGACGAAGCCGACGCGGGGCTCGGCCGGCGGCGGAACGCATGGGCGCAAGTCGACCCCGTTTCCGACTACGGTGATTCGCGATCGGAGGCTGGGGTCATGCACCTCGGCGGCCTCGGCGTCGGTGATGATGACGGAGGCGTCGAAGGCTTGAATCCACTCGGCTTCGCGCCGAGCCAGGCGCCGAGCCTCGATGTCGAACAGGCGAGCCCTGATGCCGCTGCTGCGGTGGGCGTAGGCCAGCCACTTGGCACTGTCCCAGTCGCAGAAGTCGATGACGCGTCGCGGGGCGTTGCAGGCCAGGGCGTACGGTGCCACGCTGGAGGAGAAGGCCAGGACGGCGTCGAAGCCGACGGTTTCCGACCAGTTCCGGACGGTGGCCGACATGCGGCGGGTGTGGAAGTAGGCCTCGGTGAGCGTGCGGCCGCGGGCGAGACTTCCCAGGGCTCGGGCGGTGGCCACGGTTCGGTCCAAGGGGAATGCGGCGAGGTCCTCGCAGTAGCCGCGCAGCCGGTCGACGTGCTGGAAGTCGTCCGGGTCATCGACGAAGCAGGCGCACCACAGGCTGTGGCAACGCGAGAGGTACTCGAGCTGGTGGAACGAACGGATCTTGTCGCCCTTGTTGGGCGGGTACGGCAGACGATGAGCGAGGTAGAGGATTTTCATATCATCGTCCCTGGCGGCTAGCCGGGCACGTGCCTGGATAGCCAGGCGCCGAGCGAGCGCGTAAGCACCTCGGGCAGTCGGGGCCAGACCCTTCGGGCCAGGCCGAACTTCGGGTTGTCGGGCGTCAGGTCGGGTGCGTGGTGGCCGGGTAGAAGGTCACATTGATAGCCCAGGGGCGTCGGCTCGAAGCCCTGGAACCGTTTGAAGTTGACGCAGCCGGGGTTGTCGATCCGGGAGCGGCCGAAGTCGAAGACACGCAGGTTCATCTCGACGGCGCGCTCGGCCAAGGTCAGGTAGATGAAGTTGAAGGCGTTGAGGCGATGGGCGGCGTCGGTCGATCCAACGAAGTAGGGCAGGACGGTGTCGCCGAAGATGAAACTGACCAGGCCGGCGAGCGGGCGTTGGCCGTCGTAGACGATCGAGACCAGGTGCGACGACGGGCTCCGGGCGATCAGCTCCTGGAAGAATCGGTAGGGGTAATTCAACGACGCCAGGCGGCGCATGCTGTGTGCGTAGAGTCGCCAGACCTGGGGTAGCTGCCGGTCATCGAAGCGTACGGTGAGGCCGTGCTTGTCGCGTGCGCTGCGTGCGGCGGCGCGGGCCTTCCGCGGCAGCCAGGCGAGGACGTCGCCCGGGGCGTCGGGCAGGTTGCGCCTGAAGGTGACGTAACGATCGATGCGCGGGAGGTCGGCGAACGCGGGTTTTTGGGAACGCAGGTCGATGCAACGGGCGCCGAGGCTTCGGGCCTCGTCGCGGGCCGCGGCCAGCAGGGCGGCGGGCGCCCGGTCATCTTCGGCCAGGACTCCGCCGTAGATGGCGTAGGGCACGCTGACGAGCATGGTGCCGGCCAGGAGGCTGCGGACGCAGGCCAGGGGTAGAATACCCGCAAGGTGGTCCCCCCGGCGGGCCGCAAGGTAGATGACCTGGTGGCCGAACGCGGCGGCGACCGACTCGTTCCAGGCCGTGGTGTGGAAGAAGCTGCCCTGGGGGTGGCGGGAGACGAAGGCGTCCCATAACCGGTGGTCGCGTGGCGTCAGTCGCTCGCCGCGGAGCGGTGGACGCGTGGTCGGCTGGGGCACGACCGGGGGCAGGGCTCGATCTGTCGCGGTGAGGACGGGCATCGGTATCGCGTGTGTTATCGGCAGATTGAGGGAGCGGCGGTTGAAGTGGGCGAAGAGAGTGGGTAGCGTTCTCAGTATCGTGAGGCGCGTTTCGGGGCACAGGAATTTCAGCCATGACCGAGGCTAATCATCTGCCCGTTCGGGAGGGTTACGACCGCTGGTCGGAGGTCTACGACACGGATGGGAATCCGCTGTTCGTGCTGGAGGAGCCGATCGTGCGGCGTTGGCTGAGCGACGTGGGCGGACGGCGGGTGGCCGACATCGGCTGCGGCACGGGGCGGCACACTCGCTGGCTGGTGGAGGCCGGTGCGTCGGTCGTGGCGCTGGATCTTTCGACGGGGATGATGCAACGGGCCGTGGAGAAGATCGGTCGGGGGCGGGTGCTGTTCTGCCGGCACGCGCTTCCGACGCCGCTTCCGCTGGCGGACGGGAGCTGCGATCACGTTCTGTTCGCGCTGGTGGGTGAACACGTGGAGCAGTTGACCGAGGCGTTTGCGGACTTTCGTCGCGTGCTGGTGCCGGGTGGTTCGGTGATCATGACCGCGCTGCACCCGGCGATGAACCTGGCCGGACTCACGGCACGGTTCTGGGATCCGCACGACGGGAGCGAGGTGCGGGTGTCGGCGTTCGAGCCGACGATGTCGGACTACCTGATGGCCGTCCTGAAGGCCGGGCTGGAGGTGACCGAGATCGTCGAGCGTAAGGCCGACGAGGAAACGGCGCGAGTGGCTCCGCGAGCCGCGAAGTACCTGGGGTGGCCGATGCTGCTGGCGGTTCGTGCGGTCAAGCGGCGGTAGAATCACGAGCAACGACGCCTGGTTGCGACGTGCCGGGCAGGCACCTATACTGCCCGGGTTGCGCGGGTTTTGCGCCGAGGGAAGCGATGCCTGTATACGAGTACATCTGCCGGAAGTGTGGGCACGAGTTCGAGGAGCTGGTGAAGTCCATGTCGTCACGGGACGAGGTGGATTGCCCATCGTGCGGCGCGGGGGGGTCCGTCCGGCAGCTCAGCGTGTTCGCGGCCCGGGAGGCGGGTCCGGCGTCCGGGTTGCCGGATGGCGGCGGGCCTTGCGGTCAGTGCGGCAACTCGGGCGGGGCGTGCCCATACGGGGGCTAGGGCAGGGGCACCGCGCGGGGCGGTCCGCTCGGCGACGAGGGAACGGGCGCGAGTACGTTCGGGAGCGATCATGACGGTGAGTTCGGACATGCCGCCCGTGGCACGGGTCCCGCTGGCGGGTTTGCTCGCGTGGCTGGTCCCGGGGCTGGGGCATTTCTTCGTTGGCGAGCGCGTGCGGGGGCTGATCTATCTGATCACCATCACGGTTACGTTCTGGGGTGGGATTGCCATCGGCGGGGTGCGCGACACCGTCGATCCCAAGGGGCGGACGACGTGGTTCATGGCGCAGACGTGCGCGGGGTTGAACGGGCTGGCTGCGTACGGTTGGGCCGAGAGCCTGCGACAGCATCCCGAGGCGGGGCCAGCGGAGCCCGGGCACCATCGCTCCGTGGAGACGGCCGTCGTGTATACGGGCGTGGCCGGTCTGCTGAATCTGCTGGCCATTCTGGACGCTCTGGTTCGGGCGGACTACGCACCGACTCGATCGCGCCGGGCCGAGGCCGTGACCGTGAAGCGAGCGGGACCATGATGGCGCTGCTGGCCACCATCTTCACCATACCGGTGTTCATGACCGGGCATCAGCACGCGGTTCTGCTGCTGCCGCTGTGCCTGAGTATCGCGATCGTCTACAAGACCACGCGTTGCCCGAACGTGCGGGAGATTCCGCTGGCGTCGCTCGTCTTGTGGGTGACGATCGTGGCGGGCATGTACGCCGTGGGCGTGGGACTGTGGGCGTTGTCGCTGCTGTTCGCCTGACACGCTGCAAACCGGGCACACGATCACGCCGCCGACGCTGGCCACGCCGGGGGATACAATAGCGCGGAGCACCAAAATAGCGTTCTGATGCTGCATTTGCCCAAGACGGCGGCCGGCAAACCGCGTAAGATTGTTGTGCAGAGCAGGTAGGGACAAGTCACCGCACGGTTCATCCAAGCGCAGCGACGGAAGCGTCTGCGCCGCATAAGGAGATCGGCCATGAATCTGATACCCCGGCGAAATAAGGGAATCGAAAAGGACGCGGAGGAGCCGCTGGCGAGCTCGCCGATGGCCCGGTTCCGGGCGGAGATGGATCGTCTGTTCGAGCGGTTCTTCAGCGACCCGTGGGGCATGACGACGGATTTGTTCACGCCCGGGCGGGGGTGGGCGCCTACGCTGGACGTGGCCGAGACCGATCAGGAGATCACGGTCCGGGCGGAGGTGCCGGGGGTGGATCCGGAGAACCTGGACATCTCGCTGAGCGGTCACATGCTGGTCATCTCGGGTGAGAAGAAGGAGTCGAGCGAGCGGGAGGAGGAGAACATCTATCACGCGGAGCGGCGGTTCGGGTCGTTCCGTCGGAGCGTTCCGCTGCCGACGTCGGTGGACACGGATAAGATCTCGGCGGAGCACAAGGATGGCATCCTGACGATCCATCTGCCGAAGGTCGAGGCGGCCCGGCCGAAGAAGATCACGATCAAGCCGAAGTAGGGCGGGGTCTGAGGACTGCGGCGCGGACTTTCAAACGGCGTGTGCCGAATACATGGGACAGCGCGGGTTTCCAGTTGGAGTCGCGCGGGTTGAGCAGGTGGCAGGCGATGCCTGCGCGGTCCATGCGTCAGCGTCTGGGCATGGCGAAATACGGCCGCAGACCGCGCGCCGGGTCAAGAAGTAAGCCTGACCCTGCTTCCTTGCCCGCTTCACTCCCTCAGTCTCTTGACCCCCTTCAGTCCCTTATGCTCCGATTAGTAATGGCATTCCATCCTGACACCTCTTCGATGTCCGCTTGAATCGACTGGCGCCTCCTGGTAGGGTGGGCGGTTAGGGTCTGGTACACGGGAAAAGTCCAATACGACTCAATGCCGCCCGTCTGATGAGGAGGCGCTACACATGAAGAACAAGACAAACATGGTTCGATCTGTCTGGGCGTTTATGGTTCCGTTGTGCGTCTGTTTCGCCTGCAATCACAACTGCAGTGCACAGGCGACGGAGGGCCCAAGGGATCCGCCTGCTGGAACGGTGACTCCGCCATCCAGCCCGGAATCCACAGCCAGGCTTTCGCTGCATGATCTTGCAGGAGCAGGAGAGTTGGGCGCCGTGGAGGCCTTATTGGCCGAAGGCGCGCAAGTGAATACAGTGGATGCTCTGGGTTTCACGCCGCTGCACCGCGCCGTGGCCGGTAATCATCTTGCCGTGGCCCGATGCCTCATTGAGAACGGCGCCGACGTGCATGCCACTACCCGTTACAAATGGAAGAACATCCCGCCCAAACCGGGTGAGCGGGTGTGGTGGGATCCTTTGGGGCCCAGTATCGAATACGTGCCGCCGCGAAAAGGCAGCGACAGCAAGGGCGGCTCCAAGGGCACGCTACGAGTATCGCGTTTCAGCCCGTGGGGCGAATACTTCGGGACCACAGAAATCGCGCTCACCGATGGCGGAGGTGACAGATGCTCGCCCAAGCCACACAGGGCGTACACCCGTTCGGATGTGCGCGAGTCGATCTTCGAGGAGAGTACATGTCTGCACTTCGCAGCCACACAGCCGATGGCCGAACTGCTGATTCGGCACGGTGCCGCGCTCGAGCCCCTGGACCGCTACGGACGGACGCCGCTGTGCGTCGCTTTGTGGCTGGCACGGCGGGAGGTCGCGGAGTTCCTCATCGCCAAAGGTGCGGAGACCAACGCAGTGGGGCGTGGCCACCGCACGGCGCTGTCCTACGCCGTTGCCAGCGGAGACAATGACGTGGTGCAGGTTTTGATACAGAAGGGCGTCAACGTGGACCTTATTGGGCGGCTTGGCACGCGAACGCCACTAGCCAGTGCCGCTGCGGAGGGACACTACGCAATCGTGGAAACTCTGCTCGACGCAGGCGCTAAGATACAGGCAGGAAATCGGGACGGGGGGACACCTCTGGACTACGCAATAAGCGCCCGCCGCCTTCGAATCGTACGGTTGTTGCTGGATCGCGGCGCTCGCATTGACCGTGAATCTGCCAGCGTCTTGAAGCCCACATTGCACCGAGCCGTCGGGTCTGGTTGCGAGGACCTTGTCACCTCCGTGATCGATTGGGTGGCAGGCGATGCAACCATTCATGGTGAGGCGGATGTCAAGCAGGCCGTCGCTGCCTTTGTGGACCGCCCTGACAGGGCCGGGCGCCCGGCGTTGTACGTGGCTGTCATGCTGGGGGATACAGCCATCGCCGAGTACCTCGTCGAACACGGCGCCGATGTGAATGCTGGTGTCGCCGGCAGAGGCATGGACTTCGATACACCATTCACCAGGGCAGTGGACCTAGGCCGCATTGAGATGGTGAACCTGTTCCTGACGCACGGCGCGAACGTTCAGCGCGATGGCGGTAGAGCTCTGATTACTGCTGCGGGGCGCGGAAGCCCTGAGGTGATTACGAGGCTCGTCGAAGCCGGTGCGAAAACCGAGTTTCGGGATCGAATGGACAACACGCCCTTGATAGTCGCCGCGGGCAAAGGTCACGCCAGTGCCGTGAAGACCCTTCTGGAACATGGCGCCGATCAGACGGCCGTCAATCGGAGTGGACAGTCGGCCCTGACAATTGCCGAGAGGAACAAGCACAAGGCGGTCATCGAGTTGCTAAAAGAAGCTGCACCGTAACGTAGCCGCGCGCGATGCAGGCGTTCCCACACGTAGGGGCTCAGTTCGAGCGATTCTCGGAGGACATCGACCTCTTCCTCGATCCACTCGCGTTCGCGCCGCCGGTCAGGGCAACGCCGTGAACTCTAGCGATTTAGGGGATCGATAAGAAAGCGTCCCTGCCGATGTTCTGTTTGTCCGGGGGGAAGGGCAGGGACGCCATGAAAGCCGATTGTCAGATCGGAGGAGGAGCCTCCGCGCTTGATTATCGTCATCCGCTCGTGTCTCGCATCAACCGGTTTCTCAGCAGTCTGCACGGCATGCCGGATGCAGCGGCCAAGCGCCGGCTGCGTTGGACGCCCTTTGCGGCTTCAGCCGGGCAGCTGACCGACGCGGCGGTTGAGGACGTGCTGGGCGGTCGCTCCGCGGTGGATGCGTGGGGGTCCGGGCAGTCGGCATCCGGGCGTTGGCACGCCTGGCTACTGATTGGGGCCGGTTCGCGGCTGAGGCTCGCTGAGCAGGTGATGGGTGATTGCTTTGCGATGGATCCGTGGGCGTCTGGGGATGGTGACACGTTGCCGCAGAGGGGCCGGGGCGTCGAGAAGTAAGCCGGACGCCCTGCACCCCCCTCTCTCCCGCCCCTTCTCTCCCCTAGGCAAATGGTTGAGGCAGGTCATTGACCTGCCCTACCCGGCTCCCCTGGGCAAATGGTTGAGGCAGGTCGTTGACCTGCCCTACCGGGCTAGATAAGCACAATCTGCTTCTCCACGTACACGGCACCGCCCCCCGTGAGCCTGTACGCCCGCAGTTCCTCGCTACAGTCTCCATAAATGAAAAGGAGGGTGCCTGCAGCGTAACCACTGACGTCCCCTGGCCCCGGAACCGCTTCGGAAAGCGGATGGGTATGCAGCAGACCTAGACACTTCAGTCCAGCCTCTCGCTGCTTACGCCTAACTCGCTCAAAGTCCGCGACTCTGATCTCGTGATGCAGCACAGTGTCCGCGGCACGATTGGGCACGCGCAAGACGCGCTCCACACGAGCTCCGCGCCCAAGAACCACGTAACAGAGCTCATGGATGTCAGCCTCTCTGGCCGCTTTGGCGATTCGCCTGAGAGCGGTTCTCGGAAAACGGTATGTCCCAGGCATCCTACCGACCTCAACGGCGAAGCTCTCACCCATCGCGCGCCGCCGGCTCTGCGACGGGGCGCATCCATAACGCACTCCATCAGCACGCATTCACGTCCAACCGAAGATTGGTGAAGTTCATGGCCACCAACGCGTCCCAGACTCCGCAAGCCGGCTACAGGTTACCACAATTCAGACAGCGGGTATATCGCCTCGTCGACGCCCCCTTTGAATCGATGAGCGTAAGGGAGTCGGGCTTTCCTTCCTGCTGCCATCGGTGGCTCGCTTGGGGCGCCGGGGCGGGCGGAGGCTGGATCGATTCGAGGTTCAGCCGGGCAGCTGACCGACGCGGCGGTTGAGGACGTGCTGGGCGGTCGCTCCGCGGTGGATGCGTGGGGGTCCGGGCAGTCGGCATCCGGGCGTTGGCACGCCTGGCTACCGATTGGGGCCGCTTCGCGGCTGAGGCTCGCTGAGCAGGTGATGGGTGATCGCTTTACGATGGATCCGTGGGCGTCTGGGGATGGTGACACGTTGCCGCAGAGGGGCCGGGGCGTCGAGAAGTAAGCCGGACGCCCTGCACCCCCCTCTCTCCCGCCCCTTCTCTCCCCTGGGCAAATGGTTGAGGCAGGTCGTTGACCTGCCCTACCCGGCTCTGCCCTGGGCCAATGGTTGAAGCAGGTCATCGACCTGCCCTACCCGGCTCCCGCCCCTTCTCTCTTCTGGGCGAATGGTTGAGGCAGGTCGTTGACCTGCCCTACCCGTCTGCCCTACCCGGCTAGGCCGTCGCGGCGGGATGACGGGCCAAACATGAGAGGCAGGTCATTGACCTGCCCGCGTTTTTTGCCCCCGTTTTGCCCCAGAACCCGTTTTTCACCCCGTACAACGCCATCTGCCCGGGCCACCTGTCAGCATTCCCGGATCGCGAACCGCACCCGTTCGCCGGGACGCCCTGGCACAAGATTGATGCCGGTCACAGTCTGATTATGCCGATTGGGTGTCCCGCGAGTCGGTGTGTGCGGGGCTACACAGACCGCGCGAGCTGAAGCTCGCGGCTCGGGAAACGGCAGATTCATCCTGGAATTGGTATGAGAAGGTCCCGGTTGAACAGCGGCCTCGGGAGCGCCCCGATCTCTCGGCCGGGTACGATGGCGGGTTGGGGCTCGATAACCGGTAAATCTCGGCTTGACAGCGGAGGTGGCCCCGGCTACAATGCCCGTAGAAATGAGCACCTCCAACACTGTGTAGGTCCTGATTCTTCCGAAGCATTTGTTGTTTCAGTTAGGTCCAGTTGGGCGTGCCGAGTTGACTAGAAGGTCCAGTTATGGCTCAAGGAACAGTGAAGTGGTTCAACGACACCAAGGGCTTCGGCTTCATCGAGTCGAGTGACGGCACGGACGTCTTCGTCCACCAGTCCGAGATTCAAGGTGAGGGGTACCGAAGCCTTTCAGAAGGGGCCAAGGTCGAGTTCGAGCTGACCCAGGGCGAAAAGGGTCCCAAAGCCCTGCAGGTTAAGCTGGTCGGCTAAGCAGTCCC